>PHEO01000158.1 GCA_002841195.1 Alphaproteobacteria bacterium HGW-Alphaproteobacteria-11
GAGGAACTCACCCGCCTCGTAGAGCAGGCCCTTCGCCAGCGCGCCGTACCAGGGCCAGATCGCCATGTCGGCGACGGAGTAGTCGGGACCGGCGATGTATTCGTTGTCGGCAAGCTGGCGGTCGAGGACGTCGAGCTGGCGCTTCACTTCCATTGCGAAACGGTTGATCGCGTATTCGCTCTTGAAGGGCGCATAGGCATAGAAGTGACCGAAGCCGCCGCCGAGATAGGGCGCGGAACCCATCTGCCACATCAGCCAGGAGTAAACTTCGGCGCGTTTCACGAGATCCTTCGGCATGAAGGCGCCGCCGAATTTCTCCGAGAGATAGAGCAGCATCGCGCCGCTTTCGAAAATGCGGGTCGGCGGGTTGGTGGAGCGGTCCATCAGCGCCGGGATTTTCGAGTTCGGATTGACGGCGACGAAGCCCGAGCCGAACTGGTGGCCTTCGGAAATGTTGATCAGCCACGCGTCGTATTCGGCGCCCTTGTGGCCGGCTTCCAGCAGTTCCTCCAGCATCACCGTGACCTTGACGCCGTTGGGCGTCGCCAGCGAATAGAGCTGGAAGGGGTGCTTGCCGACCGGCAGATCCTTGTCATGCGTCGGACCGGCGACCGGCCGGTTGATGGCGGCGAAGCGGCCACCGTCGCCTTCCTTGTTCCAGGTCCAGACCTTCGGCGGGACGTAGTCCGTATCGCTCATCGGTTGCTCCTCTTTCATGCTATGCGGTTCCGATCCGGGCTGTGCGTCAGGCGATGGCGCCGGCCTTGCGGAGATTTTCGATTTCGGCGTCGGCGAAGCCGGCTGCCTTCAGCGTTTCGATCGTGTGTTCGCCGAGTACCGGCGCGGCGGCGCGCGGACCTTCGGGTTCGGCGCCGGGGAAGCGGATCGGCGAGGCGGGCGCCATGTAGGTGCCGTTGCCGCCTTCTTCCATCACCTCGACATAGGCGCCGGCGGCGTGGGCCTGCGGATCGGCATAGACATCGGCCGGGCGCATCAGCGGGGCCCAGATCATGTCTTCGGCGTCGAGCTTGGCGCGCCAATACGCCGTGTCGTGTTCGGCGAAGGCGGCGTCGAGAATGCCGACAAGTTCGGCGGCGTTGGCGCGGCGCGTTTTCGGGCTGTCGAAGCGCGGGTCCTTTTCGAGGCCCGGCTTGCCGATGACGCGGCAGACGGCGGTCCAGTCGACGGTGCCCTGGCGGGGCACGATGACGATCCAGCCGTCCTTCGTGTGGAAGAAGTTGTTGAGGGGCGCGATGGTTTCGAGGCGCGGCTTGGTGGAGCCGAGCTTGCCGTAGCGAAGCTGGACGGCGGTGTCGGACCCCGCCGCATAAACGCCGACGCGCAGGAGCGAGGCCTCGACGAGGCGGCCCTTGCCGGATTTCTCGCGTTCGAAAAGGGCGGCGAGGATGCCGCCGACGGTCGCCATGCTGGTGGTGTGGTCGCCGATGCCGGTGCGCAGCGTTGTCGGCTCCGCGCCTTTCACGGTTTGCAGCCAGCCGACGCCGGAGCGCGCATAGAAGGCGGCGATGTCGAAGCCGGGCTTGTCGCGGTCCGGGCCTTCGAGGCCGTAGCCGGTGACCGAAGCATAGACGAGGCGCGGATTGACCTCAGCCAGCGACTTGTAGTCGAGGCCGGCGCGTTCGAGACCGCCGGGGCGGACATTGGTGATGAAGACGTCGGCGTCTTTAACCAGCCGCTTCACAGCTTCGACACCTTCCGGCGTTGCGGTGTTGATGGCGAGGCCCTTCTTGCCGCGATTGTCGAGATCGAAAATCGGCGAGCCTTTCAGGTGGTCGGCGCCCATGTTGGCCATGGTGTAGCGCATGGGGCAGCCCGCAAGCGGCTCGATCTTGATGACGTCCGCGCCCCAGTCGGCCAGAATCCCGCCGGCGCCGGGCGCGGCGATATAGGTGGCCATTTCAATGACCTTGAGGCCCTCAAGCATGATGTCCGATCCCCGTTTGGCTGAATTTCTTGTTGGGGCGGATCATCCATGAAACGGCGGGGGAGTCAAAAAGCCGCCGGTCTGTGCCCGATTCCCGTTGTCCACAGCCATTAACGTAAACCGTTCATTAAGCGGTTCGGCCTAGGCTTGGTTATGGAATTGCGCTGTCCCGTTTTCCGGGGCGCGCCGACCGTCAAGGTGGGGCCGGGGGGCCAGATGAGCGACAAGAAGCTGACGATCGCCGATGTGCAACGGCTGCTGTCCGACCCGTCGGAAGACGCGCGGGCCGAAGTCGCCGCCAAGGTCGCGACACAGTTCAAGGAGATCGAGCTGGCGCCGCGCGAGCGCGAGCTTGCTCACGAAATTCTCGGCTATCTGGTGCATGACGTCGCCGTCAACGTGCGCGAGGCGTTGTCGCGCTGCCTGAACGACGTGCCGGAAGCGCCGCGCAACATCGTGCTGCAGCTTGCGCGCGACATCGACGCGGTTGCCATTCCCGTTCTCGAACGCTCGCCGGTGCTGACCGACGAAGACCTCGTGGGTCTCGTGTATTACGGCAGCCCCGCCAAGCAATGCGCCATCGCCGGGCGGCCGCAGGTGGCCGCACCCGTTTCGGAAGCGCTGGCGCTGAAAGGCGACCGCACGGCCGTGCTCCGGCTGATCGCCAATGCGGGCGCGATCATCAACGAGGAAGCGGCGACGATGCTGGTCGAGCGCTATGCGGACGACGCCGATGTGGCGGCGCCGCTGGTGCAGCGCAACGAATTGCCGGCGACGCTTGTCGAACGGTTGATCGCGATGGTTTCCGAGCAGATGCGCGATTATCTGATCGAGCATCACGAGATGGACGGCCGCACCGCCGCGACGCTGGAAGAACAGGCGCGTGAGCGGACGACCACCGACGCGATCACGCGCATGAGCGACGACGACATGCGCGCGCTGGTGACGCAACTGATCGAGAACAACCGCCTGTCGGCGACGCTGATCCTGCGCACGGCCTGCACCGGCAACATGAACTTCGTCGAGGCGTCCTTCGCCGAGCTGACCAGCGTTCCGCAGGATCGCATCTGGCGGCTGATCCACGATGTCGGCGCGCTCGGTTTCCGCGCCGTCTATGCGCGTGCGGGCATGCCCGAGGCGCTTTATCCGGCGTTCCGCACCGTGCTCGACACATTTCATGCGGTGCGCAGCAGCGACGGGTCGCTGGACCTGCCGCTTTTCCGGTTCCATGTGCTGGAGGGCCTCAAGGAGGCATTCGAGCAGGTCGAGGCCGACGATCTCGATACGATGATCGACAAGCTGGGGCGGCTGGCCGCGCCGGCGCATGCGGTCCGGAACCAGAACGTCGCCTGAGGGCGCAGCGTTTTCCTTCTTCCGAAAATGATCTAGGTTGCGGCCTTCGACTTCAACGGAGGCCGGGCAATGAGCCATCAGATCAAGGACGCTTTCATTTGCGACGCCGTCAGGACGCCGATCGGGCGGTATGGCGGGGCGCTGGCCGGCATGCGCGCCGACGACCTTGGCGCGGTGCCGCTGATGGCGCTGATCGAACGCAATCCGGGCGTCAACTGGGAGCGGGTCGACGACGTGGTGTTCGGCTGCGCCAACCAGGCGGGCGAGGACAACCGCAATGTGGCGCGGATGTCGTCGCTGCTGGCGGGCCTGCCCGAAACGGTGTCGGGCACGACGATCAACCGGCTGTGCGGCTCGGGCATGGATGCGGTCGGCACGGCGGCGCGGGCGATCAAATCCGGCGAGGCGGCGCTCGCGGTTGCCGGCGGGGTCGAGAGCATGTCGCGCGCGCCCTTCGTGATGGGGAAGGCGACGGCGGCCTTTTCGCGCGATGCACAGATTTACGACACGACGATCGGCTGGCGCTTCGTCAACCCGCTGATGAAGCGGCAATACGGCGTCGACTCGATGCCGGAGACGGCCGAGAACGTCGCCGAGGATTTCCAGATTTCGCGCGCCGACCAGGATGCGTTTGCGTGGCGGAGCCAGCAGAAGGCCGGCAAGGCGATGGAAGCGGGGCGCTTTGCCGAAGAAATCGTGCCGGTGACGATTGCGGGGCGGAAGGGCGAGACGGTTGTCAGCGCGGACGAACATCCCCGCCCCGAGACGACGCTCGAAGCATTGGCGAAACTGCCCGCGCCGTTTCGCGAGGGCGGCAGCGTGACAGCGGGCAATGCGTCGGGCGTCAACGACGGCGCGTGCGCGCTGATCCTTGCCTCGGCGGAAGCGGCGGAGGCGCATGGGCTGACGCCCAGGGCGCGGATCGTCGCGATGGCGACGGCGGGCGTGCCGCCGCGCATCATGGGCATCGGGCCTGCGCCGGCGAGCCGCAAGGTGCTGGAAAAGGCCGGGCTCAATATCGGCGATATCGACGTGATCGAACTCAACGAGGCGTTTGCATCGCAGGGGCTCGCGGTGATGCGCGACCTCGGATTGCCGGACGATGCCGAACACGTCAACCCGAACGGCGGCGCGATTGCGCTCGGCCATCCGCTCGGCATGAGCGGGGCGCGGCTCGTTACGACGGCAATGTACGAGCTCGAAAAGCGGGACGGGCGCTATGCGCTGTGCACGATGTGCATCGGCGTCGGGCAGGGCATCGCCATGGTGATCGAGCGGGTCTAAAAGCCGAGCGCGAGCTGGACGAGGCTCGGGCGGGTGACGAGCGCCGAGGGCGCGCGCGGGCGGCGGATGTGGCGCGGGCGCGGTGCGGGCTTTGCCTGACGTTCGGCCCGGAGAGGCGGCGACTTCTTGGCGGGTTCCGGTTTGCGCATATGGGCGAGGCGGCGGGGCTTGCGGATCAGCGCCACCCGCCAGCGATCGGGCGAAAGGCAAACGCGGTCGAGACGCCAGGCGACGCCGCGCACTTCCTCGCCGGGCACGTGAAAATCGACATCCTCCCATGAGAGACAGAGGACGGGCTCTTCGCGAGGCGGCGCGGCTTGTAGCAAGGGCATTTCACCGGTTGCGTCTTCTTCGACCGGATCGGTGAGGAGAAGCACGTCGTTTTCCGCGTCGTCCGCATGTTCGATCGACGTTTCCGGCGCTGCGTCGATTTCGACGCCAACATTGCGCGGCGGCGCGGTCCAGCCGGCGAGGTCGGCCGGCGCGAGCGGCCGGCAGATATGCGCGCCCTGCGCGGCGGTGAAGCCGAGCGCGGGAAGGGCCGCGAGCGTCGCCCGGTCCTCGACGCCGACGGCGGTTGCCTCAAGGCCGCGCGCGGCGGCGAGCGCAAGGCGGCGGCCGACAAAGCCGAGACCGGCGTGACGCAGGCGGCTCGCAAACTGGATGATCGCCGCGCCGCCGATTTTCACTTCATCGAAGCAGTCGCGGTTCAAGAATTCGTCGGGGACGATAACGGCGCCGCCGCCGTCGAGCGCGGTGCGGAAGCCGAGGCGGCGCAGCTCGCCGATGATCCGGGCGGCCGCCTCACCGTGGCGGACGAATGCGCCTTCGGGCACTTCGAGGATCAGTCGCGCGGGGTCGAGGCCGCGTTCGCCGAGGATGCCGTCGAGATCGCCAGGCAGGCGCTTGTCGGCGAGGTCGGCGGCGCCGAGATTGATCGAGAGCGGCCATGCGGATTTTTCGGCGTCGGCTGCCGCCGTCCATTCGGCCAGCATATCGGCCGCGGCTGACGCAACGTAACGCGTCAACTCGCCGCTGCGTTCGCGGCGTTCGAAGAAGGAAAGGAAGAGGCCGGGCGGCAGCAGACCGTAGTCCGGATGGTTCCAGCGGATATAGGCTTCCGCGCCCAGGCCTTCGCCGGTGGCGAGCGAGATTTTCGGCTGGCAGACCAGAAACAGGTGACGCGCCTCGAAGGCGAGATCGATGTCGCGGTTGGTCAGGCGAAAGGAACTGTTGTACATCTTGATCCCGGACGACACGCATTCTGCGATGGGTCCAGATTGGCGGGGGCGGGTTTACGAGCGCTTAACCGGCCGGCGGAAGCGGCGAACAACGTCGCCAAACGATAAAAACAATGCTTCGAATTGAAGCAAACGGGAGAGCGAGAATGAGCAAACCGGTGACAGATGCGCTGATTCCGGCGGCGACGATCCTGCTTGTGCGCGACGGCGCCGAGGGGATCGAGGTATTCATGGTGGTGCGCCATCACCAGATCGATTTCGCTTCCGGCGCGCTGGTTTTCCCGGGCGGCAAGGTGGATGCGCTGGACCGGGCAGAAGGCGTGCGCGGGCGCGTCGACGGCGCGGAGGGGCTCGACGACTGGGAGTTTTCGATGCGGGTGGCGGCGATCCGCGAGGCATTCGAGGAATCGGCGGTGCTGCTGGCGCGCGAGGAACGCACGGGGCGGGTGGTGGATGCGGCGCGGCTGAAGGCACTCGATCCCTATCGCGATCCGTTGAACAAGGGCGAGATCGGCATTGCCGATTTTCTGGAGCGCGAGGGATTGCGGCTCGCCGGCGACATGCTGACGCCGTTCGCGCACTGGATCACGCCCAACATGATGCCGAAGCGTTTCGACACGCGGTTCTATCTCGCGGCGGCACCGGAGGATCATCTCGCGGTGCATGACGGCTACGAGTCGGTCGATTCGGTGTGGATCCGACCCGAAGTCGCGCTGCGGGAGGCGGATGCCGGCACGCGCACCATCATCTTCCCGACACGGATGAATGTGGCGAAGCTCGGCTACAGCCCGAATGTCACGGCGGCGATCGAGGAGGCGCGGGGCAAGCCCGTCGTCACCGTCGAGCCGGTGGTGACAAAAAACGAGGCGGGCAAGCCCGTGCTGCGCATACCGGCGGAAGCGGGCTATCCGGTGACGGAAGAGCCGCTGGAAGCGGTGGCAAACGTGGCAAAGCCGAAGGCCTAGGCGCGGCGCGTCAGTACAAGAACTGCTCGGTCAGGATGCGTTCGTCGAGCGAGTGATCGGCGTCGAAGAGCATCAAGAGATCGATCGATGCGTCTTCCTCGACTTCGACGTCGCGCACGTTGCGGAATTCGGTGTGGTCGGCGACGGCGCTGACGGGGCGTTTTCCGTGTTCGAGGATTTCAATGCGGACATGAGCGCGGTGCGAGAGCAGCGCGCCACGCCAGCGGCGGGGCCGGAAGGCGCTGATTGGCGTCAATGCCAGCAGCGCCGCGTCGATCGGGACGATGGGGCCCTGCGCCGAAAGATTGTAGGCGGTGGAGCCGGCCGGCGTCGCCACCAGCACAC
>PHEO01000159.1 GCA_002841195.1 Alphaproteobacteria bacterium HGW-Alphaproteobacteria-11
TACAAGTCGCCATCCTCACCGAGCGCATCGTCAACCTCACCGAACATTTCAGGGGCCACGCGAAGGACAATCATTCGCGTCGCGGTCTGTTGAAGATGGTGAGCCAGCGCCGCAGCCTTCTCGACTATGTGAAGAAGAAGGATCAGGCGCGTTATGAAAAGCTGATCGCCCGTCTGGGGATCCGACGGTAACGGGGTGCGTTTTATCGCCCCATTGGTTTCGCAAGGCGCGGCGCCTGCCCGAACGGTCTCCGGACCCGAAGGGCGGGCGTGTGCTTTTGTGGAGCTTCGAGAAGAGACAATCGTCCGTTAGCGGATGACTGTGAAGCGGCTGGACCTTTCGCCTTTGTCTCGTGGCGCCCGGTCCTGCGTTGAGTTTGCGTAGCGCATGGTTCGCGCACGCCGCGTCAGTCATCCAGTTTGTCCGGCCGCCGGGAAGGCGGCACAGAAAGCGCCCGCCGCATGATGGTGGAAATGAACGCATGATGAGCGGCGGCGCGGAACAGGAAACCGATATGTTTGAAATTACACGCGAAGAAATCGAATGGGGCGGCCGTCCGCTCATCCTCGAAACGGGCAAGATCGCCCGCCAGGCCGACGGCGCGGTGCTCGCGACCTACGGCGAAACGACGGTGCTCGCCACCGTTGTCGGCGACCGCAAGCCCAAGCCGGGGCTCGATTTCTTCCCCCTGACCGTCAACTACCAGGAAAAGACCTATGCCGCGGGCAAGATTCCCGGCGGCTTCTTCAAGCGCGAAGGCCGTCCGAGCGAAAAGGAAACGCTGGTCTGCCGCCTGATCGACCGTCCGATCCGCCCGCTCTTCATCAAGGGCTTCAAGAACGAAACGCAGGTCATCGCGACCGTGCTCTCCCACGACATGGAAAACGATCCCGACATCGTCGCCCTCGTCGCCGTGTCGGCCGCGCTGACGATTTCGGGCCTGCCCTTCATGGGCCCCATCGCCGCCGGCCGCGTCGGCTATATCGGCGGTGAGTACAAGCTCAATCCGATGATCGACGAGATGGTCGAAAGCGATCTCGACCTCGTCGTCGCCGGCACGGCCGATGCCGTGATGATGGTGGAATCGGAAGCAAAAGAGCTTTCCGAGGACGTCATGCTCGGCGCCGTCATGTTCGGTCATCGCGAGTTCCAGCCGGTGATCGACATGATCATCCGCCTGGCCGAGAAATGCGCCAAGGAACCCCGCGCCATCGACGTGAAGGACAACTCGGCGCTTGTCGCCAAGGTGCGTTCGCTGGTCGAAGGCGATCTGCGCGCCGCCTACGGCCTCAAGGACAAGGGCCAGCGCCACGCGGCGATCTCGCAGGCGAAGGACAAGGCCAAGGCCGCGTTCTGCAACCCCGACGACGAAAACGCCGTGCCGGAAACGGAAATCGGTGGCGTCTTCAAGGAAATCGAAAGCGACATCGTCCGCAATTCGATCCTCGACACCAAGAACCGCATCGACGGCCGCGACCTCGACACGGTGCGCCCCATCCTCTCGCAGGTCGGCATCCTGCCGCGCACCCACGGTTCGGCGCTCTTCACGCGCGGCGAAACGCAGGCGCTCGTGGTTGCGACGCTCGGCACCGGCGACGATGAACAGTTCGTCGACGCCCTGGAAGGCACCTACAAGGAAAACTTCCTGCTGCACTACAACTTCCCGCCCTTCTCGGTCGGCGAGACGGGCCGCGTCGGCTTCACCGGCCGCCGCGAAGTCGGTCACGGCAAGCTTGCCTGGCGGGCGCTGCGCGCCGTGCTGCCGCCCAAGAACGAGTTCCCCTACACGATCCGCCTCGTCTCGGAGATCACCGAGTCGAACGGTTCCTCGTCCATGGCAACCGTTTGCGGTTCGTCGCTGGCGATGATGGATGCCGGCGTGCCGGTGAAGCGCGCGGTGGCGGGCATCGCGATGGGCCTGATCCTCGAAGGCGAGCGCTTCGCGGTGCTCTCCGACATTCTTGGCGACGAGGATCATCTCGGCGACATGGACTTCAAGGTGGCGGGCACGTCGGAAGGCGTGACCTCGCTGCAGATGGACATCAAGATCGCCGGCATCACCGAAGGCATCATGAAGCAGGCGCTCGCTCAGGCGCAGGGCGGCCGTATTCATATCCTTGGCGAGATGGCAAAGGCGCTCGACACGGCCCGCCCCGAAATGGGCGAGCATGCGCCGCGCATCGAAGTCATCAACGTACCGACCGATAAAATCCGCGAAGTCATCGGCACGGGCGGCAAGGTGGTGCGCGAGATTGTCGAAAAGACCGGCGCCAAGATCGACATTTCCGACGACGGCACGATCAAGGTTGCCTCCTCCGACGGCGAGGCGATCCGCAAGGCGATTGCCTGGATCCAGGGCATCGTCGCCGAGCCGGAAGTCGGCAAGATCTACGAAGGCACGGTTGTGAAGGCGGTCGAGTTCGGCGCCTTCGTCAACTTCTTCGGTCCTCGCGACGGTCTGGTGCACATCTCGCAGATGGCGCCGACCCGCGTCGAACAGGTCTCCGATGTCGTCAAGGAAGGCGACAAGGTCAAGGTCAAGCTTCTGGGCTTCGACGACCGCGGCAAGGTCCGCCTGTCGATGAAGCATGTGAACCAGGAGACGGGCGAGGAGATCGTCTATGAAAACGAGCCCGCCGAGCAGCCGCGCGAAAAGCGCGAAGGCGGCGGTGGTGGCCGCGGCCGCCGTCGCGAGCGCGACTGACGCTTGCCGTGAATGCGGCTAGGATTGCGGGGTCAGCTCAGGCTGGCCCCGTTTTCTTTTGGGAGGTACCCATGCGCCGCATCGCCGTCCTTCTTGCCGCTCTCTTCTGGATCGCGCCCGCCTTCGCCGACGAAGCGGCACCGTCCGGCTGGGAAGCCCATGTCACCGCGCATGATCGCGACCGCCTCGACCGCTACGAAGACGCGGTGACGCAAGGCATGATGGAATCCCGCGTCGCGGGCGAGGAGCACGGCGCCTACAACGAACTTGTGAGCGTGATGGAAGGAACGCTCGTCCCCGCCGACCCCGAAAAACTGAAGGGCCGGTGGAACTGCCGCACCATCAAGGCGGGCGGGCCTTTCGCCGGCTTCGTCGTCTATGGCTGGTTCCGCTGCGAGATCGCCGAGAAAGACGGCCGCCTCTTTTTCGAAAAGCTGACAGGCTCGCAGCGCCAGTCCGGCTACTTCTATCCGCGCGACGAGAAAACCTGGGTGCTGCTCGCCGCGCCGAACGAAGGTCACTCCGGCCCGATCCGCGCCTATTCCGGTCCCGAAGGTGGCATCATCGATCCGCAGTTGATCGACCAGCCGGCGATCGCGGCACTTCTCGAAGACGGCCGCGCCCGCATCGTCTTCCCCTGGCCGGCGCTCGAATCGACCTTCAACGTGCTGGAAATGAAGCGGCGAAAATAAGAGCCTCAGCCCTCGTCGCTCTCCATCTGCGCTTTCAGCTCTTCCGCGCGCGGCATGCCGATGATGTTGAAGCCGCCATCGACATGATGCACTTCGCCAGACACGCGCTCCGAAAGATCGGAGAGGAGATAGAGCCCCGCGCCGCCCACATGGTCGAGCTCGATCGATTCCTTGATCGGCGCGTGCGTCTTGTTCCACTTGAACACATAGCGCGCATCGCCCACCGCCGAACCCGCCAGCGTCCGCATCGGCCCGGCCGAAATCGCATTGACGCGAATGCCGTGCCGGCCGAGATCGACCGCGAGATAACGCACGCTGGCTTCGAGTGCCGCCTTCGCGACGCCCATCACATTGTAGTTGGGCATCACCCGCGTCGAACCGCCATAGGTCAGCGTCACCATCGCGCCGCCCCGCGCCATCAGCTTTGCCGCGCGCCGCGCCACATCGGTAAACGAGAAGCAGGAAATATCCATCGTCCTCAGGAAGTTTTCCCGCGACGTATCGACATAGCGTCCCTTGAGTTCGTTCTTGTCGGAATGGGCGATCGCGTGAACGACGAAGTCGAGTACACCCCATTCCTTTTCGAGCGTCTCGAATGCCGCATCGAGGCTCGCGGCGTCGGTCACGTCGCAAGGGAGCAGCAATTTCGACCCGGCCGATTCCGCCAGCGGTTTCACGCGCCGGCCGAAGCTTTCGCCCTGATAGGTGAAGGCGAGTTCGGCGCCGTGTGCGGCAAGCGCGCGTGCGATGCCCCAGGCGATCGAATGATCGTTGGCGACGCCCATGATCAGGCCGCGCCGGCCGGTCATCAGCGATCCCGTCAGTATCGGCCGCCGCTCTCCCGGCTTTTCGTCAGACCCATGCATGAATTGCCTGTTCCCCGATTTGCTTCCGCTTCAGACCCGGTGCCCCCGCACCGTCACCCGTTATGACGCTGGAAGGCCAGCGTCGCATTGGTGCCACCGAAACCGAAACTGTTGGAAATCGCCAGATTGATGTCGGCGCCGTCGATCCGCTCCCGCGCGATATTGGCATCCGCCACCGCCGGGTCGATCTCGTCGATATTGGCGCTGGCGGCCACGAACCCGCCCTGCATCATCAGCAGCGTATAGATCGCCTCATGCACGCCCGCCGCGCCCTGCGCGTGGCCCGTCAGCGATTTCGTCGCGCTGATCGGCGGCATCTTCGCGCCGAAGACTTCGCGGATTGCGTTGATCTCGGGAATGTCGCCGACCGGCGTCGAGGTCGCATGCGGATTGATGTAGTCGACCGGCGCCTTGACGTTTTCAAGCGCCATCTTCATGCAGCGCACCGCGCCCTCGCCCGAAGGCGCCACCATGTCGGCGCCGTCCGCCGTTGCGCCATAGCCGACGATTTCGGCATAGATCTTGGCGCCGCGCGCTTTTGCGTGTTCGAGTTCTTCCAGCACCAGAATGCCGCCGCCGCCCGAAATCACAAAACCGTCGCGATCCTTGTCATAGGCGCGGCTGGCCTTTTCCGGCGTGTCGTTGCGCTTCGCCGACATCGCGCCCATCGCGTCGAACAGCACCGACAACGTCCAGTCGAGTTCCTCGCCGCCGCCGGCGAACATCATGTCCTGCTTGCCCCACTGAATGAGTTCGGCCGCATTGCCGATGCAGTTGGCCGATGTCGAGCACGCCGAGCTGATCGAGTAGTTGACGCCCTTGGTCTTGAACCAGGTCGAAAGATTGGCCGAACAGGTCGACGACATTGCTTTCGGCACCGCGAAGGGGCCGACTTTCTTCGGACCTTTCACGGGCTCCGTGCGCGCCATGTCGGCGGCCGCGACGATCGCCCGGGTCGAAGGTCCGCCCGAACCGACGACGAGGCCGGTGCGCGGATTGCTGATGTCGCCTTCCTCAAGCCCCGCATCGCGGATCGCCTGGTCCATCGCCGCGCAGGCATAGGCCGCGCCGTCGCCCATGAAGCGCCGCGCCCGCCGGTCGACTGCCTGTTCGAGATCGATCTTCAGGCTGCCATGCACCTGGCTTCGAAATCCCATCTCGGCATAGACGTCGGATTTGACGATGCCGGATTTTCGCTCGCGCAACGACGCAAGCACTTCCTGGGTGTTGTTTCCGATGCTGGAAACGATTCCCATGCCGGTGACGACCACTCGCCTCATGGCAGCCTCTCTTTCACTACGAAAATTCCGTGCCACGTATGGACGTGGCGTCAGGCTGCCTGCTCTGCGGCTTGCAACCCGACTTTCATGTCGGTGATGGTGAATGCCAGTTCGCCATCCGCCAGAATGGTGCAGTCCGCGACGCCGACCACGAGGCGGCGGTTCACGACACGCTTGAGCTGGATAATGTATTCGATCTTCTTGATCGCGGGCGTCACCATCGCGGAGAATTTCACTTCGCCCACGCCGACCGCGCGTCCCTTGCCCTTGCCGCCGATCCAGCCGAGGAAAAATCCGAGCAGCTGCCACGCGCCGTCGAGCCCGAGACAGCCCGGCATGATCGGGTCGCCTTCGAAATGGCAGGGGAAGAACCAGAGATCCGGCTTGATGTCATATTCGGCCTTGATCAGGCCCTTGCCGTGTTCGCCGCCTTCGTCGGAAATATGGGTGATGCGGTCGATCATCAGCATCGGCGGCAGCGGCAGTTGCGCATTGCCCGGCCCGAACAGGCGGCCATGGCCGCATTCGAGCAGGTCTTCGTAGGAATAGGCCGCTTTCTTGTCCGCCATTCGGGTCCGCTCGCTTGGGGCCTTGCAGGCGCCCTCGGGGGCGTCGCGCCGGCCGGTCTCGTTCCTGGGCGGTCTTTTCGCCGCCTCCCTTGGCCGCTTCGTAACACACCGCGAGGCCCCCGCAAACCCTCAGCTTCGGGGCCGGGGCTGGCCTGCGGGCGGCCGCCAGCCGGTGGCGGCGCCCTTGACAAACGGGTGACAGACACCCTATTTATTGTTTGTAACGATTACAAACTGCATTGAATGAAGGACAGTGGAGTGACGCAGGAACGGCCATACGCCCAGACGCTCGGCAAGCTGCGCGAGGCGGGGTTGCGCCCCACCAGGCAGCGGCTTGCGCTTGGCCGCCTGCTGTTCGACGGCGGCGATCGCCATGTGACGGCCGAAGCCCTTCACGACGAGGCGCAGCGCGCCGGCGTCAGCGTCTCGCTGGCGACCGTCTACAATACGCTGCACCAGTTCACCGGCGCCGGTCTCCTGCGCGAGGTCGTGGTCGACAGTTCCCGCACCTATTTCGACACCAACATCGACGACCACCATCACTTCTTTGTCGAGAAGGACGGCGCGTTGATGGACATTGCCGGCGACGACGTCACCATCGGCAAATTGCCCCCGGCGCCCCAAGGCATGGATATCGCCCGCGTCGACGTGATCGTCCGTCTGCAGGATCGCTCGGATCGCTGACAATCTGAATTGAGAATTCTTCGCAAAAACAAACACTAGAAAGTTTGTTTGGAATATCTCCAGACTGTTGACCGCGGCGCGCCGCAATCCTAGTCTCTGATCCAACCCCCGGACGATTCTTTCCGAAGTCACGACGGGCGTTATTCCCCAACGGGGCGCAACAGCGCTGGCCGTCAGGCCGACACGTTGTCCCGGTCCAATTGCATACGGGTTAGGAGCACGAGCACATGC
>PHEO01000160.1 GCA_002841195.1 Alphaproteobacteria bacterium HGW-Alphaproteobacteria-11
TCATCGGCGAAATCGGCACGGCGGGCGGCACCGGCTATGTGATCGAATATGCGGGCGAGGCGATCCGCGACCTTTCGATGGAAGGCCGCATGACCGTCTGCAACATGACCATTGAAGGCGGGGCTCGCGCGGGCCTCATCGCGCCCGACGAAAAGACCTATGCCTATCTCGAGGGCCGCCCGCGCGCGCCCAAGGGCAAGGCGTGGGAGATGGCCGTCGAATACTGGAAGACGCTGCCGTCCGACGAAGGCGCGAAGTTCGACAAGGAAATCACCATCGACATCGCCAACCTGCCGCCGCTGATCACCTGGGGCACGAGCCCCGAAAACGTCATCAAGATCACGGATCGCATTCCCGATCCGAAGGATGTGCATGACGAGGCGCATGCGACGTCGATGCGCCGCGCGCTCGACTATATGGGCCTCACGCCCGGCACGCCGATCGTCGACGTCAAGATCGACCGCGTCTTCATCGGTTCCTGCACCAACGGACGCATCGAGGATCTGCGCGCCGCCGCCGCCATTGCGCAAAAGGCGATCAAGGCCGGCCGCAAGGTTGCATCCACCGTCAACGCGATGGTCGTGCCCGGCTCCGGTCTTGTGAAGGCGCAGGCAGAGAAGGAAGGCCTCGACAAGATTTTCCTCGAAGCGGGCTTCGAATGGCGCGAGCCCGGCTGCTCGATGTGCCTTGCGATGAACGCCGACAAGCTCGCGCCGGGCGAACGCTGCGCCTCGACGTCCAACCGCAATTTCGAAGGCCGTCAGGGCCGCGGCGGCCGCACGCATCTCGTCTCGCCGGCGATGGCGGCGGCGGCGGCGTTTGCGGGCCATTTCGTCGATGTGAGGGAATTCTGATGGACAAGTTCAACAAGCTGACGGGCGTTGCGGCGCCGCTGCCGATTATCAATGTCGATACCGACATGATCATCCCGAAGCAGTTCCTGAAGACGATCAAGCGCACGGGCCTCGGCAAGAACCTGTTCGACGAAATGCGCTATGACGACGATGGAAAAGAGATTCCGGATTTCGTGCTGAACAAGCCGGCCTATCGCCACGCGCAGATTCTCGTCACCGGCGAGAATTTCGGCTGCGGCTCGTCGCGCGAGCACGCGCCCTGGGCGCTGCTCGATTTCGGCATCCGCTGCGTCATCGCGACGAGCTTTGCCGACATTTTTTATAATAACTGCTTCCAGAACGGCATCCTGCCCATCGTGCTGCCGCAATCGGAAGTCGACAAGCTGATGGACGATGCGGAGCGCGGGTCGAATGCCGTCGTCACCGTCGATCTCGAAGCGCAGGAAATCCGCGGCCCCGATGGTGGCGTCATCAAGTTCGACATCGATCCCTTCCGCAAGCATTGCATGCTCGAAGGCCTCGACGGCGTCGGCCTCACGCTGAAGAAAGAAGCCGAGATCGCAAGCTTCGAAAAGAAACTCGAAGCCGAACAGCCCTGGCTTTGATCGACGTCTGGCCTACGCAAGAAAAGAACTCAAATGACAAGAAACATTCTCATCGTCGCCGGCGACGGCATCGGCCCGGAAGTCATGGGCGAAGTCGAGCGCGTGATCGGCTGGTTCAACGACAACCGCAAGTTCGACGCAAAGATTGAAAACGAGCTTGTCGGCGGCTGCTGCTACGACGCGCATGGCGTCGCGGTGACGGACGAAACGGTCGAGAAGGCAAAGCGCGCCGATGCTGTCATGCTCGGCGCGGTCGGCGGGCCGAAATGGGATAACGTGCCGTATGAAGGCCGCCCGGAAGCGGGTCTGCTCCGCCTCCGCAAGGATCTCGAGCTTTTCGCAAACTTGCGCCCCGCGCTCTGCTTCGCGGCGCTGGCGGATGCTTCCTCGCTCAAGCGCGAGATCGTCGAGGGTCTCGACATCATGATCGTGCGCGAGCTCACGGGTGGCGTCTATTTCGGCGAGCCGAAGGAAATCACCGATCTCGGAAACGGCGAGCGCCGCGGCGTCGACACGCAGGTCTATACGACCGGCGAAATCCGGCGTATCGCCGAGGTCGCCTTCGATCTGGCGCGCAAGCGCGGCAACCGCGTCATGTCGGTCGAGAAGCGCAATGTGATGAAGTCGGGCGTGCTCTGGTACGAGGAAGTCGTCAAGCTTCACAAGGAGAAGTTCGCCGACGTCAAGCTCGAGCATATGCTGGCCGACAATTGCGCCATGCAGCTTGTGCGCAACCCGAAGCAGTTCGACGTGATCGTCACCGACAATCTCTTCGGCGACGTGCTTTCCGACATCGCCTCAATGCTGACGGGCTCGCTCGGCATGCTGCCGTCAGCATCGCTGGGCGCGAAGGATGCGTCCGGCAAGGCCTGCGCGATGTACGAGCCGGTGCACGGCTCCGCGCCGGACATCGCGGGCACGGGCGCGGCCAACCCGATCGCGTCGATCCTCTCTTTCGCGATGGCGCTGCGCTACACCTTCGAACTTGGCGTGGAAGCCGACCTGCTCGAAAAGGCGGTCGACACCGTGCTGGCGGATGGTCTGCGGACCGGCGACATCATGCAGCCCGGCAAGAAAAAAGTCGGCACCAGGGAAATGGGCGACGCAATCCTCGCCGCGCTCGCCAAACTGAATCGGTAGAGGAATACATCTCGGCGCATCTGCCTCCCCCTTGCGGGGAGGCTCAAAAATCGTTGAGAAGCAACGATTTTTGGGTGGGGGTCTGCGGCGCCCAACAAACCCGGTGAGATTTGCGCGTTGGTGCGACGCCGAACCCCCCACCCGAGAAATCCGCATTCGCGAATTTCTCGACCTCCCCGCGAGGGGGAGGTGAAGGACCCGATACGGTCGACCCACTCGTATGAATGCCTTCACCGCGAGGGGGAGGTGAAGATGTGGCGAAGTTCGTTCCGTGCCAGAATGCCGATGCAATGGCCAATGAGCGTGCACGTTATCTGAGGCGAAACCAGACGGATGCAGAGCGCAAGCTCTGAGTCTATCTGAGGGACATGAAACATGACGGCTTCCATTTCCGCCGCCAATGCCCGATCGGCCCCTATGTCGCCGACTTTCTCTGTTATTCGGCCCGGATCGTCGTTGAAGTTGATGGTAGCCAGCATGGGGCAGAGGCAGGCCTCGCGCATGACGAAAAGCGCGATGCCTGGTTCGAGGCGAATGGTTACCGGGTGCTCAGATACTGGAACGACGATGTGCGGAAAAATGTTGAAGGCGTAGCGGAGACGATCCTCTCCCTGCTGAATGAAGCGAAGACATCCTGAAACGGCCGGTGGAGAAAGACTCATGGGCTACAAGATTGCCGTTTTCGGCGCCACGGGGAATGTCGGGCGCGAGATGCTCAACATTCTCGCCGAGCGCGAATTCCCGGCCGACGAAGTTGTGGCGCTCGCCTCGCGCCGCAGCCTCGGCACCGAAGTGTCCTTCGGCGACCGCGACCTCAAGGTCAGGGCCCTCGATACCTACGACTTCAAGGGCACCGACATTTGCCTGATGGCGACGTCGGGCACGATGTCGGGCGAATGGGCGCCGAAGATCGCGGCCAAGGGTTGCGTCGTCATCGACAATTCGTCGCGCTGGCGAATGGACCCCGACGTGCCGCTGATCGTGCCGGAAGTCAACGCATCGGCGATTGCCGGCTATGCGAAGAAGAACATCATCGCCAACCCCAATTGCTCGACCGCGCAGATGGTCGTGGCGCTGAAGCCGCTGCACGACGCCGCCGGCATCCGCCGCGTCGTCGTCGCGACCTATCAGTCGGTCTCGGGCGCCGGCAAGGAGGCGATGGACGAGCTTTTCAGCCAGACGCGCGCCATCTTCGTCAATGACGATATCGGCGAGGGCAAGTTCACCAAGCAAATCGCCTTCAACGTCATTCCCCATATCGACGATTTCATGGAAGACGGCCAGACGAAGGAAGAATGGAAGATGATGGCCGAGACCAAGAAGATCCTCGATCCGAAGATCAAGGTCACGGCCACCTGTGTGCGCGTGCCGGTTTTCGTCGGTCATTCGGAAGCCGTCAACATCGAGTTCGAACGCCCGATCTCCGACGACGAGGCGCGCGACATATTGCGCGAGGCGCCGGGCTGTCTCGTTGTCGACAAGCGCGAGGATGGCGGCTATGTGACGCCCATCGAATGCGTCGGCGACTATGCGACCTATATCAGCCGCATCCGTGTCGACCCGACCGTCGAGAACGGCCTCAACATCTGGGTCGTCTCCGACAATCTCAGGAAGGGCGCCGCGCTCAATGCGGTCCAGATTGCCGAAATTCTGGGCGCACGCCACCTCAAGAAAGCCGCGTGAGCGTTGCGATCCGCATCGCGCGCGCCAGTCTTTGCGCGATATTCCGTCCACAAAGCAAATCGCGGCTCGGTCTCCCGTTAACCTTCCGATAAACCCTGCACATGTTTTGTGCAGGGTTTCTGCGGGCTTTTTGACCCATCGCCAATATCGCGGCGCAAAAAATTTACTTTTCGCCCCGTAATCTGACGCCAACGTCAGTTTTCCATGCGTGTTCCGGGGGCGGATCGTGGGTAGCGCTGCACAATCGATCGACACGATCTGGGTTCTCGTCTGCACCATCCTGGTGATCCTGATGCAGGCCGGTTTCACCTGCCTCGAGTCCGGCATGGTGCGCGCCAAGAACTCCATCAACGTCGCGGTCAAGAACGTCATGGATTTCTGCGTCGCCGGTCTCGGTTTCTGGCTCGTCGGATTCGGCTTGATGTTCGGCGCCAGTGCGGCCGGCTTTTTCGGCCTCTCGGGATTCGCTTTCCAAAGCGGTGCCGCCGATGCATCGGCGGGCATGGCCTGGGTCATGGTCTTCTTCTTTTTCCAGCTCGCCTTCTGCTCCACCGCCACCACCATCGTCGCCGGCGCGGTTGCCGAGCGCATGAGCTTCCGCGGCTATCTCATCACGGCGGCCGTGCTCAGCATGGCGATCTATCCGGTCTTCGGTCATTGGGCCTGGGGCGGCATTCTCGCCGGCGAAGCGGCGGGCTGGCTTGAGCTTCGCGGTTTCATCGATTTCGCCGGCTCCACGGTCGTGCATTCGATCGGCGGCTGGATCGCGCTTGCCGCGATTCTCGTCATGGGTGCGCGCATCGGCCGTTTCGGTCCCGATGGCGGGCGCATCGAACCGCATGACATGCCGATGGCGACGCTCGGCATGTTCCTGTTGTGGATCGGCTGGTTCGGGTTCAATGGCGGCTCGACGCTGGCGCTCGACGCTTCCGTTCCCTTCATTCTGGTCCACACGATGCTGGCGGCCGCCGCCGGCGGCTTTGCCGCCACGGGGCTCAGCTGGTTTACGCGCGGTCTGCCGGACGTGCAGCAGACGCTGAACGGCATTCTCGCCGGCCTCGTCGCCATCACCGCCAACTGCCACATCGTCGACACGAGTTCGGCCGTGCTGATCGGCGCCATCGGCGGTATCGTCTGCTACATGGCGAGCCACCTCCTCGAACGGCTCGAGATCGACGACGCGGTCGATGCGGTGCCGGTGCATCTCGCGGCCGGCATCTGGGGCACGCTGGCGGTGGCGATTTTCGGCGACGTGTCGCTGTTCCCGCATGGCCACACGCGCTTCGAGCAATTCCTCGTGCAGGCGCAGGGCGTTGCCGCGGCCGGTCTCTTCGCCTTCTCGGTCGCCTATGTCGTGTTGCGCCTCGTCAATCGCTTCTATCCCTTGCGCGTGTCGGCGGAAGACGAGCGCATCGGCCTCAACATCGCCGAGCATGGCGCGTCGAGCGCGTTGCTCGACGTGCTGGGCGCGATGGAGGGGCAGGCGGCGCGCGGCGACTTTTCGTGGCATCTGCATGTCGAGCCTTTCACCGAAGCTGGCGAAATCGCCACGCGCTACAATCTCGTGCTCGACAAGTTCAATCGCGAGGTCAACGAGCGCGAGCGCACGGCCAACCAGCTCCGTGACGCGCGCGACGTGGCCGAGCTTGCCAACGCCTCGAAATCGCAATTCCTCGCCAATATGAGCCACGAACTGCGCACGCCCCTCAACGCCATTATCGGCTTTTCCGAAGTGATGAATGGCGAACTTTTCGGGCCGATCGAAAACGAGCGCTACAAGGATTACGTCGTCGACATCCACAAATCCTCGAGTCATCTCCTCAGCCTCATCAACGACATTCTCGATCTCTCCAAGATCGAGGCCGACCGTTACGAGCTCTATGAGGAAGAGCTCGATGTGATCGAGGTCGTGGCGAGCTGCGAGCGGATGATGCGCCATCGTGCGGAAGAGGCGGGTGTCGATCTCGGCGTCACGGTCGAGCAGGAATTGCCGCTGCTCAATGCCGACAAGCGGGCGCTGCGCCAGATCCTGCTCAATCTCGTCTCCAACGCGGTCAAGTTCACGCCCAAGGGCGGCCATATCGAGCTTGCGGCCTTCATGGAGCCCGACGAGCGCATGGCGTTCCGCGTGTCCGACACCGGCATCGGCATGGCGAAAGCCGACATTCCGACCGCGCTCGAGCCCTTCCGCCAGATCGGCAAGGACAGCAATGTCTATTCGACCGAGGGCACCGGCCTCGGCCTGCCGCTGACACGGGCGCTGGCGCGGATGCACGGGGCGACGCTCGTGATCGACAGCGAGCCCGGCCAGGGCACCACGATCACGGTGCGCATGCCCTATGCCCGCGTGCTGCCGCGCGCCACGGCGCGTCTTGCGGGCTGATTCCGCTTCACAGCCGCCCCCGCTCTTTATAGTGTCCGCTTCGCATTCCCCGCGAACCGGAGACCCGATCCCATGGCCGACCAAACCGCCCGCCCGCGCCGCAGCGTTCTCTACATGCCGGGTTCGAACGCACGGGCGCTCGAAAAGGCGCGCGATCTCAAGGCCGATGCGCTGATCCTCGATCTCGAGGACGCGGTCGCGCCCGACGCCAAGGAAGAGGCGCGCACACAGGTCGCGGCGGCGGTGAAGGAAGGCGGTTACGGCAAGCGCGAAATTTCGATCCGCGTCAACGGCCTCGACACGCCCTGGGGCATGGCCGACATCAAGGCGGCGGTCGCGGCGGGGCCCGACGCCA
>PHEO01000363.1 GCA_002841195.1 Alphaproteobacteria bacterium HGW-Alphaproteobacteria-11
GCTCTTTGGCGATCGCGGCTGGAGTTTCCTTCTTCTTGCGTTCACGGAAGAAGTCGAAGAGGTTCATTCGCGGCCTCCGAAAAGTCGTTGCAGGAAGCCTGGCTTCTTGACGTCGAGGAAGCGGTGCGCGACCCGTCCGGGATCGCGCTGCCGCGCATCGCCAGGGAGGCGTGCTCACGATGAAGACATGGCCCATGTGGATCGCCGGCACCATCGTGCTCGCCGCCGTCTTTCATATCCTGACGATCTTCGCCCTGCCCTATGGCATCATGGACCGCGCCATGGCCGGCATCGCCGCGCAGGCCGGTGGCGTCAACAAGCCGCTCTATCCCGAGCCCGCGACGGGGGCGGCGCGCGGCATCGTGCGCCCGAGCCCAGACCTCCTCTACACAGCCTGCGTCTACGATGTCGGCGCGCGGCCACTGCGCATCACATCGACCGTGCCCGACACCTATTGGTCGCTGTCGATGTTCGCCTCCAACACCGACAATTTCTTCGTCGTCAACGACCGTCAGGCCAACGCCGGTTCGATCGAAATCATCCTCGCGACCGACGACACCGCGAATGGCGGCAATGGCGCGCCGGTTGTGGTGGCGCCTTCAAGCCGCGGCATCATTCTCTTTCGGTCGCTGATCGCCTCCGATGAAGAGCGCGCCAGCATCGACGCCATGCGGCGGCAGTCCGGCTGCGAGCCGCTCTAAGCGGATTTCCTTCCTGCCGGTAGGGCTTTTCACGCAGTAGCCCCGCCGGTTTCCTGCTGATACCATCGCCTCCGGTCCCGCGCGGCCGCGCGTTTCAGGGGGAGGCCTCCATGAACCGGAATCTGATTTTGGGCGCCGTCGCGGCGGCGGTGGCGGTTGCTGTCGTCATCGTCCTGGCGGTAGGTCCCGGCGGCGGCCGGGACGACAGCGGCCTCACCCGCGTCAGCTTCGCCACCGACTGGAAGGCGCAGGCCGAGCATGGCGGCTTCTATCAGGCGCTTGCCAATGGCTACTACGCGGAAGCCGGTCTCGACGTCAAAATCGTGCAAGGCGGTCCGGGCATCAATGTGCCGCAACTGCTGGCCGCCCATTCGGTCGATTTCGGCATTGGCTCCAACAATTTCATTCCGCTCAACATCGTCGAGGCGGGCGCCGGCGCCAGGGCCGTGATGGCGACGTTCCAGAAGGACCCCCAGGTTTTCATCACGCATCCGCGCGAAGACGTGAAATCGATCGCCGACATGAAGGGTATGCCGATCATGGTGTCGGACGCGACGGTGAGCGCATTCTGGCAATGGCTGAAGGCGAAATACGGCTTCGAGGACGGCCAGATCCGCAAATACACATTCAACCTCGCGCCGTTCCTGACCGATCCGGCCGCCATCCAGCAGG
>PHEO01000364.1 GCA_002841195.1 Alphaproteobacteria bacterium HGW-Alphaproteobacteria-11
TTCTGCGCCGACAGCGCGGCGAGATCGACGCCGGCATCGCGACGCACCGCGCTACGCGAATCCGAGATCGCGACGACTTTCACGCCAAGTGCGGTGAGCGCCTGCGCCGCATGAAACCCGACATTGCCGAAACCCTGAATGACGGCGGTCGTACCCTGGAGAGATGTATTGCGGTGTCGCGCATATTCGGTAACGACGATGCCGATGCCGTGACCCGTCGCCTTGTCGCGCCCCAGAGAACCGCCAAGCGCCAGCGGTTTTCCGGTCACCGCGGCCGGCGAGTGGCCGTAGATTGCTGAATACTCGCTGTGAATCCAGCCCATCGTCTGCGCGTTGGTGCCGACATCTGGCGCCATGATATCGGAGTTGGGTCCGATCTCGCGATGAATGCGCTTGACGAATTTGCGTGTCAGCGTTTCGAGCTCGCGCTGGCTCATCTCGTGGGGGTTGCAGGCGATGCCGCCTTTGCCGCCGCCGAGCGGAATGCCGGCAAGGGCCGTCTTCATCGTCATCAGCGAGGCGAGTTCGCGGACATCGTCGATATCGACCTGGGGGTGATAGCGCAGGCCGCCCTTGCAGGGGCCGCGCGCATTCTGATGCTGCACCCTGTAGCCGGTAAAGATCGCCAATTCGCCATTGTCGCGGACAATCGGAATTTCAACCTTGATCTCGAGCGCCGCCAGCGTCAGTAGCGTTTCAACGGTCTTGCTGTAACCCAGACGGCGGCAGGCCTCCGTAACCGATCGTCCATAGGCGGTTGTAGCGTGGCTTTCGGTCATCGGTTCTCCGGGGGTTGGCGGGGCGGGGGCATCGTCGTGGGGGATTCGAAAGGAAATGGCGGGCGAATTCAACTCCAGCGACCTGCGGCATTGTGGGGGGGGCGGTGAATGGCCGGTTCAGCCGCCGTTCAGGTCCGAAGTGAAAACCTGTCCATGCTGGCGGAAATGGATTTCCGCCTCTGGAACGGAGGCCCACAATGGTGAGGCAAACTGGAATATCGGCAGGCGTGGCGGTTGCCGCCCTTGTCGCTCTCGGCCTCGGCGGCACCGCGCTGGCTGCGCCCGGCGACCGTTGGGACGACCGTGGCAGCTACCGCGGCGACATTTATCATCGCCACGACCGCCCGGAGGCAGCGCGGCATCCAACGCATATGCGGCCGGACATCTTGTGGCAGCATCGCCAGAACGTCCATCGGCAGGAACGTGCTGAGCGCCATCGCTCGGGACCGGTCTATGCCGACCGTCCCTGGTATGGACATGGCGCCGTCGCGCATCGCTCCGGCCCGGCCATCGTCTATCGCAACACTTATCACTACGTAACGGTGCCGCAGCCGGTCTATGTGCCCGGCCATTCCGGCTACTATGGCGGTC
>PHEO01000365.1 GCA_002841195.1 Alphaproteobacteria bacterium HGW-Alphaproteobacteria-11
CGCCCGGACATGCGATGCCGGCCGGTCAGCGCGCCGTCACCGGCGAGAGCGTGCGCCCGTTCCGCGCGCAGCCGCGGTTCTGAATTCACTCAAAGCCGTGAAAGGTTGCGAAGCTTGTCAGCGGTTCGCGCTCGGAGACCAGCGTGTTGACGGGCTGCGTCTCGTCGGCATAGCCGAGCGACATGCCGCAGACGATGTATTCATCGTCGGGGACGTTCAGCACGCGGCGCGTGACCGACCAGAAGTTGTTCCAGGCGCCTTGCGAGCAGGTGTCGAGGCCGCGGGCTTTCGCGGCCAGCATGATCGATTGCATGAAGATGCCGATGTCGAGGAAGCTCATCGCATCGAGATCCTTGTCGATGGTGAAGATCAGGCCCACCGGCGCGTCGAAGAAGCGGTAGTTGCGGCCCCATTGGGCCCAGTTGGCTTCCTTGTCGCCTTTCGGAATGCCGATCAGACCGTACATTTCCTTGCCGAGCGTGCGCATGCGCGTCGTGTAGGGCTCCTTGCGCTTCGAGGTGCGCGGAAACTCTGCGCCCTTGTCGGCGGGGTCGGTGTCGCGATGCGCCAGCACTTCGGCTTCGAGGCGGCGGCGCACGTCGCCCGCCACCACATGCACTTTCCAGGGCTGGATGTTGGTGCCGGAGGGCGACCAGCGCGCCAGTTCGAGGATTTCGGTCACCAGTGACAGCGGCACGGGATCGGGCTTGAAGGCGCGCACGGATTTGCGCGCCTTGATCGCATCGTCGACTTGCATGAAGGTCGCTCCGGGGAAGGTGATTTCGATGGGCGGAGTGGTAGCACAAGGGGTTGCCGGGCGCGACGGGGCCGGTATATTGGCATATATAATGTCATAATAAGGCGGCGGGGCTGTTCGAATGAGCGCGTTTCGGATCATCAAGACGGCGCTGGTGCTGTGGCTCGCCGCGCTGCTGCCCGCGCAGGCACAGGAGGCGCGGCCGAACATCGTCGTCATTCTCGCCGACGATGCCGGCTTCAGCGATTTCGGCGCTTATGGCAGCGAGATCGCGACGCCGCATATCGACGCGCTGGCGGCGAAGGGCACGCTCTTTTCCAATTTTCACGCCTCGCCGATCTGCGCGCCGTCGCGCGCCATGCTGATGACCGGCGTCGACAGCCATCTGGCGGGGATCGGCAATCTGCCGGAATCGGCGCCGCTCGAACATCGCGGACAGCCCGGCTATATCGGACAACTCGCCGACGATGTCGTCACCGTCGCAAGCCGCCTCGGCGCTGCCGGCTATCGCACGACGATGACCGGCAAATGGCATCTCGGCCATGGCGAGGGCGCGCATCCGGGCGCGCGCGGTTTCGACCGTTCCTTTGCGCTTGAAGCATCGGGCGC
>PHEO01000161.1 GCA_002841195.1 Alphaproteobacteria bacterium HGW-Alphaproteobacteria-11
GATCTGATCCAGCAGGCGGGGCCATATGGCGCGGGCAATGCCGAGCCGCGATTCGCCGTGCCGTCGGTGCGCGTGGTGAAGGCCGACATTGTCGGCAAGGCCCATGTGCGCTGCATCCTGACCGGCGAGGATGGCGGGCGGCTTAAGGCTATCGCCTTCCGCGCCGCAGGGACGCCGCTGGGGCAGGCGCTGATGGACCGGGGCAGCGGCTTGCTGCATGTCGCGGGGCGGCTCACCGCCGACGACTGGCAGGGAAAACGCGACGTGCAGCTGACGCTTGAGGACGCCGTTCCGACGCGCGACGCGACGCCCTGAAATTGCAGGTGAAAATTCCGGCTTTTCGGCGGGTTTCCGGGGGGTTGCCAGCCGCGCCCCGGCCCCTTATAAGGCCCGCTCATGGCCGGTTCGCCCGGCCTCAGCGTGCGCCCTTCGTCTATCGGTTAGGACGCCAGATTTTCATTCTGGAAAGAGGGGTTCGACTCCCCTAGGGCGTACCATCATTATCCGCCGCCGCCAGCTCCCCGAGCCAGGCGAGGATCAGCGGCGCGGCCGCCAGCATTGCATTTTCATGATCGAGCGGGCCGAGATCGACGGCCTGCACATCCGCGCCCCTTGCCTGCATGGCGCGTTCGGCGTTCAGCGCTTCCTCGGGCACGACATCGACATCCTCCGTCCCGTAATAGAGCCGGACCGGCGCGCGGGGGGCCCAGTCGCTGACATCGTTTGCCGCGATGGTGTCGAGCAGCCAGTTCGGTTTGCCGTTGTCGAAGGCGTCGAGAAATTCCGCGTTGAACATTTTGCGCGGTTCGGCGGGCAGGGCGGCGATGATTTCCGACGGCGAATGCGGATTGCCGAAAAGCTCTTCCACCAGCACGGCATGTTCGGGCGTCAATACGCTCTCCACCGGCTGGCCGTAGCGCGCCGCGTATCCCCGCGCCAAATAGGCCAGATAAAGCGCATGCGATTGCGCGCCGCCGGCCAGCGCCGCGCCAAGCGAGATGTTGCGCAAGTCGTAGGCGCTCGACACCGGCGCCGCGCCGAGCACCGCCGCACCGTTTTCCTCAAGCAAGCGCAAGGCCGCGAGGCTCGCCTGTCCGCCTTGCGAAAAGCCGGAGAGGAAAACCGGACCGCCGGGCACGCCGTCGATGCGCCGCGCCGCCGCGATCATGTCGATCACCGCGCGGCCCGCATCTTCGGCGACCAGATAGGGGTGGATCTCGTCGGAAACGCCGAGGCCGATATAGTCGGGCGCGATCAGCGCATAGCCATTTCCGGCAAAGAGGATGGCGGCGGCGACGCCCGTTCCGTCCAGCGCCGAGGGTACGCGGTCGCGCGATGTCGATGTGCCGTGCTGGAAGCTCGCCAGATGCCGCGCCGCCGTGCCGCGCGGCAGGGCCAGCAATCCGCTCACCGCGATCTCGCGGCCGTCGGCGCTTTGCGTGCGATAGATCATCCGGTAGCAATCGACGCCGTGTTCGACGCCGATGCCCGACAGGCCGGCGGCCCACATCATCGCGCGGCTCTCAAGCGTGCCGTAGGTTCGCAGCGGCGTCAGTTCGATGCCGTCCGGCGCTTCGCGCGGCGCGGGCTCGGCGCAAGCGGCCAGAAAGATCAGCAGGGCGCAGACGGGCGCCCATCGGCCCGATGTCATGCGCATGGATCGTCCTGCCGCTTGTGCATCCGCTCAGTAATATCCGAGATTGTTCTGGCTGCCGGGCAGGATGTAGCTCTGGCCCTGCGCGTCGCGGCATTCGACGGCGTGCCAGTTGGCCATGCGGCCGACCGCGTCGGGCGCGTTCATCATCACGGTGCGGCAGGCGCCCTGCGGATCGCGGGCGGGGTCGCGGCTGCTGCCGAAGCCGCTTCGTTCGGGAAAGACGCGCGAATAGGGCACCGCGTCCGAGGGCGCGCCGCCCGGCCGTCCCCAATCGTTGGGTGTCTGGTTCTGGAAACCGGGCGCGCCATAGACGTTCGGCCGCATGCTGTCGTCGAGGCCGTAATGGAACTGAGACGCCGGATCGGCCAGCGCGCTGCCCGCTCCCGCCAGAAACGCCGCCATCAAGGCCGCTATGAGGCTTCCGCGTGTCATGGACGCAAGCCTAGCACAAAGCCGCCTACCAGTGACCCGTATTCGGCATCGAGGCCCAGGGCTCGGCGGGGGCCAGCGCGCCGCCCTTTTGCAGCAATTCGATGGATATATTGTCCGGCGAACGCACAAAGGCCATGCGGCCGTCGCGGGGCGGGCGGTTGATGGTGACGCCGGCCTTCATCAGCCGGTCGCAGATCGCGTAGATGTCGTCCACCTCATAGGCCAGGTGGCCGAAATTGCGGCCCTCGCCGAGTTCTTCCTCGTCCCAGTTCCATGTCAGTTCGACCTGCGCTTCCTTCTGGCCGGGGGCGGCGAGGAAGACCAGGCTGAAGCGGCCGCCCTCATTGTCGAAGCGGCCGAGATTTTCGAGGCCGAGCTTGTTGCAATAAAATTCGAGCGCCTTGTCGAGATTGCCGACGCGCACCATCGTGTGCAGATATTTCATGTCGAGCCTTTGCCGGATGATGGGGTTTCGGCCATCATCCCCCATCGGGCGGGGCCAAGTCAAAAACGGGGGGACATGACAAGCGAGCTGAAACGGGCGATCGACGAGGCCTACCGCGTGGTGGTGTTCACCGGCGCGGGCATCAGCACGGAATCGGGCATTCCCGATTTCCGCAGCCCCGGCGGCTTGTGGACCAAGATGTCGCCCATCGACTTTTCCGACTTCATCCGGTCCGAGGAATTGCGGCGCGAGGCGTGGCGGCGGAAATTCGAGATCGACAAGACCATTGTCGCGGCCGAACCCAACAAGGGGCATATGGCGATTGCAAAGCTCGTGGACAGCGGCAAGGCGAGCCATGTCATCACGCAGAACATCGACAATCTGCATCAGAATTCCGGCGTCCCGGCCGAGCGCATCATCGAGCTGCATGGCAACGGCACCTATGCGAAATGCCTCGATTGCGGCGAGCGGCATGAGTTGCATGAAGTGAAGGCGATCTACGATGCGTCGCCCGCCGCGCCCGTTTGCAAGTCGTGCAAGGGCATCGTCAAGTCGGCGACGATTTCCTTCGGGCAGGCAATGCCGGAGGAGGAGATGCGCCGCGCCGAAGAGGCGACGCTCGGCTGCGATCTTTTTCTGGCCATCGGTTCGTCGCTGCAGGTCTATCCGGCGGCGGGCTTTCCGATCCTCGCCAAGCGCAACGGCGCGACCCTCGTCATCCTCAACCGCGAACCGACGCCGCTCGATGAAATCGCCGATTTCGTGGTCCATGACGAAATCGGACCGACGCTGGCGCCGATCGCGATGCTGAATTGAGGGGGGGTTCGCAAAACAACCAACGTCGTCACCCCCGGACTTGATCCGGGGGTCCAGAAGCCGCCGCAGGCGGCGTCCCTCTTCGGAAAAAATCTTCGCGCTTTCCGGATGTGATGATGGTGTTTTTTTGAAGATCGACGGCGCTGGCGCGCCTTCTGGATTGCCGGATCAAGTCCGGCAATGACGAATTGAACAAGTTGAAAACACGACTGAAGGAATCCCGATCCGTGACGCAAAAAAATCCCGACTGGTGGAAGGGCGCCGTTGTCTACCAGATCTATCCGCGCAGCTTCCGCGACGCGAATGGCGACGGCATCGGCGATCTTCGCGGCATCGAGGAGAAGCTCGATCATGTCGCATCGCTCGGCGCCGATGCGATCTGGTTGTCGCCGATCTATCCCTCGCCCAATCGCGATTTCGGCTACGACGTTTCGGATTATTGCGGCATCGCGCCCGAGATGGGGACGATGGCGGATTTCGACAGGTTGCTGGCCGCCGTCCACAGTCGCGGCATGAAGCTCATTCTCGATCAGGTGCTGGCGCATTCGTCGGACCAGCATGCGTGGTTCGCCGAAAGCCAGCTCTCGGCCGACAATCCGAAATCGGACTGGTATGTCTGGGCGGATGCGAAGGAAGACGGCACGGTGCCCAACAACTGGCTCTCGGCCTTTGGCGGCCCGGCATGGTCGTGGAACCCGGTCCGTCGGCAGTACTACCACCACAAATTTCTGAAGAGCCAGCCGAAGCTCAACTTTCACAACCCGGATGTCGTGAGCGCTTGCATGGATGTGTTGCGCTTCTGGCTCGACAAGGGCGTCGACGGCTTCCGCCTCGATGTCGCCAATTCCTATCTGCATGATGCGGCGCTGACCGACAACCCGGCTTTGCCGCGCGACGAACGCAGCTTCCTCGACTGGGCGCATGCACCGCGCCTGCAACGCCACATCCACGACGCCAACATGCCCGAGAACGAATGGGCGATGAAGCGCGTGCGGGCGACGATGGACGAGTATGAAGACCGTCTCGCCTTTGGCGAATTTTCCGAACGGCCGGAAATGTTCGGTCTCTATGCGGGCGGGCCGGAGCGGCTCCACACCGGCTACACGTTCGACTTTCTCGAGGACTGGACATTCGCGCCGGCAGTCTTCCGCCGCTACTACGAGGAATTGCTGGCGCCGCTGCCCGATCTCTTTCCCTGCGTCACGTTTTCAAACCACGATATCGTGCGCCCGGTCACGCGCTGGGGCGGGGGCAGGGGCGACGAGGCGCTGGCGCGGCTCGGCCTGACGCTGCTTGTCGCGCTCAAGGGCACGGTGCTGATGTTCGAGGGCGAAGAACTCGGGCTGCCGGAAGTCGATCTCGAACGGCATCACATCAAGGACCCAGTCGGCGATCTCTATTTCCCGTGGTCGAAAGGTCGCGACGGCTGCCGCACGCCGATGCCCTGGGAGCGGCACACGCATGAGGCGGGCTTCACCGCCGCCACGCCCTGGTTGCCGATCCCCGACTATCACCGCGAGCGCGCCGTCGATGTTCAGCAGGCGGACAAGAACTCGGTGCTCGCCCATGCCCGCGCCGCCGTCGCGCTCCGCAATGCGCATCCGGCGCTCAAGCGCGGCGCGATCCGTTTTCTCGACGCGGCCGACCCGGTGCTGGCTTTCGAGCGTGAGGGCGAGGGGGAAAAGCTCCTCTGCGTCTTCAATCTCGGCAAGAAGCCGGAAGCGACGGCGTTCGAGCTGCCGGCCGGCGCGGGCGACGCGCTGTTCACGCTGGGCGAAGTGGCGCGCGACGGATCGGCGCTGAAGCTCGGCGCGCGGGCGGCGGCGATTTTCAGGGACTGATTGTCCCGGGGCAGGCTGCACGACCCACCTCCCCCTTGCGGGGAGGTCGAGAAATTCGCGGGACGCGGATTTCTCGGGTGGGGGATGCGGAGTTGCGGCACATTCCGTCCGCTCTTATTTGCCGCGGTACCCCCACCCGAAACGCGTTCCGCGTTTCGACCTCCCCGCAAGGGGGAGGTAAGGGATGCGGGGCGTCCCCCGTTTCCTCCGTATTAAGATTAAAAACAAACGCCTCAATCCGGCCTTTATCCCGCCGGATTTGAGGTCCAGATTCTGGAGACTACGCGGGGGGATTTGGGCAACCTTGAAGAGGGGCCCGCGTCCAATCCGCGGGCTGGAGGATATGAAGCACTCCCCGGTTTCCCGGATGTCGCTTCGACAGCGGCTCTGGGCTTCTTCCCTTCTCTTTCTGCTGGTCGCGGCATGTGCGGCGCTTTCCGCCTTGCCGGCATCGGCTTCCGATGAACCGCTGCCGGAGGGGTCGCTTTCCTTCGCTTCACCCTTGTCGCCGCTTGCGCCGCAGACCTTCTGGTTCAGCACGCCGGGAAGCCTGCCGGACGAAAACGCCATCGACCTGCGCCTGCATCGCTCGTTCGGCATCACGCTTGCGCCGCGCTCCGAAGTTGCCGCGCCGCGCGGCGGTGTTCATTCCAAGGGCACGCTCTCGACATCGCTGCGCTCGGCCGTCGAGCGCGCCAATGACAGCACCGGCCGCCACCTCGAATTCAGCAAGGGCGACGTGATCCTCAATGTTTCCGACACGCTCTTCCTGCGCCTCGACGAACAGGAACTTACGTACAGGATCAGGTTTTGAGGGGAAGGGCGCTCACTCGCCGCGCCGCCGCTCCATCTCCTCCATCGTGTCGATATCCTTCAGCGCCGCGTCGTCCGGCATCGGCACTTCGCAGACGGCATCGGCATGTTCGCCGATCAGGTGTTTGGCGCCTGTGTCGCCTTTCGTCTCCGTCATCGCCGTGAACCATTCGCGGCCCCACAGGACCGGGTTGCCGCGCTTGCCGCCCACGGTCGGGACGCAGATGGTGCGGCCCTCTTCCGGGTCGAAGGCGGCGATCAGGCGGTCGAGGTGATGGCTGCGGATGTCGGGCATATCGCCCAAGCAGATCAGCGCGGCGTCCACATCGCCGGGCAGGCCACTTATCCCCACCCTCAAAGAGGTGCTCAGACCCTCTTTGTGACAGTTATTTGACAGTTTCGTGACAGCGAGCCCTTCCAGCGCCTGTTCGACCTCTGCCGCGCGGTCGCCGGTGACGACAATCACCGGGTCCGCCGACGACGCCAGCGCCGCTTCGGCGACGTGGCGGACCATCGGTTTGCCGCCGACTGGCATGGTCAGTTTGTTCGGTCCGCCCATGCGGCGCGACTGACCGGCGGCCAGAATTATCGCGGCGACACGGGGACTTGCCGACGTCGCGCGGGTGCCTTCGCGCGGTTGCGGGCGCGACGGGATTTCCTTCAGCAGGCCGCCGACGCCCATGGCGGCGACATCGGCCGGCGTCACTTCGAGCCCGGCCAGCAGCCGCGCCAGCACCCAGTCGAAGCCGTTGAGTTTCGGCGAGCGGGCGCAGCCGGGCAGGCCGATCACCGGCGTTTTATCGTGTCGGGCCAACAACATAAGGTTGCCGGGATCGACCGGCATTCCGAAATGCAGCACCGCGCCGCCGGCTTTTTCGATGCCGGCGGGCACGACGTCGCGGCGGTCGACGGTTGCCGAGGCGCCAAAGAT
>PHEO01000162.1 GCA_002841195.1 Alphaproteobacteria bacterium HGW-Alphaproteobacteria-11
CTCCCGCCGCGCCCGCCTCAGCTTCAACGGCACGGTCGCCAAGGACTTCAAATACAATATCGAATTCAACTTCGGCGACAGCGGTACGGAATCGAACGCCCGTATCTATGAAGTCGCACTGACCTATACCGGTATCAAGGGCGCCAACCTCGTGCTCGGCGCGACCAAGCCGAAAATGACGCTGGACGATTCGACCTCGTCCAACGACATCACCTTCATCGAGCGTGCGACGGCGGTCAATCTCGCGATCACGCCGGCGGCGGGCGAAGCGCGCATGACGGCGGGCGGCACGTACAACACCGACAATTTCTTCGGCGCCGCCTACTACACAATGAGCTCGGCCGCGGCCGCTGGCGGTCTCGACGATTATGACAGCTCCAACGTTGTCGGCCGTCTTGCCTACGCAACCTCACCGAAGGAAGGCCTCAACGTCCATATCGGCGCCTCGGGCTCGCATTCCTTCAACGTTCCGGCCGACACGATCCGCTTCCGCGATCGTCCGGAACTGCGCGTCGACCCGCTGCGCTACATCGACACCGGCAACCTCGGCGGCGTCGACACCATCACCGTCTACGGTCCGGAACTCGCCCTTAACTACGGCCCCTTCCGCGCCCAGGGCGAATATTACCGTTACGACCTTGACGGCATCGCCGGCGGCGGCGCCGAGTTCGATGCGTGGTATCTGCAGGCCTCGTGGGTCATCACCGGCGAAGCCTACAAGTACGACATCAAGAAGGCCGCCTATTCGGGCGTGAAGCCTGCCGATCCGTTCGGCTTCGGCAACAAGGGCACGGGCGCCTGGGAAATCGCGGCGCGCTACAGCTCGGCCGATCTCAACGACGCGTCCGCGGGCATCGCGGGCGGCCAGCAGGACATCATCACGGTGGGCCTCAACTGGTATGCCAACAACAACCTCCGCTTCATGCTCAACTACCTGAACGTGGATGTGGAAGACCGTGGTGGCGTCGTCAACCCGAACTTCGGCCACGACGCGGTTGCTTTGCGTACGCAGTTCAACTTCTGATCCGATCCTCGCAAGTCGTCAGACGGAACTCCCGGCGAATTTCCTTCGCCGGGAGTTTTCGTTTGTGCGTATTCGCCGTCAGTCGAGGCCGAGCGCCTTGCGGTCTTCTTCCGCGAAAACATATGGCAGGGGGAAATAGCCGGCGATGACGGCATCGCGCTGACCCTCACGCGACAGCACATAATCGATCGCATGCCGCGCCGCGGGCCCGCGCGCCGAAACGCGGACGACGCGCGCCAGCGGCCAGTCCGCGCGATGGGCGCTCGTCTCGCTCGGGCCGACGCATTCGCCGCCATCCGACAGCCTGAGCGCGCGCACGGCGTCGCTGCGATAGCCGGCCGGCGCGTAGCCGATGCCGCCCGCCGCCGCGCCGATCTCGCGTATCAATGCGGAGGCGCGCGCAACGGTTTTCGCGCCGGGCGCGATGGCCCCGCCTTTCAGCGCGGCGGCGACGAAGAAATCGCGCTCGCCGCCCGCCGGCCGGTCGAAGACAATGACGGGACGCGACGCCCATTCGCCGCCGAGACCGACGGCGCCCCATGCCGCATCGCCGGCAAAAAGCGGAGCGAGATTTTCAAGCGGCAGGCAGGAAAGCGGGTTGTCCTTGTGGACGAAGACGGCGAGCGCCTCGATGGCGGCGCGCGCGGTCAGGATGCCGGGGCCTTGCGCGACGAGCGGTGCGATCCGCAAGTCGGGATGGCGCGCGGCAAAGCCCTCGCGCCAGAGCAGCAGCAGCCGCGCATTGGCGGGTTCGGCGGCGATCTCGACCGTGCCGCTCAAACCCGGTGCGGCTTCATAAGACCGGTAACGCTCGTCGGCCGCCAGTGCCGGAGACGCCAGTACCAGCGCGCCCAGAACGGGTAGAAATCTTTTCATCCGTCGCTCCGGCGCGGGTCTGCCCTCACCCAGCCATGCCCGAGATTTGCGACAATCGCGTGACGTCCTATTTCAGGCCGTGGGCGCGGGCTCTTTCGAGATCTTCCTTCAGCGAGGCGGCACCCAGATAGAAATGCACCGCCGCCCAGGGCCAGACGACCATGACGGTGAGCAGCGCATAGCGCAGCGATTCCTGACCCATGGTGGGCGCGTAGAGATCGCTGATCAGGCCGACCACCTGGGGCCCGAGGCCCATGCCGATCAGGTTGAGGATCAGGAAGAGCACGGCCGAGGCGACGGCGCGCATGCGCAGCACGACGAGGCCTTGCGTCATCGCGAGGCTCGGCCCGATATAGGCAGCGCCCGCGAAAGCCGGCACCAGGAAAAAGAACATCGCCCAGTATTTGTCGGGCGAGAGATAGAGACCGATCGATAGCGGGAAACAGGCCAGCATCACGATCGCGACCACCCACATGTTCCAGCGCACATCGCGCTTGCCGAAGCGGTCGGCCGCCCAGGCGGTGGCATAGGTGCCGGCGCCACCGACAAAGCCGATGATCAGCGCCAGCCAGGTGCCGATCTCGCCGGGCGACATCTGATAGGAGCGCATCAGGAAGGCCGGTATCCAGGTGACGCCGGCATAGCCGCCGAAAGCCGCCAGCGCGCAGGCGATGGAAATATGCCGGAACGAACGCTGCGACCAGAGCAGGCGGAAGACCTCGCCGACTTTCGGCGCATCGCCCGCGGCTTGCGCGGTCGTGCCGTCGGCGTGGCCGCGCTGCGGCTCTTTCAGCGTGAAGCGGATCAGCAGCGCAATCAAAATGCCCGGCGCGCCGACGACCAGGAAGGCCGCGCGCCAGCCATACCACTGGCTGACCCAGCCGCCGACCAGAAAGCCGATCAGGATGCCGATATTGATGCCGAGCGAATAGATGCCCATGGCGGAGGCGCGCTTCTCGGGCGGGAACATGTCGGAGATCATCGAATGCGAGGGCGGGCTCGACCCCGCCTCGCCGATGCCGACGCCGATGCGCGCCAGCGCCAGTTGCGCGAAGCTGGTCACGAAACCGCACATGACCGTCATGGTGGAGAAGATGGCGATGGCCGCCGAGACGATGTTGCGACGGTTGGTGCGGTCGGCCAGCATGGCGATGGGAACGCCGAGCGTCGCGTAGAAGATCGCAAAGGTGATGCCGGACAGAAAGCCTAGCTGCGTGTCGCTGACGCCGAGATCCTGCTTGATCGGTTCGAGCAGGATCGCGAGGATCTGGCGATCCACGTAATTGGCCGTATAGCCGAGCATAAGAATGAAAAGCGCGTAGTTGCGATAGGCGGGCGAAAACCCCTGCGATGGCGCAGCGGCCGCGGCGCCCGAAACGGCACCGGCACGATCTGTCATTGACGTCCTCCCGAATTCCCTCTTGCAGGAACACTAGCAGCGAGCCCGGCGAACTCAAGCGGTTCGGCGGCGCTGACGGCAATGTCCGATTTTGGCGAGCGGGCCGGCTCGCGCCGTCCTACACTCTGCCCATGAAACAGACCGCCGACATATCCCCGTCCCGCGCCACAGGCCTCGACCCCGATCTCTGCTACCGCGCGATCATGGCCAAGGATGCACGCTTCGACGGGCGCTTCTTCGTCTGCGTCCGCACGACGGGCATCTATTGCCGCCCGGTCTGTCCGGCGCAGGTGCCGAGGCGCGAGAACTGCCGCTTCGTGCCGAGCGCGGCGGCGGCGGAGGCGCTGGGTTTCCGCTCCTGTCTGCGCTGCCGCCCGGAAGCGGCGCCCGGCACGCCCGCCTGGGCCGGAACCGCGGCCAGCGTTTCGCGGGCGCTTCGGCTGATCGAGGACGGCGCGCTCGACGAGGGCAAGCTCGACGACCTCGCGGCGCGCCTCGGCATGGGCGAGCGCCAGCTCCGGCGGCTCTTCCTCGCGCATGTCGGCGCCGGGCCGCAGGCCGTGGCCGCCAATCGCCGGTTGCTCACCGCCAAGCAACTGATCACCGACACGGGCCTGCCGCTGGCGCAAGTCGCACATGCGGCCGGCTATCGCAGCCTTCGCCGTTTCAACGATGCGATCCGGCAGGCTTACGGCGTTGCTCCGGGCGAGATCCGGCGCGCCTCCGAGACGGCGGCGGGCGGGGCGATCCGCCTGCGGCTCGGCTATCGCCCGCCCTTCGACTTCGAGCGCGTGCTCGCCTATCTCGGGGGCCGCGCGATACCGGGCGTCGAACAGGTGACGGCGGCGCGTTATGCGCGCAGCTTCCGGCTCGACGGCGTCAGCGGCGTGTTGTCCGTCGCGCCGGCGCAGAAGGGACATGCGCTTGAGGCACGCATCGAGATTGCGGGCGCCGAGAAAGGCGCGGGCCTGCCGATGCGGCGCATCGCGGCGCGGCTCCGGCGGCTTTTCGATCTCGATGCCGAACCTTCGGCCATCGCGGCGGCTTTCGAGGACGACCCGCTGATCGGGCCGCGCTTCGCGCGCGCGAAGGGTTTGCGCGTGCCGGGCACCTTCGACGGCTTCGAGCTGGCGATCCGCGCCGTGCTCGGCCAGCAGATTTCGGTGAAGGGCGCGACGACCATCGCGGGGCGAATGGTGGCGCGGTTCGGCGAACCCATCGACAGCGGCGCAGACGGCATCACGCATTTCTTTCCGGCGCCGCAACGCCTCGCGCGCGGCGGCTATGCCGGGCTCGGCCTGACGGGTGGGCGCATCGCGACGCTGAAGGGCCTCGCCGCTGCGGTTGCTTCCGGCGCGCTCGATTTTTCCCCACGCGAAACGCTGGAAGCGAAAATCGCCGAGCTGACCGCGCTGCCCGGCATCGGCGAATGGACGGCGCATTATGTGGCGCTGCGCGCGCTCGGCGAACCCGACGCCTTTCCCGCCTCCGATCTCGGCCTGCGCAAGGCGGCCGGCGGGGGAAACCCCGTGACGACCAAAGAGCTCGAACAGCTTTCGCAAGACTGGCGACCCTGGCGCGGCTATGCGGCGCTGGCGCTGTGGACATTATAAAGGTGAGGACGATGAAACTTCCCGACGACGACACGCTCGCCACCGCGACGCTCGACACGCCCATCGGGCGCCTGCGGATCGCCGCCATCGATGACGGCCTTGCGGCGGTGCTGTTTCCGAACCAGAAGGATGCGGGCTTTCCAAAGCGCGAGGGCAGCGCGAAGGCGCGGGCGCATCGCGACAAGGCGCTGAAAGCGCTCGATCTCTATTTCGAGGGGCGGAAGAAGGATTTCAGCGGCCTCACGCTTGCCGCCAGCGGCACACCGTTCCAGAAAGGCGTGTGGGCGGCGCTCGCTGAAATCCCCTTCGGCGAAACGCGTTCCTATGCCGACATTGCGCGCGCCATCGGCAATCCGAAAGGCATGCGCGCCGTCGGGCTCGCCAACGGGCGCAATCCGATCCCCGTCATCGTGCCCTGCCACCGCGTGATCGGCGCCGACGGATCGCTGACCGGCTTCGGCGGCGGCTTGCCGACCAAGAAATGGCTGCTCGAATTCGAGGGGATTTCCGGCCCACGCCTTCTCTGAGCGGTTTGCATGTGCGGCGGCAGGCTCTAGGCTGTCGCCGTTGCATTTCGCGCGAAGGGAAACATCTCGATGCCCGGCGGACCTTTGGGAGGCTTTTTCAGTATATTGCTGCTGGTGGCGGTCATCTATGCGATCGTCCGCATTGCACAGAGCGGCGCCGACCCGATCTGGAAGGCGGTGTGGATCGCCGGCGTAATCGTCGTTCCGATCGTCGGATTGATCCTCTGGGCACTGATTGGCCCAAAATAGGGCAGATACGGACAAATTTTCAGCCCACGGCCTTCATTCCGCCTTGCTTGAGCCTGACAATCGCATTTCGGCTCGAAACAAGACAGAACGGGAGTCCCGCATGCTACTCAATCTTGTCATTACACTGATCGTTGTGGGTGTGCTGTTGTGGCTCGTCAACAACTACATACCGATGGATTCGAAGATCAAGCAGATCCTCAACGTCGTCGTCGTGATCGTCGTCATTGTCTGGCTGCTTCAGGTCTTCGGCGTGCTCGGCGCTATCGGCATACGCTGACGGCGGCCTTCAGAAGAGATCGGCGAGCGGCACCGCCGCGCCACGCGGCAGGACGCGCACCGGCACGCCGCCCGAAAAGCGCGCAATGGTTTCGGCCGTTTCCTCGACCGGCACCGGGCCCGGCGCTGCTTCACTGACCACAATAGCGCGCGGCAGGAGATTTTCGGTGCGCATCACGGCGAGCGTGGTCAGCGTGTGGCTGATCGTGCCGAGATAGGCGCCGACGACGAGGAGCGGCGCAATACCGACACGCGCATCGAGCGCCTTCATCCAGTCGAGCACCGTGTGTTGCGCGTCGAGCGGCACCATCAACCCGCCGACGCCTTCGATCACCAGCGGGTCGTTCCTTGCCGCGGCATCCGCGCATGTGTCAACCAGCGCATCGAAATCGATCGCGCGGCTTTCGCGTTTCGCGGCCATGTCGGGTGAGAGCGCCGCCTTGAAGCGCCAGCGCGAAACCAGAGCGGCGTTTTCGAAACTCACATCCTCTCCCATCGCGGCCAGCAGCATCGCCGGGTCGCTTTCGGGAAAGGTCGTTTCGTCGAAGCCGCTGACCAGCGGCTTGATGGCGCGCGCCTTCAATTCGCGGGTCAGCATGGCCGAGACATAGGTCTTGCCGATTTCGGTGCCGGAGGAGGTGACGAAGATCGCGGTCATGTTTGCTCGTTCGTTGAAGCCCCTCCCCCTCGCGGGGAGGGGTTGGGGTGGGGGGTGTCTTCGCAAGAACTCCGATGCAACCGGTTTTATCGACTGCTGTAGCCCCCCACCCGAGAAATCCGCCAAGTGCGAATTTCTCGACCTCCCCGCGAGGGGGAGGTGAGGAGGGCGCTGTCTTACCTACTCGGCAGCCTTGCGCGGGATAATCCGTTCACGGACGAGCGCGATCAGACGGGCGATGGCGGCGTCGTCATGTTCGGCGGTGAAAGTGAAGCGCAGCCGCGCGGTGCCGGCGGGC
>PHEO01000366.1 GCA_002841195.1 Alphaproteobacteria bacterium HGW-Alphaproteobacteria-11
GCCGCGACGCGCACTTCGCCGCCCGCCGGTGTAAATTTCACACCGTTGGACATCAGGTTGAGCAACACCTGTCGGACGCGGCGATGATCGGCATGGAGGTGTGGCAGACGCTTGTCGATTTCGATACGCATCGCAACGTCGCCGGCCTTGGCCTGGGCTTCGATCATGTGCGCGGCGTCGACGATTGCCTCACCGACATCTACGTCTTCCTCATTGAGCAGCAGCGCGCCGGCATCGACACGGGTGAAGTCGAGGACGTCGTTGATCAGCGACAGGAGGTGCTTGCCGCTTTTCAGGATGTCGTCGGAGTAGTCCTTGTAGCGCGAGCTTCCGAGCGGCCCGAAAGTTTCCGACGACATCAGTTCGGAGAAGCCGAGTATCGCATTGAGGGGTGTGCGCAATTCATGGCTCATCGTTGCAAGGAATTGCGACTTTGCTTGATCGGCCGAAGCCGCGGCGCCGAGCGCCACCATAAGTTCCCTGGATGTGTTTTCGAGCTTGCGCTTGGTTTCCTCGAGTTCGGCAACATAGGCGCGCAAGCGCTCCGCCTCTTTCACGGAGCGGTCGGACAGATATCCGTCGACCGCCGATCCGGCAAAGGCGAGTGCGACGATCAACACGGTGATGGCCGCGACTGCGATGGCCATGGCATAGGGTTCCACGGCGCTCCCGGTAAAGACGACGGACGGATCTGGAACGATGGAAACCGCTGCCATTCCCGTAAAATGAAGAGAGCAAATCGCTAACGTCAGCAATGTCGCGGCGACCATGCGCCCCATGAATCCCGGCAGGGTGGAAAGCGCTTGCAATGCCGCCGCGCCGAGAACGACGCCAAGGACGATCGAGGCGACGACGAAATCGCGATCCCAGACGAGGTAACCGTGAAGGCTGACGGCGGCCATGCCTACATAATGCATGGCGCCGATGGCGAAGCCGAGCGCCGCGCCGCCGATGCCGGCGGGCCGTACGCGCTGGGCAACGAAAAGTCCGGCCGTCGAAAGCGTCAGTGCGATGATAAGCGATGCGAAAGTCAGGCCCGGCGCGTAGTTCACGGGCTCATCCGGACGGAAGGCCAGCATGGCGATGAAATGCGTCGCCCAGATGCCGCAACCGGCGACGATGCCGCCGCCCAGAATCCAGAGCGCACGACGCTCTGGCCCGACTTCCCGCGCGTGAGCGAGAAGGCTGACCGCCGAAAGGCTGGCAAGCGTACAAACAAGCCCGGCAAGAAAGACAAGGCTCAGGTCGTGCTCAACCGTTATGCAATTGTAAATCGTCAGCATGCTCCGCGATTGGAGCATGCCGGCGCTTAACCCCGTCTTAAGGTTGCGAGAAAGCGCCGTTTTCGAAGCGGGAAGCGG
>PHEO01000163.1 GCA_002841195.1 Alphaproteobacteria bacterium HGW-Alphaproteobacteria-11
CCTCGTCGGGATCGATCTTCAATGTCGGGATCGACCAGCCGTAAAGGATCGCCGGCAACCGGATGGCGAGCACCGCCACAATCGAACCCCACAGACCGAGAACCGGATCGACGCCATAGCTGTCGGCGGCAACATAAAGCACCGCCCCTGTCAGCGCCGCCAGCGCATAGACTTCCTTCTTGAGAATGATCGGCGTCCGGTTGGCGAGCACATCGCGGATGATGCCGCCGGCAATGCCGGTCACCACGCCCATGATGACGGCGACAAAACCCGGCATATCCATTTCCAGCGCCTTGCGTGTGCCAAGCGCCACGAAGACCGCAAGCCCCACCGCATCGGCAATGGCCACCGGACGGCGCGCCCTCTGCGCCCAGCGTGCAACCGGGATCGTCGCGAGCGCCGCCGCGGCCGCCGCCACGACATACCAGGACTGATCGATCCAGAAGACCGGCGCGTCGAGCAGCAGGTCGCGCAGCGTGCCCCCGCCGACCGCCACGATGATGCCGAGCACCATCACCCCGAACCAGTCCATCTGCCGCTCGCCGGCCGCCAGCGCCCCCGACACCGCGAAGGCCGCGATGCCGACGAATTGCAGCGACATCAGGAGATGAAAATGGGTCATGGCCGCGCGCTCCGTTCCTGCGGGTGCGGGTAGGTATTGTTCAGCCGGATCACAGGGGAAAATGGCGGAGAGGATGGGATTCGAACCCACGGTACAGCTTTACACTGCACAACGGTTTAGCAAACCGCCGCCTTCAGCCACTCGGCCACCTCTCCGGCTCCCCCGTGTATGCCCAAGATCGGGCCCCGCTTCAAGCGCCATATCCGGCCTCGACCGACCGCCTTAGCGCCCGGCCTTGTCGTGATAGCGGATCAGCCCTTCCTGTGCCACGGACGCCACCAGCCGCCCCGCCCGCGTATAGATACTGCCCCGGTTGAAGCCCCGCGCGCCCGAGGCCGACGGGCTGTCCTGCGTATAGAGCAGCCATTCGTCGCTGCGGAACGGCGCATGAAACCACATCGCGTGGTCGAGACTGGCCGTTTGCAGCTTCCCCGACAGCCAGCTCACGCCATGCGGCCGGATGCAGGTGTCGAGCAGCGTCATGTCCGAGGCATAGGCCGTGATGCATTGATGCAGCGACGGCAGGTCCTCGACCTCCTTGCGGGCGCGGAACCAGACATGCTGCAGTGGCTCCATCGGCGAGGGATCGATGTAGTCCTGCGGATTGACCGGACGTATTTCGATGGGCCGCGGCCGCGCGAAATGCTTGGCGATTTCCGGCGGCAGCCGCCCTTCGATGGCTTTCCGCAGTTCCCGTTCGTTCGGCAGGTCTTCCGGCGCCGGCACGTCGGGCATCGTCGCCTGGTGCTCAAAGCCCGTCTCCGGCACCTGGAACGAAGCGGCGAGATTGAAAATCTGCTTGCCGTGCTGGATCGCCACGACGCGCCGCGTCGTGAAGCTCTTGCCGTCCCGCGAGCGGTCGACTTCGTAGAGGATCGGGATTTTCGGATCGCCCGGCCGGATGAAATAGGCGTGCAGCGAATGGCATATCCGGTCCTCGACGGTCCGGTAGGCCGCCACCAGCGCCTGCCCGATCACCTGCCCGCCGAAAACGCGCTGCCAGCGCACATCCGGGCTGTGGCCGCGAAACAGGTTCACCTCGATCTGCTCGAGGTCGAGGATCTGGATGAGGTCTTCGACCGCGTCCTTGTCGGCGCTTGCGCCATCGTTCGGGGATTTGTCGGTCATGGGCCCGGTCTCTCCTGTCGCGCGAGGCATTCGGAAAGCCGGAACATAAGCGCCCGTCGCGGAGCTGTCACCGTCTTTGGGCGGTCGGAAAGTCAGAGGAATCGGCAGGGGGTTTACTGGTTCGCCAGCCACTCGCGCGCCTGGCGCTGAGCCTCGGCAATCTGCGCCGGCGTCATTTCGACGGTCAATTCCGCCCGGCACGTCCGCGCCGCGTCGCTGCCCTGCATCGCCGCCAGATTGAACCATTTATGCGCGGTCACGAGATCGACATCGACACCACGGCCCGTCGAATACATCAGACCGAGATTGTAGAGCGCGTCGCACTTGCCGACGTCGCCGGCGAGTTCGCCCTTCCCGATCTCGTCGAGCTGCATCCGCGCCATATCCGGTCCCTCCTCAAAGGAACGGTGCGCCCCGGCCCATTGCCCATCTGCGCCCGCCGTTCATCGAAGAGGCAAGGAATTTCCCCTGCCCACGAGACCACTTTCCATGACCCCTCTGAAAAAATGGTTAACGCCGGAGTCACCAAACAAGGCTTTGTCAGGCTCATTCAAACGCCAGGGAAATCGCAGAGCATCTGCATGGTCACGGCGACGGTTCCTCGATCGGAATTGCGGGCGGGAACCGTTATCAAACCTTCGGCACGGCCATGCCGCGCTGCACGGCGGGCCGCGCCCCCACTTCCGCCAGCCAGCGTCGCGCATTGGCCGCTTCGCCGGCGATCTCGGGCTTCAGCCCCGCAATCAGGTCCAGCGCCGGCACGATCCACGGATAGGTGATCATGTCGGCAATCGAATAGTCGCCGCCGAGGAACTGCGCTTCGCCCAACCGCTTGTCGAGAACGGCGATCAGCCTTGCCGCCTCGCTTGCGTAGCGGTCGATTGCATAGGGAATCTTTTCGGGAGCGACATTGGCAAAATGGTTGAGCTGCCCGAACATCGGCCCGACGCCGCCCATTTGCCACATCAGCCATTCGAGCGCCTTGGCGCGCTGCGCGCCCTTGGCGGCGAGAAACTTGCCGGTCTTCTCGGCGAGATAGATCAGGATCGCACCGGACTCGAAAACCGCAAGCGGGCCGTCATCCGCATCATTGTCGACAATTGCCGGAATGCGGTTGTTGGGGCTGATTTTCAGGAAGGCGGGCGCGAACTGTTCGTTCTTGCCGATGTTGACCGGATGCACCGCGTAAGGAAGCCCGGCCTCCTCGAGCATGATGGAGACCTTGCGGCCATTGGGTGTCGTCCAGGTATAGAGATCGATCATCGCGAGGCGCCTTTCGCATATGCGGAATCGCGGGCTCTGGGCAAGCCCGCATGGATAGGGATTGAGGACATATAAGAAGCGGACGCGCCGCTGCGAGTGGTGCTCAGTAGGTGACGGTTACTTCGACGTGATGATGCCGATGTGTCTCGCAGACATAGGGTTCGATGCGATATTCACCTGCGGCAAGACGGGTGCCTACCGCCATTTCCGGTACCAGGAAATCGCCGACGGTCCGGCCATCGGCGTCGAAGATAGAAAACCCGTAGGTGCCGTACATGACTCGCGTCACAACGCCATCGCGCGGCACCACCAGCGCCCGGCCCCACTGGCGCTCGGTGCCGTAAGCATCCTTCTTGATCATGCTTCCGGTTCCCGTCGCCGTCCCGGCGCCCGCCGCAAGGGGTGCCAGCGCGGTGGCGGCCGCGAGCAGCAAGGCCTGAATGTAGACACGCATGATGGGCTCCCCGGAATGCAAACGACGCCTCCGGTTTCCCGAAAGCGCCGCCAGCTTAGCATATTGGGACCGAACGTTAAGAGCGGCCCGCTAACTCATTGTGTGCGTTGCCCGAACAGGGCGTTGCATGGCCCGTCCGGCTCCTTGGTCTTGTCGCCGATGAAACCCCGGCGCCTTTCGCGCCCAGGGCAAACTCCCTCTGGATGGCCGGTGGGATGTGAATCCGTTCGAACCTTCCCCTCGGGAATGGAATCTCGTCGTTGAGCGGAATGATGGGCTTGGTCCGTCATCGGACCAAGCCCAGCCATCCGCCGGATCAGCCATTGGTCGACCTCAACTCTCGAACTTCCGCTGGCGGATGGAATTCACCCGTCCCGCGCCGAGATATTGAAGGATAGCCCCGACTCGAAGATCGAAATCGTTTTCCCCCCGGGACCTTCAGGGTCCGCGATGGCCGGCATCCGTTTGTTCGACGCGACCTTCAAATGGATCGCTTGAACTGGTCACCAATACCGATAATCACCGGCCGGACCGCGTAAGGCAGCTTGCACTCTCCGATCGCTTCGGCTTCGACCCGCTGGAAGCGGGTCTCTGCCTGATGGAAGAACGCTTCGCCGCCGCCTTCGCGGGTTTTGGCCGGCGAATATCGCTCAATGGGCCTTAAGCGGCCTTCTTGCGCGCTGCGGGCTTGCGCTTCGCAGCGGGCTTCCGTTTTGCAGCCGGCTTCTTCTTCGCCGCAGGCTTCCGCTTCGCAGGCGCCTTCTTCGCAGCCGTCTTCTTGGCTGCGGGCTTCCGCTTCGCGGGCTTCTTCTTCGCCGCAGGCTTCCGCTTCGCAGGCGCCTTCTTCGCGGCCGTCTTCTTGGCTGCGGGCTTCCGCTTCGCGGGCTTCTTCTTCGCTGCAGGCTTCCGCTTCGCAGGCGCCTTCTTCGCGGCGACCTTCTTCACAGCCTTCTTCTTGGCAGCGGGCTTCTTCTTGGCGGCCGGCTTCTTCTTCGCCGGGGCCTTCTTCGCCGCACTGGTCTTGGCGGCGAGCTTCTTCACGGTCTTCTTCTTGGCAGCGGGCTTCTTCTTGGCCGCGGCCTTTTTGGCGGGGGCCTTTTTGGCCGCCGCTTTCGGCTTAGCTTTGGTCTTGGTAGCCATGTTTCTCTAGCTCCTGATGTGCCGTTATCGTTGGCGACAATCTGTGTATTCGCAACGCACACACTACGAGCGCCCTCGTACCCTTCAGGCGCACACGAATAATATGAGCGCCGAAAAAGCGCTCGGCAACACATTGCAACAGTTTTGTGCAAGCGCGCCCGTCCCACTCTTGGGCAAGAGAGGTTTACAAACGGTTCACTCCGGGGTCGGAAATTTTCGTCAGCCGTCGGATGATAGACCGAGTTTTCGCGCTAGGATTTCATTCACGACTTGTGGATTTGCCTTGCCAGACGTGGATTTCATCACTTGTCCGACAAACCAGCCTGCAAGTTGAGGCTTGACTTTCGTTTGCTCGACTTTATCGGGGTTCGCCGCGATGACGGCGTCGATTGCCGCTTCGATCGCCCCAAAATCCGTGACTTGCCTTAGGCCTTCTTCTTCGACGATTTTGGAGGGGTCGCGGCCCGTTTTGTACATCGAATCAAAAATCTGCTTGGCGATTCGCCCGGAGATGGTGCCGTCGGAAATCAGATCGAGGAGCTCTCCGAGCTGTTTTGCGGTGACCGGAGACTGCTCGATCGAGTGTCCTTCGCGGTTCAGCGCGGCAAAGAAATCGCCCGTCACCCAGTTGGCCACCAGCTTCGCATCCCGCCCCTTCGCGACCGCCTCGAAGAAGTCCGCGCGCGCGGATTCGCCGATCAGGACGGTCGCGTCGTAGGCCGACAACCCGTAGGCGGAGATCAGCCGTGCCTTTTTTTCATCCGGAAGCTCCGGCAGCGACGCCCGGATCACATCCACCTCGTCCTGTTTCAGCACGAGCGGCAGCAGGTCGGGATCGGGGAAGTAGCGATAGTCATGTGCCTCTTCCTTGGAGCGCATTGACCGCGTTTCGCCGGTCTTCGGATCGAACAGCCGCGTTTCCTGAACGATGGCGCCGCCATCTTCAAGGATGTCGATCTGCCGGCGGGCCTCGTATTCGATGGCCTGGCCGATGAAGCGGATCGAGTTGACGTTCTTGATTTCGCAGCGCGTTCCGAGCGGCGTACCGGCCTTGCGCACCGAAACGTTAACATCGGCGCGCAGACTGCCCTCTTCCATGTTGCCGTCGCAGGTGCCGAGATAGCGCAGGATGGTCCGCAGCTTCGTCACATAGGCCCGCGCCTCTTCCGCCGAACGCATGTCCGGCTTCGAAACGATCTCCATCAGCGCCACGCCCGACCGGTTGAGATCGACGAAACTCATCGACGGATGCTGGTCGTGCAGGCTTTTGCCGGCGTCCTGTTCGAGATGTAGCCGCTCGATACCGACAACGACTGTGCGCCCATCCGGCATGTCGAGCACCACTTCGCCTTCGCCGACGATCGGCTGCTTGAACTGCGAAATCTGGTAGCCCTGCGGCAGGTCGGGATAGAAATAATTCTTCCGGTCGAAGACCGAACGCAGGTTGATCTGCGCCTTGAGCCCCAGTCCCGTGCGCACCGCCTGCTCCACGCAGTAGCGGTTGATGACGGGCAACATGCCGGGCATCGCCGCGTCGACGAAGCTGACCTGGCTGTTCTGTTCGGCCCCGAATTTGGTCGACGAGGCCGAGAAGAGCTTGGCCTGCGACGTCACCTGGGCATGCACCTCGAGCCCGAGAATGATCTCCCAGTCGCCGGTCGCGCCGCGGATCAGGTCTTCCTCGCGGGGTTCGCGTTTGCGCATCGCGCGTTCGAAATCGCTCACCATCGTCGTCATGCTTTCCACCACGCTTCGGGTTCCGCGCTGAAACCGGCCGCCTGCTCCACCGCATAGGCCGCCCTGAGCAGCGTCTCCTCGTCAAACGTCCGCCCGATAAGCTGCAAGCCGAGCGGCAGCCCTTCGGCGGACAGTCCGGCGGGCACCGAAATCCCCGGCAGCCCCGCCAGGTTGACCGTCACGGTGAACACGTCGTTGAGATACATCGACAGCGGATCGTCGGTTTTTTCGCCAATAGCGAATGCGGCCGATGGCGCCGTCGGCGTCAGCAGCACATCGACATCGGCGAACGCCTGGGCGAAATCCCGCGCGATCAGCGTCCGCACTTTCTGTGCTTTCAGGTAATAGGCGTCGTAATAGCCGGCCGACAGCACATAGGTACCCATCAGCACCCGCCGCCGCACCTCGGCGCCGAAACCCGCCGCCCGCGTCTTCTCGTACATGTCGGTGATGTCGCGGCCCTCGACCCTGAGGCCGTAGCGCACGCCGTCGTAGCGCGCGAGGTTCGACGAACATTCCGCCGGCGCCACGATGTAATAGGTCGGCAGCGCATACTTGGTATGCGGCAGGCTGAC
>PHEO01000164.1 GCA_002841195.1 Alphaproteobacteria bacterium HGW-Alphaproteobacteria-11
CCCTCGACACGATGCAGCGTTGCGCGTTTGACTTCCGCCGCGCGCGCCAGCGCCCGGCCGAGCCGTTCCGATGCCGCGTCGAAGCGTTGCCGGGGCAGCGCCACAATGTCGGTGAGCCGCGGCAGTCCGCGTGCGAGCCCGCGCAATTCGTTGCGCGCCGTCTCGATGGTCCGCGCCTCCGCCCGCATCAGCCGCCGCGCGCGGTCCTGCACCTCGGCGATGAGATCGGCGCGCACCGGCACCGCCATTTCGGCCGCCGCCGTCGGCGTCGGCGCGCGGCGGTCGGCGGCGAAGTCGATCAGCGTCGTGTCGGTCTCGTGGCCGACGGCCGAGATCAGCGGGATGGCGCTCGCCGCCGCCGCCCGCACGACGATTTCCTCGTTGAACGACCACAGATCCTCGATCGAGCCGCCGCCCCGCGCCACGATGATGAGGTCGGGGCGGGGGAGCTTCCCGCCTTTCTCGAACCTGTTGAACCCGGCAATGGCCGCCGCCACTTCCGCCGCCGACGTCTCGCCCTGCACGCGCACCGGCCAGACCAGCACATGGCGCGGGAAGCGGTCGGCAAGCCGGTGCAGGATGTCGCGAATGACCGCGCCGGTCGGGCTCGTCACGACGCCGATGACATCGGGCAGAAATGGGATCGCCCGCTTGCGCTCCGGCGTGAACAGGCCCTCGGCCGCGAGCTTCTTGCGGCGCGCCTCGAGCAGCGCCATCAGCGCGCCGGCCCCGGCGGGCTCCAGATGTTCGATCACGATCTGGTATTTCGAACTGCCAGGATAGGTGGTGAGCTTCCCTGTCGCGATCGCCTCCATGCCTTCTTCCGGCTTGAAGCGCAGCTTGGAGAAATTGCCCTTCCAGATCACCGCATCGATGCGCGCCTTGTCGTCCTTCAGCCCGAAATAGCAATGGCCGGAGGAATGCGGCCCCCGATAGCCGGTAATTTCGCCGCGCACACGCACATGGCCATAAGTGTCCTCCACGGTCTTTTTCAGCGCGAAGGAAAGCTCGCTGACCGAGAATTCATGGGCATTGCCGGCGGCGGCGGGCGTTGACGTATCGGAAGCGGCCATATCGGGCTTTCGGCGCTCGGCGTTGCGGGGGCGCACGGCGGTTTGCCGGCGGGGGCCCCCATGTTACAAGGAAACCGCTTTCGCGGGGCGCGTTTTTCTCGGGCCCTCGCGTTACCCGGGAGTTCGAACCCCATGAACATTCTTGTCATCGGCTCAGGCGGCCGCGAACATGCGCTGTGCTGGAAAATCCGGCAGAGCCCGCTCTGCGACACGCTTTATTGCGCGCCGGGCAATGGCGGCATCGCCGCCGTCGCTGAATGCGTGGCGCTCGCGCCGATGGATTTCGACGCCGTCGTCGCCTTCTGCCGCGAAAAGGAAATCGGCTTCGTCGTCGTCGGTCCCGAGGACCCGCTGGTCGGCGGTCTGGTCGACCGTCTCGACGCCGAAGGCATTGCGAGCTTCGGCCCGTCGGCCGCCGCCGCGCAGCTCGAAGGCTCCAAGGGTTTCACGAAGGACCTTTGCTCCGAGTGGAACATCCCGACCGCCGCCTATGGCCGTTTCTCTGACGCCATCTCCGCCAAGGAGTACATAACGGCAAACAACGAACCGATGGTCGTCAAGGCAGACGGATTGGCCGCCGGGAAGGGCGTGATCGTTTCAAGCACCGTTAGCGAAGCCAACAATGCAGTAGAAGTAATATTTAGTGGGACCTTCGGAAAGGCCGGGACTGAAGTTGTAGTTGAAGAACGCTTGGAAGGCGAGGAGGCGAGCTTCTTCGCCCTTTGCGACGGCAAGATCGCCCTGCCGCTCGCCACCGCACAGGACCACAAGCGCGCCTTCGACGGCGACAAAGGGCCGAACACAGGCGGCATGGGCGCCTATTCGCCGGCGCCGGTAATGACGCCGGGCCTGAACGCCCGCGTCATGCGCGAGATTATCGAACCGACGGTGAAGGCAATGGCCGCCCGCGGCACGCCCTTCAAGGGCGTCCTCTATGCGGGCCTGATGCTGACCGCCGAAGGCCCCAAGCTGATCGAATACAATGCCCGCTTCGGCGATCCCGAATGCCAGGTGCTGATGATGCGCCTCGATTGCGATGTGCTGCCGCTCCTGATGGCGACGCATGACGGCACGCTCGCATCGGCCGCCCTGCGCTGGAAGGACGAGGTGGCGCTCACCGTCGTCATGGCCGCAAACGGCTATCCGGGCGATTATGAAAAGAACACGGAAATAAAAGGCCTTGATGCGGCCGGCGCCATCGACGGCGTCGAGGTCTTTCACGCCGGCACCAGGGCGGAGGGGTCCCGCATCCTCGCCAATGGCGGCCGCGTGCTCAACGTGACGGCGACAGGCGCCGGCACCGTCGAGGCGCAGGCCCGCGCCTATCGCGCCGTTGCGGCGATCGACTGGCCGGAAGGCTTCTGCCGCCGCGACATCGGTTACCGCGCCATCGAGCGCGAGAAACAGAACGCGTGAGAGCATCCGAACAAGAAAAACGACACCGGGGAGAGAAACAAATGACCGACGCAGCGCCGAGCAGGCAGGAGCAGTTCTCCGGCACCAAGGAGGTGGCCGACACGCACCGGTTCGACGAGAAGCGCCTTGAGGAATACATGGCCGCTCATGTCGAGGGCTTCAAAGGGCCGTTGACCGTCAGTCAGTTCAAGGGCGGGCAATCGAACCCGACCTATCAGCTGAAGACGCCGTCGAAAAAATATGTGCTGCGCCGCAAGCCGCCGGGCAAGCTTTTGCCGTCGGCCCACGCGGTCGACCGCGAATACAAGGTCATCACGGCGCTCCACAGCATTGGCTTCGCCGCCCCGCGCACATATTGTCTCTGCGAGGACGACAGCATCATCGGCACCATGTTCTACATTATGGACATGGTCGAGGGCCGCGTGCTCTGGGAACCGCTGCTGCCGGGCATGGAGCCCGCCACGCGCTGGAAAATCTACGAAACGCTCAACGACACGCTGGCCCGTCTCCACATGGTCGATTACGAAAAGATCGGCCTCGGCGATTTCGGCAAGCCGGGAAATTATTTCGCCCGCCAGATCTCGCGCTGGTCGAAGCAATATGTCGCCTCCGTCACCGAATCGATTCCGGAGATGGACCGGCTTATGGAATGGCTGCCGGAAAACGTGCCCCAGGACGATTCGACATCCGTCGTGCATGGCGACTACCGTCTCGACAACACGATCCTGCATCCGACCGAGCCGAAAGTCATTGCGGTGCTTGACTGGGAGCTTTCGACGCTCGGTCATCCGCTCGGCGATTTCACCTACAGCCTGATGCAATGGGTGATGCCGGGGCAGGGCACGGGCGGCGGCACCGGTTCGATCCAGACAGCCGATCTCAAGGCGCTCGGCATTCCGACGCTCGAACAATACATCCAGATGTACTGTGAACGGACGAATCGTCCAGGCATCGAGAATCTCGATTTTTATTTTTCGTATAATTTCTTCCGTCTTGCCGGTATCCTGCAGGGAATCGCGGGGCGGGTGAGGGACGGAACGGCATCGAGCGAACATGCCAAACAGATGGCGCAGAATGTGCGGCCGCTCGCACAGGAAGCCTGGACCTATGCCCAACGCGCGGGAGCGAAGTAGACAAGAACAACAACAAATAGTGAGAGTAGGCGTATGAGTTCTTCCGACGTTTCGTCATGGAGCCGCCACGGCTTCGAGATCAACACCGACAAATCGCGTCTCGACCGGGAATCGATCCTGAAGATGCTCGGGGCGACCTATTGGGCGCGCGACGTTTCGCCGGAAAATCTCTGGACCAGCATTCTCAATTCGCGCGCTTATGGTCTTTATTCGCCGGACGGCGAGCAGGCGGGCTTCGGCCGCATGGTCACCGACATGACCCGCTTCGCCTGGATGAGCGACGTCTACATCCTCCCCGTCCATCGCGGCGCCGGCCATGGCAAATGGATCGTCGAGACGATGGTCGGCGATCCGGCGCTGGCCGCCGTTCACCGCATCATGCTCTCCACCACCGACGCCCACTCGCTCTATGAACGCCTCGGTTTCAAGACCATCGGCGACGACGGCGAAGCCCGCCAGCTGATGCAGTTGAAGCGCTAGGAGATATCCGCCGTTCGCTTTTCCTTCCCACCCTCCCCTTGGGGAGGGTCAAACGGCTGTATGCCGTTTGGGGCGGGGGCCTTGAAGTGCAGGGTGCTGACGATGGCGCGTTCGTTGGAGCAATCGCCGCGCCCCCTCCCCAAGGGGAGGGTGGGAACGAAGAACACCTCAATACAGGAACATCGGCTTGCCCTTCACCTGCGCGATGCGCGGACGATAGGCCTCCACATCGTAGAACGCGGCCACGTCGACGCGCTTTTTCCGGGTCATGCAGGTCTCGGCCGGCACCGTCGTATAGTTCCCGTCGCGCACCGCGGTCATGAAACCGCTGCGCCCGGCGGCGATTTCCTGCACCGCCAGCGTGCCGAAGCCTTTGGCCACCATCTGGTCGAGCGCATCGGGTGGACCGGCCCGCATCAGATAGGCGAGCGACTGCGTGATCGCGCCGACGCCGGTCAGCCGCGTCAATTCCTCGCCCAGCATGTGACCCACGCCGCCAAGCCGCTTGCGCCCGTAATCGTCGGCGGCGCCATACGTCATCGTCTCGCCGCCTTCCATCCGCGCGCCTTCCGAAACCACCACCATCGCGTAGCGCGCCGGATTGTCCATGCGGTCCGCCGCAACAAGCGCCGCCAGCTTCTCCGTGTCGAACGGCACCTCGGCGATCAGCACGCGGTCGGCATCGGCCAGATAGCCCGCGATCAGCGCCGTCTCGCCCGAATGGCGGCCGAAAAGCTCCACCACGGCAATGCGCTCATGGCTGCCGGTCGATGTCCGGAGCGCGTTGATATGCTCGACCGAGCGCGACACGGCGGTTGAAAACCCGATGCAGTAGTCGGTGCCGAACACGTCATTGTCCATCGTCTTCGGGATCGAAACGATCTTCATGCCGGCCTTGTGCAGCGCACCGGAATAATGAAGCGTGCCGTCGCCGCCGATCGTGATCATGACGTCGATGCCGAGATGCTCGAAGACGCGCAATATGTGTGGCGTGGTATCGACGGTTCCCTTGTCGCTGAGCTTGAATTTCCCTTTCAGGAAATCCGGCAGGCGTTCCTCGATCATCCATTGCGGGTCGGTGCGCGTCGTGTGCAGGATCGTGCCGCCCATGCGGTCGATGGTGCGCACGGCCTCGGTGTCGAGCGGCATCAGGTGCTCGGCGCTGCCCGCCGGGTCGTCGGGATTGTAGTTCAGAGGCCCTGCCCAGCCGCGGCGAAATCCCACCACCTCCCAGCCCAGTTCGGCCGCACGCCGCGTCACCGCCTTGATGCAGGAATTGAGCCCCGGCACGTCGCCGCCGCCCGTCAGAATGCCGATCCGCATATTGTCGCTCCTTGTCGTCCCCCGCCCCGATACCAGTACATCTCGCGGGCCCGATCTGTAAAATGCTCACCTGTAAAATAAGTGTAGTTCGCGGAACGAGATTTGCGCTTGTCACCGGCGAAATGCGCTCCTACATCTGTCCGGCGCCGCAGAGCGCCGTGAGACGGACCCGGCCCGAGCCGAAGTCCGCGGAGGAACAAAGGGGCTCGCATGAGCATACTCGTCGCCGGGCCCGAGCCCATCGCCGACCGTCGCGATCTCGTGGCCGCGCTGGAGCGCGGCAACAAGCCGAAAGCGGATTGGCGCATCGGCACCGAGCACGAGAAATTTCCCTTCTGCGCGAAAAACCTGACCCCCATCCCCTATGGCGGCGACCACGGCATCCGCGCCATGCTCGAGGGCCTCACGCGCTTCGGCTGGCGGCCGGTGATGGAGGGCGAACACATCATCGGCCTCGAAAACGATGGTCAGGGTAACATCTCGCTGGAGCCCGGCGGTCAGTTCGAGCTCTCGGGCGCGGCGCTCGAAACGCTGCACCAGACCTGTTCGGAGCTGCACGACCATCTGGCGCAGGTCAAGGAAGTCGGCGACGAACACGGCATCGGCTTTCTGGGACTCGGCTTCACACCCAACTGGCGTCGCGACGAAATTCCGGTCATGCCCAAGGGCCGCTACAAGATCATGACCGAATACATGAAGAAGGTCGGGACCATGGGTCTCGACATGATGTACCGCTCCTGCACCGTGCAGGTGAACCTCGACTTCTCGTCGGAAGCCGACATGGTGAAGAAGCTGCGCGTCGCCATTGCGCTGCAGCCCGTTGCGACCGCGATCTTCGCCAACTCTCCGTTCACGGAAGGAAAGCCCAACGGCTACCTCTCCTACCGCTCGCATGTCTGGACCGACACCGACAACCAGCGCGCCGGCATGATCCCCTTCGTTTTCGAACAGGGCTTCGGCTTCGAGCGCTATGTCGACTACGCGCTCGACGTGCCGATGTATTTCGTCTACCGCGATGGCAAATATATCGACGCGACGGGGCAATCGTTCCGCGATTTCCTCGAAGGCCGCCTGCCGGCGCTGCCCGGCGAGGTGCCGACGCGCGGCGACTGGAACAATCACCTGACGACGATCTTCCCCGAGGCGCGCATCAAGAACTACATGGAAATGCGCGGCGCCGATGGCGGCCCCTGGGCGCGCATCTGCGGGCTTCCGGCCTTCTGGGTCGGTCTGCTTTACGAGCAGTCCTCGCTCGACGCGGCCTGGGATCTCGTCAAGGACTGGACCGACGAGGAGCGCCAGAAACTGCGCGACGACGTGCCGAGGCTGGCGCTGAACACGCCCTTCCGGGGCGGCACGCTGCTCGATGTCGCGCGCCGCGCTGTCAAACTCTCCCGCGCCGGCCTCGACGCCCGCGCGCAAGGCGACGGCGTCCTGCCCTTGCAGGGCGCCGACCCGCTGGCCCTCGCGCAACGCCTGGCCGGTGGCAGCG
>PHEO01000367.1 GCA_002841195.1 Alphaproteobacteria bacterium HGW-Alphaproteobacteria-11
CTTTTCGATGAGCCGACATCCGCACTGGACCCGGAACTTGTCGGCGAGGTGTTGACCGTGATCGGCAAGTTGGCCGAAGAGCACGATCTGACTATGTTGCTTGTCACCCATGAGATGCGTTTTGCACGCGAAATATCGGACCGGGTGCTGTTTTTCGATCAGGGCCGGATCTGTGAGGAAGGAACACCCGAAGACCTGTTCACAGCGCCCGTCGAAGACCGCACACGCGCGTTTCTGGGGTCGATCCTGAACGATAATCCGGCCTGAAAGCACGGCGCTGCCCGAGTGGACTTTTCTCGGCCAGATGCTTGAGGCGTTTCCGCATGTAAACAATCAGTTACACTGAAGCACAGATCATAGCAACCTGCATCTGCAGGGTATTGCGGCAGCCGGTTGAGACCGCCCATTACCTGTCGATCAAATGTTGCGCGCGCCTGGCCGAGGTCGAGATCGGTTTTTCGGTCGCAACAGGCGGCGACGCCTACGACAACGCAGGTGCCGACTGCGTTGTCGTTTCGGGCGCTTGCGCGGCCCCCCAGAAAAACCGCGTCAATGACCTGCTTTCCTGCCAATTCCAGTCGCAGGCCGAATGAACCCGAGGTCTGCCGAAAACTCATACGGAATATCCGCTTGTCCCGGCAGTTCGGTTTTCCGCAGCCACCCGATTGTTTATGCAGCGCGCCCCCCATGGCATCGCACGGGGGGCGGCTGATGGCGTCGGTGCGCCGCCCGAGCGGGTTTCGCCTTACGAAGCGGCTTGCCGCCCGGCGATACGGCCCATCACAAGGCAATTGGTCAGCGAGCCGCCGCCGATGTAGTCATGGAAAAAGGCGGCTCCGGCACCTTCGCCTGCCGCGTATAGCCCCGCAATGACCCGGCCGTCAGCCTCCAGCACCTGCGCCCGGTCATTGATCATGATGCCACCGAAGGTCAAGGTGATCCCCGGCACCAGCGGGCTGAAGGCATAGAACGGCGGGGTTTCGATCCGGTTGGCCAGGGTCGCCTTGGGCGGCACTGCCCCCGGCGCCGCGCCGTCGGCCACAGCGGCGTTGAACTCGGTCACCGTCTGCACAAAAGGCGCGACAGGCACCCCGATCAGCGCGGCCAGCGCTTCGAGCGTGTCCGCCTGATGCACGGTCAGCCCCAACCTTGCGAAGGTCGTCATGACGCTTTCGGCCACGCTGTCGCGCAGTGTCTGGTCGAACACCAGCGAGGTCGATTGCCCGGGCTGGGTAAGCACGGCCTTGCCGTGGTTCACATAGCCTTTCGATTCATCGACAAAGCGTTTGCCTTCGCGGTTGATGCTGATCGCGTATGGCACTACCCGCGCCGGTTGCCCTGCGGCGGTTTCCACCCCG
>PHEO01000165.1 GCA_002841195.1 Alphaproteobacteria bacterium HGW-Alphaproteobacteria-11
AGGCCACGGCGGCGATGTTCCAGGGCGCGTCTGTTTCCTATGCGGCCGGGACGCCCTTGGTTGATGCGGACACGACCAAGTTTGCACCGGGCTTCACCTTTGCCGCGTTTGGCGACAACTGGACCGTCAGCACGCAGGTGCAGGCCGTGTTCGCTACCGTGACCGATAATCTTGCTGCTTCAAGCGCCGATTATGTCATCGGAACCGGGTCAATCGACGGCGCCTACAGGTTCGCAAATGGCGTATCCTTCATCGGTCGTGGCGCGTGGCAAAGCAGCCAGGCATCACTTCTGCCCGGCAACCTGTTGTTCCAGATCGGCGGGCCGACCACGGTGCGCGGCTACCCATCCGATGGCGTGGCGGGCGATAGCGGTTTCTTCGCGAACCTCGAGCTGCACAAGACCCTCACCTTCAACGAGACAGCCTTTAACGGTTATGTCTTTGCCGATCTGGGCGAGGTCTATTCGACCTTCCCGACGGTGGTGAGCATGGCTTCGGCCGGGGTCGGCGCCTCGTACAACTTCAACGACAATGTGCGCTTTGAGGTTTCTGCCGCCGTGCCGCTGCGCAATGCCGTGGCGAACCAGGATGATGTCACCATTTCGGCGACGCTGACATTCACGCAGTTCTGAGCGCGCAGGGCGCAGGCGCTGGCGCTCAGAGCGGTTTTTGCAGAAACACGCGGCTGCGCCCCGGCGGGAATTCGGGCAGGGTGCCGAACACCCGGTAGCCGGCGCGCTGATAGGCGGCCAGCGCAACCGGGTTGAACGTGTCGATCCAGGCGCCGTGGCAGCCGCGCGCCAGCGCCTCGGCCTCGGCCAGGGCCAGCATCCGCCCGGCCCAGCCTTGACCGCGCAGGGGTTCGGCCAGCCACAGCCATTGCACATAAAGCCAGCCCCAGGCGGTATAGCCCGAAAGCCCGCCAACCACCGCGCCCGCATCGCCGCGCAGAACCACCGCCAAGGCCAGCCGCCCCGAAGGCCCGGCGTCTGCGGCATTGAAGGCTGTCAGCCCGGCGCCGATGGCGGCAAGGTCCGCCTCGGTCGGGGTTGCGGTCAGTTCGACATCGGGCATCGTTAGCGCCCGCCGAGCGCGTCGCCAAGCCTGCCGCCCGCCGCCGCCAGTGTTGCTTCGGCCTCGGCGCGCGAAAGGCCGCGCGCAAGCATCAGCGTGGCCAGCTTGACGCTGCCACCCGCAAGATCGAGCGCCGAGCGCGCCGCCTCGGGTCCGGCCCCCGAAAGCCGCGCCACCATGCCCGCCGCGCGGTCGTGCAGCTTGGCATTGGTGGGTTTCATCTCGACCATCAGCCCTGCGTAAACATACCCAAGACGCACCATCAGGGCGGTCGAAAACGCATTGAGCGCCACCTTTTGCGCAGTGCCCGCCTTCAGCCGGGTCGATCCCGCCAGAAACTCGGCACCGGTTTCGAGCAGAACGGGAAGCTCGCAAGCCGCGCCGAGGGCCGCGCCGGGGTTGTTGAAAAACCCGATGGTCAGCGCCCCGGCCGCGCGGGCGTGGCGCAGACCGGCGATCGTGAACGGCGTGCGTCCGCTGGCGGCAACCCCGATCACCACGTCGTCTGGCCCCACCGCCGCCGCATCAAGCGCGCGCAGCGCGTCGGCCTCGCTATCTTCGGCGCCCTCACGGGCACGCAAAAAGGCCTCGGCGCCGCCCGCCATCAGCACCAGGGTGCGCGCATCGGGCCAGTTGAAGGTCGGGCGCAGTTCGACGCAATCCTGGGTGCCGATCCGCCCCGAGGTGCCGGCGCCGATATAGATCAGGCGCCCCGCGCCACCTGCAAGGCGCGCCGCCGCCAGATCAACGGCGCGGGCAATGGCCCCTTGCGCGGCTTGTGCCGCGGCAATGGCGGCGTATTGCGCCTCGATAATTCCCGCGGTCAGGTCTGGCGTGGGCCAGGCATCGATTGTTGCGTAGCGGGGCGAGGCGGTTTCGGTGGTGGTCATGCGGTCCTCGCTTGCGGCAGCGCCAGGCGGCCGCCGGTCATCGGCGCGGGGGCGCCGGTGGTGGTGGGAAATGAAATTGGCAGGCCACGCTGCACCCGCACTGCCAGCAGCGCGAAACATTCGGCCTCGATCGCGTCGCCGCGCCAGCCGACCGCCTCGGCGGGCACCGCCTCGACGCCAGCGCGGATGGCGAGTGCTGCCATGATCGCCGGGTTGTGCCGCCCGCCGCCGCAGACGATCAGCCGCGCGGGGCGCATGGGCAGCAGGTCGAGCGCGCGCCCGACTGCGGCGGCGGTGAAGGCGGTCAGCGTTGCGGCGCCATCAGCGGCGCCAAGCCCTTCGGCCATGCTGGCTGGAAAATCAAAGCGGTCGAGCGATTTGGGGTAGGGCGCCGCAAGCCACGCGTGGCCGAGAAGGCGCGTCAGCCGCGCCTCGTCAACACGCCCGGCCAGCGCCAGCGCGCCGCCACGGTCCATTTCGCCAAGCCCGTGCGCCGTCACCCAGTCATTGATCGGCGCGTTGGCAGGGCCGGTATCAAAGGCCACCACGGCCTCGGCACCATCCCACCATGTAACGTTGGCAACGCCGCCAAGGTTCAAGACCGCCGTTTGCGGCCCCTGCCCAAGGCCGCGCAACAGCGCGGCGTGGTAGATCGCCGAAAGCGGCGCGCCTTGCCCGCCCGCAGCAACGTCTGCCGAACGGAAATCATAGGCCACCGGTACCCCCAGCAGATCGGCCATCAGCTGCCCGTCGCCAAGTTGCCGGGTTGCGCCCTTGCGCCCCGGCGCCGGGGCGCGGTGCAGCACGGTTTGCCCGTGAAAGCCGACGATGCCCAGCCGCGCCAGCCCCGGCCCGTCGGTTTCGGCCAGATCGCGCACCGCCTGCGCCTGCGCGCGGGTCAGTTCGGCCTCGGCCTCGGCAAAGATCGGGGGCTCAGGCCCGTCGAAGTTCCAGACCCGCGCGGCGGCGAGCGTGCGTTCCAGAAGCTCGCGCAAGCCGGGCGGGTAGGGGGCGAGCCGAAAGGGGCCATGTTCGGCCACGCTTTCACCATCGGTTTTCAGCAGCGCCACGTCGATGTTGCCATCGAGCACGGTTCCGGTCATCAGCCCCACGGACCAGATCGGTTGCATCACGCCTCCTTGCAGATCGCATCGCCCACGGCGCGGCGGAGTTCGACAATGCCGCTGTCGAAGTGCCGGGTGGGGTGAATGCGGTTGGTAAGCAGTGTCCAGGCCCGACCATTGGCAAAATCAAGCCAGAGCCCGGTGCCGGTAAAGCCGGTGTGGCCAATGGTTTCGGGCACTGCGGCGTCGCCACCTGACCAGCCGGGGTGGGCGCGCTGCCAGCCATGGGTGCGGGTGTCGGACAGAGGTTGGCGCTGGTGATCTTTCACGAAGCGCGAAATGCCGGTGCCAGCCAGTAGCCCCTGCGCATGGTCAAGCAGGGCGTCAGCGGTACCGAAAAGGCCGGCGTGGCCCGCGCCTTGCAAGGCCGAGGTGTTGTCGTCATGCACCTCGCCGCTAAGCACGCGGCCGCGCCAGGTGCAGTCTTCGGTCGCGGCGCTTTGGTTGGGGTTGGCAGACCACGCGAACCCTGCGCCGGGCTCCATCGCGCGGATCGGTTTTTTATAAAACCGTTCCAAAGCAAGGCCCAACAGGATGAAGTTGATGTCGGAATAGACTGGCGGTCCGGCCTGCCATTGGTGCTGCAAAATCCATGCGCGCAACAATTCGGGGTCGCGGCCATAGGTGTAGATCGGCACCACGGGCGGAAACGGCGTCAGGTGCCCAAGGCCCTGGCGGAAGGTCACACGCCGTTCCCATGCCGCCGGGTCATACTGGCGCAGGTCGGGCAGCAGTTGCGTCAGCGGCCCGTCAAGGTCGATGGCCCCGGCCTCGGCCAGGGCCAGAATGCGCGGCGTCGTGAACAGCACTTTGGTGAGCGACGCAAGGTCGAACCAGGTGCCCGGTGTGATCGGGCGCGATACTGGCACCTTTTGCGCCGCCCCGGCAGCGAGCACCGCGCGCCCCGACCCCTCAACCACCCCCAGCACCGCGCCGGGAATGCGCCCCGCATCAATCGCTGCCTGAACCGGCGCAAAGGCGCTCTGCGCTAGCTGTAAAGGTGACATGCGACCTCCTGCGGGGCGCCTGCCGGTTGCGCAAGTGGCGGCCGGGCGTGGCGGCAAACCTCCATCGCCTGCGCGCAGCGGCTGTGAAAGGCGCAGCCAGCGGGCGGGTGCGCGGGGTCAGGCACCTCGCCTTGCAGCACGATGCGGTGGCCGCGCTCGACCCCGGCACGCGGGATCGCGGACAAAAGCGCCCGGGTGTAAGGGTGCTGCGGCGCAGACATGATCGCTTCGGTCGGCCCCATTTCTACAATACGGCCAAGGTACATCACCGCGATCCGGTCTGACACATGGCGGATCACCGACAGGTCGTGGCTGATGAACAGGATGGCAAGCCCGAGACGGCGGCGCAAGCCGGCGATCAGGTTGATGATCTGGCTTTGAATCGAAACATCGAGCGCACTTACCGCCTCGTCGGCTACGATCAGCGCCGGGTCAAGCGCCAGCGCGCGGGCAATGGCGATGCGCTGGCGCTGGCCACCGGAAAACTCGTGCGGGTAAAGCCCGGCCGCGTCAGGTGGCAAGCCAACCAGATCGAGCAGTTCCACCACCCGCGCGGCGCGCGCGGCGGCATCACCCACGCCCTGCACGATCAGCGGCTCGGCCAGAATATGGCTGACCTTGTGGCGCGGGTTAAGCGCGCCGAACGGGTCTTGAAAGATGATCTGCATATCGCGGCGCAGAGGCTTCATCGCGCGGGGGGGCAGCGCCGTGATGTCTTGCCCCTTGAAAAAGATCTGCCCTCCGCTCGGCTCGGTCAGCCGCAGGATGGTGCGCCCGAGAGTGGATTTGCCGCAGCCAGATTCACCCACGATTCCCAGCACCTCCCCGGCATCCAGCGTCAGCGACACCTCGGAAACCGCCTGCACCACGGTGCCGCGCGCGCCGGGGTAGGTTTTCGAAAGATTGCGGGTTTCAAGCAGGGTCATGCGGGGTTCCAGCAGCGGAAGGGGTGGGGCCCGGCGGTCAGCACCGGCATTTCCTCGGCGCAGCGGGCAACTGCGGCGGTGCAGCGCGGCGCAAAGGCACACCCAACCGGGCGCGACCCCGGGGCAGGCACGCTGCCGGCGATGGCGGGCAGGTCGGTGCCGGGCGGGTTGGCGGCCGGAATGGTCGCCAGCAAGGCGGCGGTGTAGCGGTGGCGCGGATGGGCGAAAAGTTCGGCCGAAGGCGCCAATTCAACGATGCGCCCGCCATACATCACCGCCACCCGATCGCAGTATTGCGACACCACGCCAAGGTCATGCGTGATCAGCAGCACCGCCATGCCGCGCTTGCGGCGCAGATCATCGAGCAAATCAAGGATCTGTGCCTGCACCGTGACATCGAGCGCGGTGGTCGGCTCATCCGCAATCAGCAACTTTGGCTCGCAGGCGAGCGCCATCGCGATCATCACCCGTTGCCGCTGCCCGCCCGAAAGCTGGTGCGGATAGCGTGTCACCGCCTCGCTCGGCGCGGGGATACCGACGAGCGCCAGCAGGTTCGCCGCCTCGGCCAGTGCCTCGGTGCGGCCCGCGCCTCGGTGCAGGCGCAGCGCCTCGGCGATCTGGTCGCCCACGGTGAACACCGGGTTGAGCGAGGTCATCGGTTCCTGAAAGATCATCGCAACGTCGTCGCCGCGCAACCCTTCAAGCTCGACCTCTGACAGCGCCAGCACATCGCGCCCGGCAAAATGAATCGCGCCTGCGGTGATGTGCATCGGCGGCGTTGCCAGCAGCCGCATGATGGCAAGCGCGGTTACCGACTTGCCGCAGCCCGATTCGCCGACCAGCCCCAGCATCTCGCCCGCAGCAATGGTCAGCGAGATATCCTCGACCACTGGCCGCTGGCCCGCTGCGATGTGCAGATTTTCGAGGGCGAGCAAGGGCGTGTCCGTCATCTCATCTCCCAAAACGCTGGCGCCCCGGGGCACCGGTGGCACAAAACGGGCGGTCACGCAGCCCCTTGTCAGACGATTTCTAATACCATACCGTTCTAATTGTCTAGGGTGGTAACAAACTGGACTTATCAAATGGCTCGGCGCAAAAACCTCGGCGGCGCCACCGCGCGCGGGTTCAGTGCCTCACAGGGTGGGAGAAACATGGCTAAGCATAAACTCGCGGTTGCGCTTCTGGCGACCTCTTTTCTGACCGGCGCCGCCTCGGCGGCAACGCTTGACGTGGCGATGGATACCTCGCCCGCCGGGCTCGATCCGCACCTCGTGACCGCGTTCAACTCGGTTCTGATCGTGCAGTCGAACATCTATCAAGGGCTGACCGATACCACGGCCGGCCTGCAAGTGGTGCCGAGCCTTGCCGACAGCTGGGAAATTTCGGCCGACGGGCTGACCTACACCTTCAAGCTCCACGCGGGCGTCACCTTCCACGATGGCAGCACATTCGATGCCGAAGACGTGGCCGCCTCGATCCGCCGGGTGCAATCGACCGAGATCGCATCGCCGCTTGCCAGCCGGATCTCGCCGATCACCGGCATCGAGGTGCTCGACCCGCTGACTGTGCGCTTCACGCTCAATGCACCGTTTGCGCCGCTGCTTTCGTCGCTGGCAGGCATCGCAATTGTCCCCGCAGAAGCAGAGACCAACAAAGAGGCGCTGCAACAGGTGCCGGTCGGTACCGGCCCGTTCAAGTTTGCCGAATGGCAGCCGAACGGCTTTATTTCGCTGGTGAAATTCGATGGCTACCGCGAGGCAGGAAAGCCGCATGTCGATGAAGTGAAGTTCCATTTCGTGCCCGAAGCAGC
>PHEO01000166.1 GCA_002841195.1 Alphaproteobacteria bacterium HGW-Alphaproteobacteria-11
AGCGACACCGACAATGAGGCGCCCGCCGAAAGCCCGGCGCGCAGAAAGCCGAAGCCGAGGCCGGCCAGCGCCAGCGCCGACACCAGCACGCCGTAGGAACCGCCGAACACCAGCATGCCGAACGAGACGATCATCGTGACCGCGCCCCAGCGCAGCAGGAACGGCACCGGCAGGTTGAAACGCTGAATGAGCCCGAGCTGCGCCACCAGCGTCGCCATCGCCATTGCCATCATGCCGACCGAAACGAGCTGCGTCGCCGCCGAGCCGCCCATGTCGAGCTCGGCCATCAGGTAGAAGGCGAAAAGCTGCATCATGATCGACTGCATGAGGCTGAGCACGACGCCGGCGACGAGCCAGGGCCGGACATTCGGCGCCGACCATTTGAGTTCGGCGCGCTTTTCCTGCGTCTCGCCCAGCATCTTTTTCGGCGCCGTGCGCTCGGGCAGCAAAATCCAGATCGCGATGCCGCTGATAAAGGCGAGCGCGCCGACGGCGAAGAAGGGCGCGAGGATGTGGATTTCGGCAAAGGCCGCCGCCACGCCCGGCCCCACCACCGTGCCGAGGCCGAAAGCGGCGCCGATCTGCGCAATGCTCCCCGCGCGCTCGGCCCGCGTCGTGCGGTCGGCGACATAGGCCTGCGAGGCCGGCATCGCGCCCGAGCCGAAAATGCCGAATATCGCCCTGGCGCCCATGACCAGCGGAAACATCAGCGCCATCGAAATCCACGCCCAGTAACCCGCCAGCAGCACGACGCCGACAAGCGATGTCGAGATCGCAAAACCGAAGACGCCGATCAGAATGACCGGCTTGCGGCCCATGAAGTCGCTGCGCTTGCCCCAGAAGGTGCTGGTGAGAATCCACAAGAAGGCCGAGAGCGAGAAAATCATCGTCGTCTCGAACTCGCTCATGCCGAGATCGGCGGCAATCGGCGGCAGCACGGCGAACACCAGCGTCTGCCCCATGCCGACCGAAAGCAGACAGACAAACAGGATCGCAAAGGCGCGCTGGCGCTCCTTGGGCGTCGTCTTGCGGTTGTCGGGCGTCGGCTTGCCGTCGTCGGACATCGGGGGGAAGCCTTCCGGGATGGATCATGCGCGGATCGCGGGCGCGGCCCTTCCTTTACGTCAATCCCGCGCCGCAGCCAATGCCCGCCCCGAGAATCGGCCTTGAAAATTTGACAGGCCCGCGCCCCCCGGCGCCTACTTCGCCCCAACAGCCATTGGAATACGGGGAGAAACGGAATGGAACTCGGGTTCAGTGCGAAGGACGCCGCCTTCAGGGACGAAGTCAGGCGCTTTCTCGACGAGAAGCTGACGCCGGACCTGCGCGAAACCGGCAAGCTGATGACCAGCGTCTATGCCGACTACGAAACCACGATGGCCTGGCACAAGGCGCTCTACGAGAAAGGCTGGGTCGCCCCCGCCTGGCCGGTCGAACATGGCGGCTGCGACTGGTCGGTGGTGCAGCATTATATTTTTTCGAGCGAACTCGCCGCCGCCGGCGCGCCGTCGCTCTCGCCGATGGGACTCGGCATGTGCGGCCCGGTGCTGATCGGCTACGGCACGCCCGAACAGAAGGCGCATTACCTGCCGCGCATCCTCAACGGCGAAGATTTCTGGTGCCAGGGCTATTCCGAACCCGGTTCGGGCTCCGACCTTGCGAGCCTGCAGATGAGCGCGGTGGAAGATGGCGACGATTTCATCTGCAACGGCCAGAAAATCTGGACGACACATGCGAACTACGCCAACCGCATTTTCAATCTGGTGCGCACCTCGAAGGAAGACATTCCCCAGCGCGGCATCACCTTCATCCTGATCGACATGGACACGCCCGGCGTCAAGGTCGAGCCGCTGATCATGCTGTCGGGCGAGCACATCCAGAACCAGATTTTCTTCACCGATGTCCGCGTGCCGAAAAAGAATGTCGTCGGCAAGGTCGGCGACGGCTGGACGGTGGCGAAATATCTGATGCAATTCGAACGCGGCGGCCATGCCTATGCGCCCGGCCTGCACAACCGCCTCGCCCGCATCCGCCGCATGGCGGAGAACGAACGCGGCGGCGACGGCACGCGACTGATCGACGATACGGGCTTCGCGGCAAAGCTCGCCGCCGCATCGGTCGAGATCACGGCGCTCGAATATACCGAACACCGGATCATGTCGGCGCTGAGTAACGGCCAGGCGCCCGGCGCCGAATCGTCGCTGCTGAAAACGCGCGGCACCGAAGTAAGCCAGCACCTGACCGAACTGGCGCTCGAAGCGGTCGCGCATTACGCGCTCCCCTTCCAGCCGCATGCGACGCGGCCGGGCGGGCCGGTGCCCGGCGTGCCGAAACCGGCGGGCAACGAAACGCCCGTCGGCCCCGACTATTCATGGCCGGTAACGCCGAAATATCTCAACGACCGCGCCGGTTCGATCTATGCCGGCACCAACGAAATCCAGCGCAACATCATGGCCAAGGCCGTGCTGGGGCTGTGAGAGCCTAGAACCTGAGCGTCGTTCTCAGCGCCGTGCCGTAGAAGTTCGAATTCTCGAACTCGATCCGCGACGGCCCCACACCGTCGCGCACGATCGACGGTGTGTTGCCGATCCCGCCGCCGAAGAAATCGAGATCGAAGCGGATCGGCGCCTGCGCACCGACCGTCACGCCGGCATTGGCCGTATAGCTGAACGTCGTGTCGTTGTTCTTGACGCGCATCGTCTGACTGCCGAAGCCGGTGACATCGAGACTGTCGCTGCCTTTTGCGCGGTTGAAATCGGCTTGTCCCGTCAGGCCGGCACGCAGCATGACCGGCGAACCCGCGATCGGTTTCATCACCTGCCCGCCCAGGATCACACCATACGAATTGTTGCGCAGACTGGTGTCGTATTGAAAGTCGATACCGAATCCGGGAATCGCACCGCCGAAATTCTGCTCGAACCGGATGCGGTTATAGGTGAGCCCGAAATGGGGCGTGAAGCCGAGACCGCTGAATACACCCGGACCGTCATCATCGTCGTCGTCGCACCAGAAGTCGGTCGAGAACTTGCCGGTGAACGATGTCTGCGAGTAGTCGAGCCTGTAGTCGGACGTCGTCACGGCATTGACCCCGGGAGCGCCGGGAGGCAGCGCAAAGCCCGCGCCGAACGGTCCGTCGCCGGTGCCGGGAATGAGCAGGAACGTGCCCGGCCCGGGATCGAAACCGCCGCGCGGTCCCGAGACATCGACCTCGTTGCGCGCGATATTGAGGTTGAAGCGCAGCCGCTGGCCGCCGAATGTGCCGAAGCCGAAGCTGCCGCCGACGCCGCCGCCGATGCTGCTCTCGTCGTCCTGCAGACGGTAGCCATTGTCGAGATTGATGATGCCGCCAAGCTCGGTGCCGAGATATCTGTATGTCGGCAGGCCGATCCGCGCCGCGGCGAGATAGGCATGGGCGCTGGCGTCGTTGGGGGATTCATATGCGCCGCGCTGCGCCCAGCGTTGTGCGAGCCTCCTCTCATAGGCGCTTGCCGGCGTTTCCTGACCCGTCGCCTTGTCCGGATAGTCCGTACGCGGAGCAACCTCGCTGGCCGGCGTGGCCGGCAGGTCGCCCAGCGCATCCTCGATCACATTTCCTTCTTCGTCGAAAGTGGGCGCATTGACCGAAGCCATGCCGCCGCCTTCCTGGGCGGGCTGGTTGTTGGCCGAGATCGACGTCCCGGTCCAGTTGCCCGAACCGCCCGTTATCACCTTCTTCCCGTAGTTATCGTCGAAGATCGAACAACCCGGCAGGGCCAGCAGCACGACCGCCAGAATCGGCAGAAAAGACAGCCGCAACAGGCTGTTACGCGGCAATTCGGTCCCGTTCATTTCACCCCTCCATCGTCGCGCGCCCGGCCCGCCGGGCATCGTTCGGTCAAGGTTTGGCGAATGCCGGATTCCAAAAATCATCAAAACTGGTGATGCCGGGGCCGTTTTCCCGGCATACTGAGGACGAGGCCGCCGAGCAGGCGTTTGACGATCCACAGGTCAGGGGTTCGCGCAAATGACGACACGGGTTCTCGATTCCGATGCTTCATTGGCCGCACCGCGGCGCATCGTGCCCGGCCTGAGCTGGCGCGGGCGGATATTCAATCTTCTTTTCGGTCTGGCCGGGCGCATCTTCGCGCCGTCGCAACCGCCGGCCGTTGCCGATTTCGATTTCGAAACGGCGCGGCGGCGCCTGCACCGCACCGAAAACCTGATGACCTCGGCACCGGCCGGCATGCAGGTGGAGCCGGCATCGGGCGCGCCTGTCGCCGCCGACTGGGTCGTCATGCCGGAATCGCAGGCCGACAGGGTCCTCGTCTTCGTTCACAGCGGTTCCTTCATCTTCGGCCAGTCGCGGCTCTTTCAGTCGCTGGCCGCGCGCATCTGCAAGCAGGCGCATGCAAAGGCGCTGTCGGTCGATTACCGTCTGGCGCCGGAAAGTCCCTTTCCGGCGGCGATATCCGATGTTGCCGCCGCTTACGAATGGCTGCTGGCCGAAGGCGCCGAACCCGCGCAGATCCAGTTCGTCGGCGACAGCGCCGGCGGTGGCATCGCGCTCGGCGCGCTTCTGCTGCTGCGCGAGCGCGGCATCCCCATGCCGGCGGGCCTCGTGCTGCTGGCGCCCTGGGCCGACATGACGCTGTCCGGCCGCTCGGTGCTCACCAATGCGCGCAAGGCGACGCTCGCCAACAACATCGAAATCATGATGGTCTGCCGCGAACTCTATTTGCAGGGCCATGCGCCGGGCGATCCGCTGGCCTCGCCCGTCTTCGCCGATCTCGAAGGTCTGCCGCCGGCGCTGATTCAGGCCAGCACCGTCGACATCCTGCTCGACGATGCCGTGCGCATCGACGAGGCGCTGCGCCGCGCCGGTATCGACAGCGAATTGAGCCTCCATCCGCCGATGCCGCATGGCTGGCAGCGCCTCGGCACGCTGTTGCCGGAATCGCGCCGCGCCATCGAGGAAATCGGCGACTTCATTGCCCGCCGCTTCGGCGACGATGCCGGGCCCGGCGCGCGGCGCGCGGAAACCCTCCATGTCTGACAAGGAAGAACGCCGCAACCTCTATGCCGGCACGCTCGGCCACGACAGCGCCGCCGTGCGGCGGCGCATCGCCGAGATCAGAAAATGGGGCGAGCGTAACGACCGGCCTTTCGTCGAGGACCTGCTGAACGCCAATCCGCGCCTCGAATGGGGCATCCCCGAAGTCGGCCGCGACCCGATACCGGAAGATTTCGAACTCGCATTCGGCCTGACGCGCGTCGAGGCCGAGATCGCCGCCGCCTTCGCCTCGGGCCACAAGCTGACGGCAATTGCGGCGGCGCGCGGCTGCAGCATCAACACGGTGCGCACGCATTTCACCCACATCAAGGACAAGCTCGGCAAGACCAAGCAGACCGATGTGCTGCGCGAGTTGATGAAGATCGTCTGACGCCTGGAGCGCTTCTCGGAAAAGTGGAATCCGGTTTTCCGAAAAGAAGCGCGACCAAACAACAACCTGGAGTCCTGCAGCGTTTCTACGAAACACTGAAAGACTCTAGCCGTGCAAGGCCCGCCAGGCGCGCGGACTGAGACGAACGCAAGCCCAGAAGGCGCCGCCCAGCAGCAGCAACGCGAGGATCGTCAATCCAGGCCAGTTCGCCCGCACCTGGTCGTGCACGCGGTTGATCGTGAGCTGCGCCGTCTGGTCGTAGCCCGCCGGCACTTCCAGCACGCCGACACGCGCCGCATAAGCCTCGTATTCCGCCATCATCTCGGCGAAGCGTTCGGGCTCGGCGGCGGCGAGATCGGTCGTCTCGCCGGGATCGCGCGCGAGATTGTAGAGATACCACTGCATGTCGCCATAGGGCGGCGCGTTGCGCGTCAGCTTGTAGTCGCCGCGGAACAGCGCCGCATTGCCCGCCGCCTCGATGCCGACCGCATCCATTTCGTCGCGCACCCGCGTCGCCGCACCGCTGAGCAGCGGCATCAGCGAGCGCCCGGTCATCGGCTGCACGGTTACGCCCGCGAATTCCTCCGTCGCCGCCACACCCGCCATGTCGAGAATGGTCGGCGCGATGTCGGTGATGTAGCTGAAGGCGTCCGTCGTCCGCGCGCGCGCGACGCCGCGTCCGGCAAAGATCAACGGCACGCGCAAGCCGCCCTCGCCCGCCTGCATCTTGAAGAAGGCGCCGGGCGACGCCGCCGCACTGGCGAATTCCGGCCCGATAAAGGCATAGGAGCCCTTCTCGCCCAGCGTCTCGAGATCGCGGCGATAATTGTTCCACCACAGCCATTGCCGGAAACCCGGCGTCGCCAGCGGGTCGCCGGCCTCCGGTCCGTTATCCGACAGCACGATGAAGACGGTATTGTCGTATTGCCCGGTCTCTTTCAGATAGTCGATCAGCCGGCCGACATGAAAATCCATCGCTTCGAGCATCGCCGCGTTGACGGCCATGCTTTTCGCGAGCATCCGCTTCTCGTCTTCGCTGCGCGCCGCCCAGTCGCGCAGGCCCGCCGGCATCGGCCCGAGTTCCATATCGGCCGGCAGCAGCCCGCGCTCGATGACGGCGCGAAAGCGCGCATCGCGCAGCGCATCCCAGCCTTCGTCATAGACGCCTTCGTATTTCTCGATGAATTCGCGCGGCGCCTGCACCGGAATGTGAACGGCCATGAACGCCACATAGGAAAAGAACGGACGCCCCTCGTCCCGGCTCTCTTCCAGATATTCGATCGTCTTGTCGACGATGAATTCCGACGAATAGAAATCCTCCGGCAGGTCGGCCGGCTTGCCGTCCTCATACCACGGTGCATCGTCATAGATCGGCAGGTAGGATTTCTTTTCCC
>PHEO01000368.1 GCA_002841195.1 Alphaproteobacteria bacterium HGW-Alphaproteobacteria-11
CATGGCTTCGCCGCGACGGCCGACGACAACTGGATCCGCACGGGCTGGGTGCAGGCGCTTCGCCAAGCAAGGCGGCAGGCCGTGACGTTCGACCTGCGCGGGCACGGGAAGAGCGGCAAGCTCTATGATCCCACCGACTATACGGTGGAGAAGATGGCCGGCGACGCGCTGGCGCTGATGGACCATCTGGGCATCGAGCGCGCCAGCCTGATGGGCTATTCGATGGGGGCGGGGATCGCCATGCATCTCGCCGCGCATCACGGCGACCGCTTCGGCATCGTCATTCTGGGCGGGGTGGGGGCAAAATCGCTTGAAACCGGCGAACGGATCGGCGGGATCGCCGATGCGCTGGAGGCGGCGAGCGCGGAGGGCATCGGCGCGCCGCTGGCGCGCGGCTTCCGGCTTTACGCCGAGGGGCTCGGGCAGGATCTCAAGGCGCTGGCGGCCTGCGCGCGGGCGCCGAGGGGTGAGGATCGCGGGGCGTCGCTCGGGCTCATCCGCAACGAGGTGCTGGTGATTGCCGGGGCGCGCGACGACCTGGCCGGCGATCCGGGACCGCTGGCGGCGCGGATGGCGGATGCGCGGGCGGAAATTATTCCGGGTACGGATCACATGTTCGCGCTCGCCAACCCGATGTTCAAGGGCGCGGTGATGGACTTTCTGGCCGGGATCACCTGAGCGCGGTTTGTTTCGAGAGGCACCCCCCATGAACGGTCATCGTTTGTCGCCCTGGCGTCTTGCGGCCTTTTCGGGCCCCGCCATTCCGATCGGCGCGCTCGGGCTGCCGATCGGCGTCTACCTGCCGCATTTCTATGCCGGGCCGATGGGGCTGGGGCTCGCCGCCGTCGGCACGATCTTCATGCTGGCGCGCTTCTGGGACGTGTTCACCGATCCGGCGATGGGCGTTCTCTCCGACAAGTTCCCCTCGCGCTGGGGACGGCGGCGGCACTGGCTGGTGCTGTCGGTGCCGATCCTGATGCTGTCGGCCTTCATGGTGTTTTCGCCGACGGCGCCGGTGGGGCCGGTTTATCTGCTCGCCTGGATGTTCTTTCTCTATATCGGCTGGACGCTGCTGACGCTGTCGCATATGGCCTGGGCGGCCGAACTTTCCGACGACTATAACGAACGCTCGCGCATTCAGGGTTATCGTGAGGCGTTCCAGCTGCTCGGTGTGCCGCTGGTGTTGCTGCTGCCGGCGGCGATCGAATGGATGGCGCCGGAGAATGTCGATGCGGCGCGCGTCGCGGCGATGGGATGGTTCATCATCATCGTGCTGCCGGTCGCGATCGGGCTCAATCTGTGGCTGGTGCCGGAGCGCAAGGCGAAGCCGCAGGCC
>PHEO01000167.1 GCA_002841195.1 Alphaproteobacteria bacterium HGW-Alphaproteobacteria-11
ATGGGCGACAAGATCCAGGCGAAGACCACCGCGCGTTCGCTCGGCATCCCCTGCGTGCCGGGCTCCGACGGCGCCATCACCACCGACGAGCAGGCCTACAAGGTTGCCGAGGAAACGGGCTACCCCGTGCTTGTGAAGGCGGCGGCCGGCGGCGGCGGACGCGGCATGAAGGTTGCGCGCTCGCGCGAGGAAATGTCCGGCGCGCTCTCGACCGCGCGTACCGAAGCCAAGGCCGCCTTCGGCGACGACGCGCTCTACATGGAAAAATATCTCGGTCAGCCGCGCCACATCGAAATGCAGATCATTGCCGATGCGCATGGCAATGTCGCGCATCTGGGCGAGCGCGACTGCTCGTTGCAGCGCCGCCACCAGAAGGTGCTGGAGGAATGCCCCTCGCCTGCCCTCAATGCCGAGCAGCGCCAGAAGATCGGCGACATCGTGCGCGACGCCATCGGCAAGCTCGGTTATCTCGGCGTCGGCACGATCGAGTTTCTCTATGAGGATGGCGAGTTCTATTTCATCGAGATGAACACGCGCCTGCAGGTCGAACATCCGATCACCGAGGCCGTCACCGGCATCGACATCGTGCGCGAGCAGATCCGCATCGCGGCCGGGCTCGAAATGAGCTTCACGCAAGACGACGTGACCTTTTCGGGCCATGCCATCGAATGCCGCATCAATGCCGAGGATCCGAAGACCTTCACGCCCTCGCCCGGCACGATCAAGGATTTCCACACGCCGGGCGGGCTCGGCGTGCGCGTCGACAGCGCGGCCTATTCCGGCTACCGCATCCCGCCCTATTACGACAGCCTGATCGGCAAGCTCGTGGTGCATGGGCGCAACCGCAACGAATGCCTGATGCGGCTCCGCCGCACGCTGCACGAGTTCGTCATCGACGGCATCAAGACGACGATCCCGCTGTTTCAGGAACTCGTCAATGAGCCGGATTTCATGAACGGCGAATACCACATTCACTGGCTTGAAGATTTTCTCAAGAAGCAATCCTGACGCCGCCAAGCCTTGCGCGCGCCGGCGTTGACGCGGACGGACGGCCATGAGCGATATCGACGCCGATGTGCTGTTGCGCGCCTATGCTTACGGCGTATTCCCGATGGCGGAATCGCGCGACGATCCGGAGCTTTACTGGATCGACCCCGAAAAGCGCGGCATCCTGCCGCTCGACGCCTTCCACATCCCCAAACGTCTGCGCCGCCGCGTCCGCGCCGGCACCTTCGAGGTCCGCATCGACACCGCGTTTCGCGAGGTGATGCTCGGTTGCGCCGATGCGGGGCCCGATCGCGAGGGCACATGGATCAACGACCGCATCGTCGCACTTTATTGCGAGCTGCATCAACGCGGCCACGCGCATTCGGTGGAAGCGTGGCGCGAGGGGCGGCTTGCCGGCGGGCTTTACGGGGTTTCGATCGGCGCGGCGTTTTTCGGCGAAAGCATGTTCAGCCGCGAGACCGACGCCAGCAAGGTGGCGCTGGTGCATCTCGTGGCGCGGCTTGTTGCCGGCGGCTACCGGCTGCTCGACACGCAATTCGTGACGGAGCATCTGCAACAGTTCGGCGCTGTCGAGATTTCACGCGACGCCTATCGCGCGCGGCTTTTCGAGGCGACGGCGGAACAGGCGGATTTCTATTCGCTGCCCGAAGGCGCGCCGACGCTCGAATTCCTGCAATCGGTCACCCACAAATCGTAGACCGGGTGTTCGAGCGCGTTGCGGCCGGGGCTTTCGGCGAACATCCAGCCCTTGAAGATCGCATGCGGCTGCACCTCGCCGGTGCCCGGATCGACCTGATGCACTTCGACATAGGCGGAGGTTTGCGGCGGCTCTTCGGGCGGCGCCTTGTCGCAGGCACGCACCGTCACCTCGAGCGCGCCGTAGCGATGCGGCTCGCCGACCGCGACGGCGAAGCTCGTAACGCGGGCGGTGATCTTGTCGAGGCCGCTGAAAACGGCGACCGGATATTTCTCGGCATGGGCCGGCGCCGCGAAGGTCAGCATCGCGGCGATGGCGGCGCAGAGAGCCGGAAATGCAACAAGACGCATCGCGTTTTTCCTGTGGGGCGCTCGAAGAACTATTCGCCGCCCGCGGAGAAGACGGCCTGGCCGATCAGGCTCATCAGATCGACGGCGCCTTGCGTGAACATGATTTCGCCGCCATCGGTCAGGTAGTCGGGGCTGCCGCCGGGCGTCAGCGACACATAGCTGCCGCCGAGCAGACCGTCGCTGGCGATCTTGGCGCTGGTGTCGTCGGGTATCTTGACGTCGCGCGCCAGGTCGAGCGTGACGACGGCCTGATAGGTTTCCGCGTTCAGGCGCTGCGAAACGACGGTGCCAATCTTGATGCCCGAGAGACGGACATCCGAACCGTTGGCGAGCCCCCCGACCCCGCTGAATTCGGCGACGACCTTGTAGCCGGCGCCGCTGCGCATGCCCGAACTCGTATAGCCGTAGAACAGGAACAGCGCGGCGACGGCGACGACGATGGTGCCGATCAGTGTTTCGACGAGATTGCTTTGCATGTCAGTCCTCGGTCATCTGGTTCGGTGCGGGCGGCGTCAGCGCGGCGTCTGGCCGGGCCGCCATGCCTGATAGTCGCCGGTTGTGCCGGCGCGGCGGGCGCCCTTGTGCAGGCTGCCCTGCGGACGCCACGCATGGGTGGTGCCGGTGAGGTTCGGCACATGCGGCTTTTCCCATTCGCGCGACACATAGCCGTCCTCGGTGGGTGGCAGCTCGAATGTGTGATGCAGCCAGCCATGCCATTCGGGCGGCACGCGCGAGGCTTCGGCGAGCCCGTTATAGATCACCCAGCGGCGCACATTGCCGTCGATGGCCGCGCCGTCCTTCGCCTGATAGTAGCGGTTGCCCTGCGCGTCGCTGCCGACAAGGCGGCCCTTGCGCCAGGTGTGGAGGCGCGTGCCCATGGTCTGGCCGTGCCACCAGACAAAAATTTCCGAAAACAAACTCATTAGGACAGGTCCCGTTGGTCGCGGCCGGCGGTGGATGCGGCCTTGCGGTCATTCTAGACGCGATTCCGGCAATCAGGGGCCGAAAAACGGGCAGAATATGACATCGGGGGGAGGCCCGGTCCAGTCCGGGCCGGAGCTTATTCGATGGCCCAGGTGGTCTGGCCGACGGCCTTGCCGCGGCGCAGGCCGTTGCGGTCATGGATGATCATGGGCTGGCGGTAGATGCCGCCCGAGACCTCGAATTCGCGGTCGTCGTTGAGCACCCATTCGATGCGGTGGAGGACGCTTGCCGGCGTCACCGGCTTGACCAGCAGATGCGTGGCGCCGATTTCGAAGGCCTCGGCGATCAGCGAGCGCGAGGCGTGGCCTGTCAGCACGATGATGGGCGTGAAACACATCGGCTCGTTGCCGACGGCGCGGACGCGGGTAATGAACTCGCGGCCGTTCATCGGCTCCATTTCCCAGTCGGAAATGACGAGGTCGATGTCGTAGAGCTGCAATTCGGTGAGGCCGTCGGTGCCGTCGCGGGCCTGACGCAGATAGGTGACGCCGAATGTGTTCAGCATGGTGCGCAACAGCAGCCGCATGCTGCCATTGTCGTCGACCAGCAGGATCCGCAGATCCTTCAGTTCCTTGCCGAACGCCTTGCTGAGCTCGCCCACGCGGGATCTCCACCTTTCCTGGGTAAAGAAATCTCCACATTGATACCCGATTCCGGGTTGCCGCTTTGTTAACCGCCGATTCGGAGGGTGCCTCCCCCAGATATCGCGTCCGGGAAGGCCTGTCCTGTCTATATCTTGTGACGAGTGCTTGACGGCGCGGGGGCATCGTCCCTAGGATTTCATTTCCCCCAAGGGGGCGAGGCAGGCGACAGGCGGTCACCCGAACAGAGCCACGGCTCGGCGACGAAAGCCAAACGGAATCAACCACTTAATGTGGATGATCCGGACGGCGCGGCGCAACGGGAAGTCATGTCTGCCGGGCAGATGGGCAAAGTCGAGAAACCGAGGGTCAGATGCGTATCCAGCGTTGCTTCACAGTCGAGGGCCAGTCGCCCTACGAGGGCATCCCCTTCCGCACGACGGCCAGCGAAATCCGAAATCCCGACGGCACGGTGGTCTTCCGGCTGCAGGATATTGCGGTCCCCGCCGAATGGAGCCAGGTCGCCTGCGACGTGCTGGCGCAGAAATATTTCCGTAAAGCGGGCATCGCCGCCGTGCTGAAGCGGCTGCCCGAGGAGGGCATTCCCGAATTCCTGTGGCGGCATGTGCCCGACGACGAGGCGCTGGCGGCGCTGCGCCCCGAGGACCGCTTCGGGCCCGAGATGGACGCTCGCCAGGTGTTCGACCGGCTGGCCGGCGCCTGGGCCTATTGGGGCTGGAAAGGCGGCTATTTCGACCGCGAGGAAGATGCGCGCGCCTTTTACGACGAGCTGCGCTTCATGCTGGCGGCGCAGATCGCGGCGCCCAATTCCCCGCAATGGTTCAACACCGGGCTGCACTGGGCCTATGGCATCGACGGCCCGGCGCAAGGCCACTGGCGCACCGACCCCGACACGGCCGAGACGGCGCGGACGCAAAGCGCCTATGAATTTCCGCAGCCCCATGCCTGCTTCATCCAGAGCGTCGCCGACGATCTCGTCAACGAGAACGGCATCATGGATCTCTGGGTGCGCGAGGCGCGGCTCTTCAAATACGGCTCGGGCACCGGCTCCAACTTCTCGGACTTGCGCGGCGAGGACGAAAAGCTCTCGGGCGGCGGCAAGTCGTCCGGCCTGATGAGCTTCCTGAAGATCGGCGACCGGGCGGCCGGCGCGATCAAATCCGGCGGCACGACGCGGCGCGCCGCCAAAATGGTGATCGTCGATGTCGACCATCCCGACATCGAGCAGTTCATCGACTGGAAGGTGACCGAAGAGCAGAAGGTGGCGGCGCTCGTCACCGGCTCGAAGGTCAACCGCAAGCATCTGAACGCCATCATGCGCGCCTGCGTCAATTGCGAGGGCGACGGCGAGGATTGCTTCGATCCGAAGAAGAACATGGCGCTGAAGCGCGAGATCGTCGCGGCGCGTCGCGCGCATGTGCCGGAAAACTATGTGCAGCGCGTGATCCAGTTCGCGAAACAGGGCTACGACGAAATCGACTTCCGGATTTACGACACCGACTGGGACTCCGAAGCCTATCTCACCGTTTCGGGCCAGAACTCCAACAACACGGTGCGCGTGACCGACGACTTCCTGCGCGCGGTCGAGGACGACGCCGAATGGACGCTGACGAGCCGCCTCAACGGCGCGGCCACGAAGGTGCTGCCGGCGCGCGAGTTGTGGGAGAAGATCGGCCACGCCGCCTGGGCGAGCGCCGATCCCGGCATCCAGTTCCACACCACGATCAACGACTGGCACACTTGCCCGGCGAGCGGCGACATCCGCGCCAGCAATCCGTGCTCGGAATACATGTTCCTCGACGACACGGCCTGCAACCTCGCCTCGCTCAACCTGATGCAGTTCCGCGAGAGCAATGGCCGCTTCGATGTCGAGGCCTTCGAACATGCGGTCAAGCTCTGGACCATCGTGCTCGAAATCTCGGTGCTGATGGCGCAGTTCCCGAGCCGCGAGATCGCCGAACGCTCTTTCCGCTTCCGCACGCTCGGTCTCGGCTTCGCCAATATCGGTGGGCTGTTGATGTCCTGCGGCATCGCTTACGATTCCGACGAGGCGCGCGCGCTTTCGGGCGCGATCAGCGCGGTGATGACCGGCGTTTCCTATGCGACCTCGGCGCAGATGGCCAAGGAGCTCGGGCCGTTTGCGGGCTATGCGGACAACGCCGAGCACATGCTGCGCGTGATGCGCAATCACGCCCGCGCCGCGCATGGGCTGACATCCGGCTATGAAGGCCTCAACGTGACGCCGGTGCCGCTCGACGCGGCCAACTGTCCGCAGGCCGACCTCGTCGATCATGCGCGCGCCGCTTGGGACCTCGCCGTTTCGATGGGCGAGCGCAACGGCTATCGCAACGCACAGGCGACCGTCATCGCGCCGACCGGCACGATCGGCCTCGTCATGGATTGCGACACGACCGGCATTGAGCCCGATTTCGCGCTGGTCAAATTCAAGAAGCTCGCCGGCGGCGGCTATTTCAAGATCATCAACCGCGCCGTGCCGCAGGCCTTGCGCACGCTCGGCTATGACGATGCGGCGATTGCCGCCATTGTCGATTACGCGGTCGGCCGCGGCACGCTGGCCGGTGCGCCGGGCGTCAATCACGAGCGCCTGCGTGCGCGCGGCTTCACCGACGAGAAGATCGAGGCGATCGAGGCCGCGCTCGCCACCGCCTACGACATCCGCTTCGTCTTCAACAAGTGGCAGATCGGCGAAGAGTTCTGCACCGGTGTGCTCGGCCTCGATGCCGAGGAAACCGACAATCTCGATTTCGACATGCTGGGCGCGCTCGGCTTCACCAGGGACGAAATCGACGCCGCCAACATTCATGTCTGCGGGACGATGACGCTGGAAGGCGCGCCGGGCCTGAAGCCCGAGCACCTCGCCGTGTTCGATTGCGCCAACCCTTGCGGACGCACCGGCACGCGGGCGCTGTCGGTCGAAAGCCATATCCGCATGATGGCCGCCGCGCAGCCCTTCATCTCGGGCGCGATCTCGAAGACCATCAACATGCCGAACGCGGCCAGCGTCGAGGACTGCAAGGCGAGCTACATGCTCTCCTGGAAACTGGCGCTGAAGGCCAACGCGCTTTACCGCGACGGTTCGAAGCTGTCGCAG
>PHEO01000002.1 GCA_002841195.1 Alphaproteobacteria bacterium HGW-Alphaproteobacteria-11
CGCCGAGATAGCGGAAGCGCCCGGCGACGACGCCCGCCAGCGCACCCGCGACAATGCCGGCGGGCGCGCCACCCGCACCGCCCGGCAGGGCATCGCCGGCCGCGCCGACAAGTTCATCGAGATGGGCGAGATAGGGATCGGGTTCGAGTTCCGGACGGTCGAGCGCGGCGAGCGTCAGCGCAAGGCGCGCCAGGTCGAGTTCGCTCTCGGGCATCGCGCCCGCCCGCTGCAACTCGCTTTCCATGTCGTGCGTCGCTTCGTCCATGCGACGATCATGGCGCGGCCGGGGCGGCGGATGCAAGTGCTCTCGATGCAGGTCCGTTCAGGGCTTCCTGACCTCGACATAGGAGACGACGTTCTTCACGCCCGAGATGTCGCGCGCATGGGCGATGACGCGGTCGAGCTCGGCGCGGTCGAGCGCGGTGCCCATCAGGTAGACGGTGCCGTGCACGGTCTCGATCGAATAATTGATGCCGCTGACGTTGCGGTCGCCGGTCAGGCGGGCGCGCAGCTTGGTCGTGATCGCGGTGTCGGTCATCGCCTGTCCGAAGCCGGCGCTCTCGCCGACCCGCAATTCGTTGATGACCTCTCTGACGCCGCCGACGGTCCAGACGATGCGGACCACCCGCACGCGGTCCTCGACCTTCGGCACGACGCCGGACAGAAGCACCCGGCCGCCGCGCACCTGGGTCGCCACGCCCTTGAAAAGATTGCCGTCTTCGGCCAGCAACTTGCGATTGATCTCGAAGGAAATCTCGTTGTCGTCGACGGCCTGTTCGAGGCCGCGCTCCTGCGAAGCGCCGACCGCGGCCGCCCCGCCCGCGCCCAAGACCAGCGGCACACAACCGCCGAGCGCCAAAGCCGCAACAACCAGTATCGCCATGGACACGCGCATATCTCGATCTCCGGAAAGAGGAACCCCAACGGCTGCGACAATGAGGGGAGCGGTGCGGCGAGATTAAGGCCGCCAGGCGTCCGGCAGATGGCGGGGAAGACGGCGCGGCGCGACCAGCACCAGATCGAAACGCAGGTCGAGGCCCGCCAGCGCCGGACGCATCGCCAGCAGATGCATGGCGGCGCGGGCCAGACGCTGCTGCTGGCGCGGCAGCAAGGCCTCGACGGCGCGCTCGCCCGCCATGGCGGCTTGCGCCGACGCCTTGACCTCGACAACGGCCAGCACCCTGCCCCGCCGCGCCACCATGTCGATCTCGCCGGCGCGGGTTTTGAGCCGCCGGGCCAGAATGCGGTAGCCCTTGAGGCGCAGCCACAGGGCGGCAATCGTTTCGGCGCGCAGACCAAGACGATGGGCGGCGAGGCCGCGCGCGGGATCGCCTTTTCTTGCGCCGAGTTTCATTTTTCCGCATCCGCGATTTCGAGGGCGCGGGCATAGATTTCGCGCCGCGGCAGGCCCGTCATCGATACGACTTCGGCAACCGCATCCTTGAGGCTCGAACGCCTGAGCGCGTTTTCGAGCATCGCGTCGATCTCATGAGCGCAGAGCGGCGCGCGCTTTTCGGGCGGGCCAACGACGATGACGATTTCGCCCTTCGGCGCGCCGGCCTGCGCATAATGCGCCGCGAGCTCGCCGAGCGGACCGCGCCGCACTTCCTCGAATTTCTTGGTCAGTTCGCGGGCGACCGCCGCTTCGCGGGGGCCGAGCGTTTCGGCCATGTCGGCAAGCGACGCGGCCAGACGGTTGGCACTTTCGAGGAACACCAGCGTTGCCGGAATGGTCGCCAGCTCGGCCAGTTCCTTGCGCCGGGCTTCCTGTTTGGCGGAGAGAAATCCACCAAAGAAGAAGCGGTCGGTCGGCAGGCCGGCCAGCGTCAGCGCGGCCAGAACCGAGGAGGCGCCGGGAACCGTCGTCACGGTGTGGCCGGCGGCAATCGCCTCGCGCACCAGCTTCAGGCCCGGATCGGAGACGAGCGGCGTTCCGGCATCCGAAACCAGCGCGATCGCCTCGCCGGCCTCGAGCCGCTTCAGGATGCGCGGCCGCATTTCGGCGGCGTTATGATCGTGATAGGGCGCGGTGCGTGCCTCGATATGGTGAATGGCGAAGAGCTTCGCCGTCACGCGCGTGTCCTCGCACAAGACAAGATCGGCGCGGGACAGCACATCGAGGGCGCGCAGGCCGATGTCGCCGGCATTGCCGATGGGCGTCGCCGTGACATAAAGGCCGGGCGCGAGCGGGGATCTGGATTTTTCGTTCATCTCTGGCGACCTTGCGCCCGGAAGACACTTTTTGGCAAGAAGGCTCAGGTTTACTTGCCCCGGCGCGGCCGATACCCTTTGCCGGGCCCGACCCTCTTCGTTCAAGGAATATCCCGGTGACAGACGCCCGCCTCTTCTCTTCCGGCCTTCGGGCGGTCGTCGTGCTGTGTTTCGGCGCGATGCTGGCGGCCTGCAACGGGCTTGGCGGACGGCAAGCGCCGCCGCCGGTGGTGACGCCACCGCCCGTCGTGCAGGTGCAGCAGCCGCCGCGCGTCGAGACGCCGGCGATGCGCAATCCGGCCAATTTCTATACGCCGGCGCACATGGCGGGCGAACAGGTGGTGCGCGTCGCGCTGCTGCTGCCGTTCAACTCGCCGCGCGACAATGTGCGGGCGCTCTCGAATGCGCTCTACAATGCGGCGCAGCTGGCGGTGTTCGAATTCGACAATGCGCAGGTGCTGCTGATCCCCAAGGCGACGGGCGGCACGGCGGGCGGCGCGCAACGCGCCACGCAGGAAGCGCTCAATGCCGGGGCCGATCTCATTCTCGGGCCGCTTTTCGCCGAGGAAGTCGCCGCCGTCGCGCCGCTGGCGGCTCAGTTCAATGTGCCCGTCGTCGCCTTCTCGTCGGACAGCGCGGTCGCGGGCAACGGCGTCTACCTGCTCTCCTTTCCGCTGCATGAAGACATTTCCCGCATCGTCGAATATGCGACGCTGCAGGGCATGACGTCGTTCGGGGCGCTTTATCCGCAAGGCAGCTATGGCGACCGGGCGCGGGCGGAATTCGACCGCGCGGTTTCGGCGCGCGCGGGCCAGGTGGTCGCCAGCACAAGCTATCCGGCAAGTTCGGAGGGCATGTACGAACCGGCGCGCCGCATCGCGGCGAGCTATGGCGGCGGCAATTTCCAGGCGCTGTTCCTGCCCGAAGGCGGCGCGCAGCTCAAAACCATTTCGCCGCTGCTTCCCTATTACGATCTCGATCCGCGCGAGGTGAAGTTTCTCGGCACCGGGCTCTGGGACGACCCGACGCTGGCGCTCGAACCGCCGCTGCATGGCGGCTGGTTCCCGGCGCCGCCGCCGGAAGGCCATGCGCAATTCCTGACGCGCTACAAACGCGCCTATGGACCGGCGACGCCGCCGCGCATCGCAAGTCTCGGCTATGACGCGGCGAGCCTTGCGGTGGCACTGTCGACGCGGGCGCCTGGCGACCGCTTCACGGCGGTGGCGCTGACCGACCCCGACGGCTTTGCGGGTGTCGACGGCATTTTCCGGTTCATGCCCGACGGGCGCACCGAACGCGGGCTTGCGGTGATGGAAGTCCGGGCCGGCGGCGCGGTCGTCATCGATCCGGCGCCGACGAGTTTCCGTCCGCCGGTTTTCTAGGACGCACGCATGACGCTCCGGCTGCATAATTTCTTTCGAAATTCCGCCGGTCACCGTGTCCGCATCGCGCTGGCGCTGAAGGGCCTCGACTACGAATATGTGTCGGTCAATATCGGGCCGGCCGGGGAACAGAATTCCGAGGCCTATCTCCAGCTCAATCCGCAAGGCCTTGTGCCGACGCTCGTGCATGACGGCCGGACGATCACGCAATCAAGCGCGATCATCGAATATCTCGACGAGTGCTTTCTCGAACCGCCGCTGCTGCCCGCCGATCCGCTGATGCGGGCGCAGGCACGCGCCTTTGCGAGCGCCATTGCCGCGGAAATGCACGCACTCAACAATTCCGGCGTGCACCGCTATCTCGCCGGTGCGATGGCGCTTGAGGAAAAGAAGCGCTTGCAATGGTATGCGCATTGGGCGAAGCGCGGCTTCACCGCACTCGAGCAGACGCTGGCGACGCAACCGGCGACTTCGTTTTGCTTTGGCGAGAAACCGGGTATCGCCGATATATTCCTGGTGCCGCAGCATCTGAATTATCGCCGTTTCGACATTCCACTCGACGACTATCCGCGGATCAACGCCATCGTCGCGCATTGCGAAACGCTCGACGCCTTCAAGGCAGCCGCGCCGGAAGCGCAGCCCGACTATGTTGAAGGTTTTTAGGCGAGAAGCCGCGCCAGCAGCGCATCGAGGACGAGGCGGCCTTGCGGCGTGGCGCGGATGCGATCGCCGTCGCGCCGCAGCAATCCGCCGGCGGCAAGATTGTCGAGGCGCGTTTCGGCAAGCGCGCGGCCGGTGAGCTTCGCATAGCGCGAAAGCGACACGCCTTCCTCCAAACGCAGGCCCATCAGCATCATTTCATCGCCCCGTTCGGCCGGCGAAATTTCATCCGACGCCTCAAGACCGTGGCCGTCGCGCTCGACCGCCTCGATCCACTGGCCGGGCGCGCGATGCGTGCGCGTCGCGAGATGCTTGTCCCCTGCCCTGACACGGCCATGCGCGCCGGGACCGACGCCCGCATAGTCGCCATAGCGCCAATAGACGAGATTGTGGCGGCACTCGGCGCCGGGCTTCGCATAGTTCGAGACTTCGTAGGCCGACATGCCGACCTCGGCGCAGATGTCGCCGGTCAACTCGTAGAGCGCGGCGGCGTCTTCTTCCGCGAGCAGCGCGAAGGCGCCCTTTTCATAAAGGCGCGCGAAGGCCGTTTCGGGCTCGATGGTCAGTTGATAGAGCGAGAGGTGATCGGCGGCATGGGCGAGCGCGGCGCGCAACTCGCGTTCCCAGGCCTCGCGCGTCTGGCCGGGGCGCGCATAGATCAGGTCGAAGGAGAGGCGCGGAAAGGTCTCGCGGGCAAGCGCGATGGCGCGGAGCGCCTCGTCGGCGGTGTGCAGACGTCCGAGAAATTTCAGTTGTGCGTCTTCGAGCGACTGCACGCCGAGCGACAGGCGGTTGACGCCTGCTGCCCGGTAGCCGCGAAAGCGCGCCGCCTCGACGCTGGTCGGGTTTGCTTCCAGCGTCACCTCGACATCCTCGTCGACCTGCCAGAGCGCGTGGATGCGCTGGAGCACCGCCTCGACGGTCGCAACCTCCATCAGCGAGGGCGTGCCGCCGCCGAAAAAGATCGAGCGCACGCGGCGCGGCCCGGTCAGCCCGCGCATGTGTTCGAGCTCGCGCGTCAGCGCGGCCGCCCAGCGCGCCTGATCGACCGCGGCAACGACATGCGAATTGAAATCGCAATAGGGACATTTCGACTGGCAGAAGGGCCAGTGCACATAGATGCCGAAGCCCGGACCGCGGGGATCGTCAGCCTGCGGAACGGTTTCAGCCGAAGCAGGCATCGACGAGCTGGCGGAAGGCGTGGGCGCGATGCGAGATACCATGTTTTTTCTCCGGCTCCATTTCGCCGAAGGTGATGTCGTGGCCGTCGGCCACGAAAATCGGGTCGTAGCCGAAGCCCTTATCCCCGCGCGGCGGCCAGACGAGTTCGCCGTCCACCCTGCCCTCGAAATATTCGACGTGGCCATCGGGCCATGCAAGCGCCAGCCCGCAAATAAAATGTGCGCGTGCATCGACCGGCCCGGTTTCGAGCATGCCGCGGCGAAGTTTTTCCATTGCGAAGTCGAAATCCTTCGTCGGGCCGGCCCAGCGCGCCGAATAAATTCCCGGCGCGCCATTGAGAGCGTCGACGCATAATCCGCTATCGTCGGCGAGCGTCGGCAGGTTTGCGGCGCGGGCGGCGGCAAGCGCTTTCAGTTCGGCGTTTTCGCGGAAGGTCGCGCCGGTTTCCTCAGGCTCGGGCAGGCCGAGCTCGGCGGCCGACACGGCTTCGATGCCGAACGGCGCCAGCAGGTCGCCGATCTCGCGGACCTTGCCCGGATTGTGGCTCGCGACGACGAGCCTGCCGCCTGCGAGCTTGTGCGTCATGCGGAAACGGCTTCCTTCTGGCGAATGACCAGATCGGCGATGGCCGACTTCGCCAGGCCGAGCAGCTTGGAAAGTTCGTCCTCGCTGAAGGGCTCGCCCTCGGCGGTGCCCTGCACTTCGCAGATGCCGCCCTTGCCGGTGATGACGAAATTGGCGTCGGTGTCGGCCTCGGAATCCTCGGCATAGTCGAGATCGACCACCGGCTGGCCCTTGTAGATGCCGCAGGATATGGCCGCGACATGGTCTTTCAGCACCGGGCCCGACAGCATCGAGCGCGAACGCATCCATTCGATGCACTGGTGAAGCGCGACCCAGGCGCCGGTGATCGAGGCGGTGCGCGTGCCGCCATCGGCCTGCAGCACGTCGCAATCGATCGATATCTGGCGCTCGCCCAGCGCCCGGAGATCGACCACGGTCCGCAGCGAGCGGCCGACAAGACGCTGGATTTCCTGTGTGCGGCCCGATTGCTTGCCCTGCGCGGCCTCGCGGCGCATCCGTTCATGCGTCGAGCGTGGCAGCATGCCGTATTCGGCCGTCACCCAGCCCTTGCCGCCACCCTTCAGGAAAGGCGGCACGCGCTCTTCAAGGCTTGCCGTGCAGAGCACATGGGTGTCGCCGAAGCGGACAAGGCAGGAACCCTCGGCATGTTTGGCGACGCCGGGCTCGAAGGAGACCTGACGCATTTCGTGGGGCTGACGGCCGGAGGGACGCATTCTCGGATTTCCAATCTATTGCTTTCGGGATTTGCGGAGGCCTTACTACCTTGAGCGGTGGCTTGCGTAAAGGAAGGCGGCCCGCGAATTGACGGGAGCACCAGCGCTACCTAGATTTATCTTCCTCTTTCAATCACTTAAGGGCCGGGGACAGGGAAGCACATGGTAGCCGTCAAGGATCTCAACGAGCGCTCGCGCGAGATCCTGCGCCGTGTGGTCGAGAGCTATCTCGAAACCGGCGAGCCGGTGGGTTCGCGCATCCTGTCGCGCCAGCTCCCGATCTCGCTTTCGGCGGCCTCGATCCGCAATGTGATGTCGGACCTCGAGGCGCTGGGGCTGATCTTTTCGCCGCATACCAGCGCCGGGCGGCTGCCGACCGAGGCCGGGCTTCGGATGTTCGTCGACGGGCTGCTCGAGATCGGCGACCTCTCGGACGAAGAGCGCCAGTCGATCGAGCGGCAGGTCGTGGGCTCGCACAAGAATGTCGAGGATGTGCTGGACGAGGCCTCGAAGCTGCTTTCGGGCCTCTCCCATGCGGCCGGCTTCGTCGTCGCGCCGACCTATGACGCGGCGCTGAAACATCTCGAATTCGTGCCCATCGACAATGAGCGGGCGCTGGTCGTCATCGTTACCGAGGGCGGCGCGGTCGAGAACCGCGTCATCGAAATCCCCAAGGGGCTGACGCCGTCGGCGCTGGCCGAGGCCACCAACTATCTCAACGCCCAGTTGCGCGGCAAGACGCTGGACGAGGCGAAGGCGCATCTGGCGCGCGAAATGGAAACGCGCAAGGCCGAACTCAACGAACTGACCGCCAAGGTGATCGAGGCGGGGCTTGCGACCTGGTCGGGCACGAATGGCGGCGGCAGCGATCCGCTCGGCAAATCGCTGATCGTGCGCGGGCGCTCGCGGCTGCTTGAGGATGTGCATGCGATGGAGGATCTCGAACGCATCCGCCTCCTCTTCGACGATCTCGAAAACAAGCGCGATCTGGTGCAGCTGCTCGGGCTTGCCGAACAGGCCGACGGGGTGCGCATCTTCATCGGCTCGGAGAACAAGCTCTTTTCGCTGTCGGGCTCGTCGCTGATCGTCAGCCCCTATATGGACGCCCAGCAGCATGTGGTGGGCGTGCTCGGTGTGATCGGGCCGACGCGGCTCAATTATGCGCGGGTGATCCCGATGGTCGACTACACGGCCAAGCTGGTCGGCCGGCTGATCAATTAGGGCAGGGCGCGTGAGACATGCTGCCGGGTTGACATATCGGTCCCCGGCGCGCAAATGCACTCGCCGGAAGAGCCGACAAACGACGTGGACGCGAGACGAAGCCCCATGAGCGACGAAAACAGCAAACCCGACACCGGAACGCCCGAAACGGCCGCGAAACTGGCCGAAACGCTGGCGGCCGAGCCCGCCCGGCAGGGCGAGGCGGCCGATGCCGCGGCGCCCGAAACCGTCGAGGCCGGGCCGGACGCGGCAGCGCTTCAGGCCGAGATCGCCGATCTGAAAGACCGGCTGCTCCGGATCGCGGCCGAAATGGAAAACACCCGCAAGCGCGCCGAGCGCGACAAGGCGGATGCGTCGCGCTATGCGGCGGCCAATTTCGCCCGCGACATGCTGCAGGTGTCCGACAATCTGCGGCGCGCCGTCCAGACGCTGAAGGACGACGAGCGCGAAGGCGCCGCCGAAAGCGTCAAGGCGATGATCGAAGGCGTCGAGATGACCGAGCGGCAGTTGCTGTCGATCTTCGAGCGCCACGGGATTCGCGAAATCACGCCGCAACCGGGCGAGCGCTTCGATCCGAACCTGCATGAAGCGATGTTCGAGGTGCCGGGCACCGAGCATCCGGCCGGCGCGGTCGTGCATGTGCTCGAAGGCGGCTATCTGATCGGCGAGCGGCTGCTGCGCGCCGCCCGCGTCGGCGTCGCCAAGTCGGAGGGCGCCGAGAAGGGCGCCAATGTCGACACGACGGCCTGAAAAAGCGAAGCTCCATCCTCATCGCATGCCTTGAAACCGGGCCTGCGCGAGTCCATAGTTATAACGCTGTTATAGACTGGACAGGGGAGGAGACGGAACATGCTCGAACTTTGGGCGGCGGCGGCATTTTTTCTCGGAATACATCTCGTGATTGCGGGCACCGGCATACGCGGCCGGATTGTCGGCGTCATCGGCGAGAAGCCTTATCTGGGGCTTTTCTCGCTGGCTTCGCTTTGCGGCATTGTCTGGCTCGCCATGTCCTACAACGTGGCTGTTTCCGGCCCCAACCCGCTTCACTGGGCGCCACCGCTCTGGGCGCTGCATCTGTCGCCGCTCGTCATGTTGCTCGCCACGCTGTTCGCGGTCATCGGCGTCACGACGCCCAATCCGACCGCGGCCGGCGCCGAAGGGTTGGCGGCCGACCCGGAGACGGTCAAGGGCATGCTGCGGATCACGCGGCATCCCTTTCTGTGGGGCGCAACGATCTGGGCGTCCTGGCATGTGCTGATCAATGGCGACCAGGCGTCGATCATTTTCTTCGGCACCTTCGCGGTGCTGGCCCTACTCGGCACTTTCTCGATCGACGACAAGCGCGAGAAGAAACTGGGCGAAGGCTGGCGCGATTTCGCGTCGAAGACCTCCAACCCGCCTTTCCTGGCGATTATCGCCGGGCGCAACACACTGAAGCTCGGCGAACTTGGCTGGTGGCGAATCCTCGCCGCGCTGATCGTCTTCGGAGCCTTGTTTTACGGGCATTTGTGGGCTTTCAGCGTTTCGCCGGTGCCGGGCTGGTATCCGTACTGACGAAACTCACACCGGTTTCGTCACGCGCCTCAATGTCAGGTTGATCCTGCCGCCGCCGGGGATGAGTTGCGAGGAGCCGGAAATCACACGGTCGACGCCGTGAAAGCGCAGGCGTGATGCGCCGCCCATCACCAGCACGTCGCCGGAGGAGAGTCTGAAGCTTTTCGATTTGTCGCCGCGGGCGAATCCGCCGACGCGAAAAACGCAGGTGTCGCCCAGCGAGAGCGAGACGACAGGCGCATCGAGCGCCGCTTCGTCCTCGTCGCGGTGGAGGCCCATGCGCGCCTTCGGCTCCTCGTAGAGATTGACCAGGCAGCATTCGGGCGGCGCCGGATAGGCGGCCACTTCGTCCCAAAGCGCCAGTAGGGCCTCGGGAATGGCCGGCCAGGGGGCGTTGTTAACTTCGTCGCGCGCCGCATAGCCATAGCCCTGCGGTTGCGAGACCCAGCCGAGCGCGCCGAAATTGGTCTGGCGGATCGACCACGGCTTGCCGGTGCGCGGCATCTTCGGGCGATAGGGCGGGGCGCGCTCGAAGGCCTTTGCCAGCTCGACGACAAGCGCCTTTTGCGCCGCCGCGTCCAGATGGAGCGGATAGAGCGTCAGGCCTTCAAATTCGGTTTCGACCGCTGTCATGACACAAGTCTAGCGGCAAAAATCCGGCCTCGACTTTTGGCATTATGAGTGTCATATTGTTGCCCGACCGGACGGCGGGCCGCCCGGCACCAATCGGAGCGGAGGGGTGCGCAATGATCAGGACGATCGGGATTTTGCTGACGGCGGCGATGCTTTCGGGCTGCGCGGCGGTTGCCATGCAGGGCGCGACGCGGGCAAGCGACAATGCCCGCATTCTCGCGAACGAGGATGCGGCGGAAGCCGGCGACGTCGAAGCGCAGATGAAGATGGGCGACAGCCATTGCTGCACCATTGCGGGCTCCGCCGGCGTTCTCAACAACCAGAAGGCGACTGAGTGGTATTGCAAGGCCGCGAAGGCCGGCGATCCACGCGCCAAATACGAACTCGGACGCATCTATTCGGGCGATCTCGTGCGCGGCATGAATGCGCCCGCCAAGGCCGCCGCCATGCTGACGACGCAGCGCGAGAACAAGCCGCTGGCGCTGATGTGGTTCAACCTCGCGGCGGCAGCCGGATATGACGGCGCGGCGAAGAAGGCAGGGCAGCTTGGCGAGGAAATGACCGGGCCCGAGCGGTTGCAGGCGAACCTGCGGCAACAGGACTGGCAGAACCAGGCCTGCGAATGGAACGCGGTCTATCCGGACAACCAGCTCTAGGGTTCCGAACAGATCGCGTGCTGACGGACGGCGGGTGGGGTACGCGCCGTCCGTTTTGCGTTTGAATACCGCACGGCCCCATGCGGGTTCCAAAAGAGAATGCACTGCAGCGTTCCCTGAGTCCCAAAAGCCTCGCTTGCTGTGGCCATATTGCCGCATCAACGCTTGCGGGGCGTGAAACCCAAACCTATATACAGCGCAACCGTTTCAACCCCCGGACCCCGGGGGCTTTGAGGGCCCGCCCTTGGGGAGCCCTCGTGCCCGCCGGGACGGACAACCCCTTTTCAGGGGGCCGGTTTCGACCGGAAGCGCCCGCACGGGCGCATCCGGAAGACCCAAGCGGGCGCCAGATGAGGCCCGCCCGGCCCGCCGCAACGTGAGGACTACAGACAATGGCTAAAGTCATCGGTATCGACCTCGGCACAACCAATTCCTGCGTCGCCGTGATGGAAGGCAAGACCGCCAAGGTGATCGAAAACGCCGAAGGCGCGCGCACCACACCCTCCATGGTCGCCTTTACCGCCGACGGCGAGCGCCTGGTCGGACAATCCGCCAAACGCCAGGCCGTCACCAACCCCTCGAATACGCTCTTTGCCATCAAGCGCCTGATCGGCCGCTCCTACGAAGACCCCACCACCCAGAAGGACAAGGGCATGGTGCCCTACGACATCGTCAAGGCGCCGAACGGCGACGCCTGGGTGGAAGCGCATAGCGAGAAATATTCGCCGTCGCAGATTTCCGCTTTCATCCTGCAAAAGATGAAAGAGACGGCGGAAAGCTATCTCGGCGAAAAGGTCGAGAAGGCCGTCATCACCGTTCCCGCCTATTTCAACGACGCCCAGCGCCAGGCAACGAAAGACGCCGGCAAGATCGCGGGGCTTGAAGTGCTGCGCATCATCAACGAGCCGACAGCAGCCGCGCTCGCCTACGGTCTCGACAAGAAGGACGGCGAACTGATCGCGGTCTATGACCTTGGCGGCGGCACCTTCGACGTCTCGATCCTCGAAATCGGCGACGGTGTTTTCGAAGTGAAGTCGACGAATGGCGACACATTCCTCGGCGGCGAGGACTTCGACATGCGCCTCGTCAATTATCTCGCCGACGAATTCAAGAAAGAGAACGGCATCGATCTGCGCGGCGACAAGCTGGCGCTGCAGCGGCTGAAGGAAGCGGCCGAAAAAGCCAAGATCGAGCTTTCATCGGCGACGCAGACCGAAGTCAACCTGCCCTTCATCACGGCCGATGCTTCCGGTCCGAAGCATCTCACCATGAAGATCACGCGCGCCAAGCTCGAAGCGCTTGTCGAGGATCTGATCCAGCGCACGATCGACCCCTGCAAGGCGGCGCTGAAAGATGCCGGCATCACGGCCGGGCAGATCAACGAGATCGTTCTCGTCGGCGGCCAGTCGCGCATGCCGAAAATCCGCGAAGCGGTCAAACAGTTCTTCGGCAAAGAGCCGAACATGAGCGTCAATCCGGATGAAGTGGTCGCCATGGGCGCCGCGATCCAGGCCGGCGTGCTGCAAGGCGACGTCAAGGACGTGCTGCTGCTCGACGTGACGCCGCTGTCGCTCGGCATCGAAACGCTGGGCGGCGTCTTCACGCGCCTGATCGACCGCAACACGACGATCCCGACCAAGAAGGCGCAGACCTTCTCGACCGCGGAAGACAATCAGTCGGCGGTGACGATCCGCGTTTTCCAGGGCGAGCGCGAAATGGCGGCCGACAACAAGCTGCTCGGCCAGTTCGATCTCGTCGGCATTCCGTCGGCGCCGCGCGGCGTGCCGCAGATCGAGGTTGCCTTCGACATCGACGCCAACGGCATCGTCAACGTGTCGGCAAAGGACAAGGCGACCAACAAGGAACAGACCATCCGCATCGAAGCGTCGGGCGGGCTTTCGGAAGCCGACATCGAGAAAATGGTCAAGGACGCCGAGGCGCACGCGGAAGAAGACAAGAAGCGGCGCGCGGAAGCGGAAACCCGCAATCACGGCGAGGCGCTTGCCAACTCGACCGAGAAGATGCTGGCCGAAAACGCCGACAAGGTGCCGGCCGATGTGAAGGCCGAGGTCGAAGCGGCGCTCGAAGCCCTGAAGACCGCGCTGAAAGACGGCGACACCGACGACATCAAGGCGAAGACCGATGCGCTGACGCAGGTCTCGATGAAGCTCGGCGAAGCGCTCTACAAGGCCGCGCAGGCCGAAGCGCAGTCGGACGAGGCGGCGGGCGGCGATACCGATGGCCGCGACGAGAATGTCGTCGATGCCGACTTCGAGGAAGTCGACGACGACAAGAAAGACCAGGGCAAGTCCGCCTGATCCGGGGCCTCGAAATGACGCCCTTTTTTCTCACACAAGATGCCGCACGGGCGCGCGCAAGCGCGCCCGCGACGGCTGCCCTGCGGTTACGGTGATCCCCGATGTCGAAACGCGATTTCTACGACGTTCTGGGAGTTGGCCGCGATGCGAGCGCGGACGAGTTGAAGAAAGCCTATCGCAATCTCGCCAAGAAGCTTCATCCCGACCAGAACCAGGGCGACAAGGAAGCCGAGAAGCGTTTCAAGGAGCTCAACGAGGCCTATGACGCGCTGAAGGACGAGCAGAGCCGCGCGGCTTACGACCAGTTCGGTCATGCGGCTTTCGACGGCGGGATGGGCGGCATGGGGGCGGGCGCCCGCGGCGGCGCGCGCGGCTTTGCCGGCGGCGCGTCGATGTCGGACATTTTCGACGATCTCTTCGGCGAGTTCATGGGCGGGCGGCGCGGTCCGCGCGGCGGCGGTGACGGGCGCATGCGCGGTCACGATCTGCGTTACAACATGGAGATCGATTTCGAGGAAGCCTTCGAGGGCAAGAAGGCGCAAGTGCGCGTGCCCTCATCGGTCGCCTGCGAGACCTGCAACGGGTCGGGCGCCGCACCTGGATCGAGCCCCGTCACCTGCACGACATGCCAGGGCCACGGCAAAGTGCGCGCGAGCCAGGGCTTCTTCACCATCGAACGCACCTGCCCGACCTGTCACGGGCGCGGCCAGACCATCGACAAGCCCTGCACCGCCTGTCACGGACAGGGCCGCGTCGAGAAGGAACGCACGCTGTCGGTCAACATTCCGGCCGGCGTCGAGGACGGCACACGCATCCGCCTTGCCGGCGAAGGCGAGGCCGGGATGCGCGGCGGGCCGGCGGGCGATCTCTACATCTTCCTTTCGGTCAAGCCGCACCGGCTTTTCGAGCGCGACGGCGCCGACATTTTCTGCCGCGTCCCGATTTCGATGGTCACCGCCTCGCTTGGCGGCGAGATCGAGGTGCCGACGCTGGGCGGCAAGAAGGTGAAAGTGAAGGTGCCGGAAGGCGCGCAGACCGGCCGCCAGTTCCGCCTCAAGGGCAAGGGGATGCCGGTCGTCAATTCGCGCGAGACGGGCGATCTTTATATCCAGATCACGGTCGAGACGCCGGTCAACCTCAACAAGAAACAGAAAGACCTGCTGAAAGAATTCGAAACCGCATCGAGCGACAGCAACAACCCGGAAAGCTCCGGTTTCTTCGCCAAGGTCAAGGAGTTCTGGGACGGGTTTCAGAACTGAGGCTTTGCGCTATCCTCGAAAGGCCCCGCCGACATCCCGGCGGGGGCTTTTTCGTGGGGCCTTCCCGGGATGCAGAATCATCTCCTGCCGGTGGCGCTGCTCGTCGCCTCCAACGTCTTCATGACCTTTGCCTGGTACTGGCATCTGAAGTTCAGGACCATGCCGATCCTGACGGTCATCCTGATCAGCTGGGGGATTGCGCTTGCCGAATACATGCTGGCGGTGCCGGCCAACCGGATCGGCTATGCGGTCTATACGGCAGCGCAGCTCAAGACGATCCAGGAAGTCATCACGCTGACGGTTTTCGTCGGATTTTCGGCCTTCTATCTCGGGCAGGGGCCGACCTGGAACACCGTCATCGGCTTTTCGCTGATCGCGCTCGGGGCTTATTTCGTCTTCCGGGGGTGATTGCGGGCTGCTATAGAGCCCCGAACGCTTTGGGATGATCGACATGGCGGCAGACATCAAGATCGCGGTGACGGGGGCGGGCGGCCGGATGGGCCGAACGCTGATCCGGCTCATCGACGAGACGGCGGGGCTCGCGCTTGCCGGCGGCATCGAGGCCGAAGGCTCGGCCCATCTCGGCGCCGATCTCGGCACGCTGGCCGGCCTCGCGCCGCTCGGCCTTGCCGCGACGGCGGATGCGCTTTCCGTCATCAAGGATGCCGATGCGCTGGTCGATTTTTCGGTGCCGGCGGCGAGCGTCGAATTCGCGGCGCTGACGGCGCAGGCGCGGATCGTCCATGTGATCGGCACGACCGGCTTCAGCGAAGCCGACGAGGAGCGGATCGCGGCGGCGGCACGGCATGCGACCATCGTCAAGGCCGGCAATATGAGCCTCGGCGTGAATCTGCTGGCGGCGCTGGTGCGGCAGGCGGCACGCGCGCTCGATGCGTCGTGGGACATCGAAATCGTCGAGATGCACCATCGCCACAAGGTCGACGCGCCGTCGGGCACGGCGCTGCTGCTCGGGCAGGCGGCGGCCGAGGGGCGCAATATCGAACTTCGGGACAATTCCGAGCGCGGGCGCGACGGGCAGACCGGCGCGCGCAAGGAAGGCGCGATCGGCTTTGCCTCGCTTCGCGGCGGCTCCGTCGTCGGCGACCATCAGGTGATCCTTGCCGGCGAACACGAGCGGATCGTGCTCGGCCACATTGCCGAAGATCGCGGCATCTTCGCGCGCGGCGCGCTGAAGGCGGCGGTCTGGGGGCAGGGCACCAATGGTCAAGGGAGAGGGCCCGGGCTTTTCAGCATGGCCGACGTGCTCGGCATCGGATAATCCGTCTTCAGATAAATACGGGAGCGCGACTTGTCGAACCTGCTTGTGCTTGTCCGCCACGGACAAAGCGAATGGAACAAGAAGAACCTCTTCACCGGCTGGCGCGATCCGGGCCTGACCGAACAGGGGATTGCCGAGGCGCGCGAGGCGGGCCAGGCGATGAAGGCGCGCGGGCTCGTCTTCGATGTCGCTTTCACCTCGGTGCTGTCGCGGGCGCAGGAAACAAACCGCTTCATGCTGGAGGAACTCGGGCAGGCGAATGTCGAGATCGTCGAGGATCAGGCACTCAACGAGCGCGACTATGGCGATCTGTCGGGCCTCAACAAGGACGACGCGCGCGAGAAATGGGGCGAGGAGCAGGTACATATCTGGCGGCGCTCCTATGACGTGCCGCCGCCGGGCGGCGAAAGCCTGAAAATGACCGCCGAGCGCGTGCTGCCCTACTACGAAAAGGTCATCCGCCCGCGCGTGCTGAAGGGCGAGCGGGTGCTGGTCGCCGCGCATGGCAACTCACTTCGCGCGCTGGTGATGCTGCTCGACAAGCTGACGCAGGAACAGGTGCTGGCGCTCAACATCGCGACCGGCGCGCCGATCGTTTATGAGCTGGACGACAAGGGCGAAGTGCTGAAGAAGGAAATGCTGATCGAGCGCGAGGCGCACTAGAGTCGTTGTTTTGTCGCGTTTCCGGACGGTGAACCGCCTCCTTTGAATTGTAAGGAGGCACTTCACCTGGAAACACTCTAGACCGGACGCGCGGTTCTTTGCGCGGCAAGGGCCGCCTCGAGCGCGCGGGCGAAATCTCGCCGTTCGGGTGCCGACAGGAAAGACGCGACCTCGAGCGTCCGGCCGTGGCTCAGCAGATGAAGATGGGTCGACTTGTCGGGATTTTCCTTCAGCGCGAGGCGCACCCAGTAGGGCTGGAAGCTGAAGGCGCGGGCGCGGCCTTTGGCATCGACGCGGCGGACGCGCAATTCCCCGTCCGACAATTGCACCGTTTCATGGGCGCGCGCCGCGCGGTAGTTGGCGCGGAAGGCCCACCAGACCAGCAGCACCTCCAGGCCGCAAAAGCCGAGCACCGGCCAGGCGCCTTTCGCCATGAAGAACGCGCCGGCGGTGAAATTGACCGCCGCGACGATGCCGATGACGATGAAGAAGCCCTTGCGCGACAGTGAGCGGTGCGGCGTAAGCAGCGCGTTGAAATAGAGCGGCGGCGCGAGCGGCGCGGCGGGAGCGTCGGCGGGTCGGGCGATGGCGGCGGTCATGGGCCGACGTTAGATCGCCGCGGCGTCGCCTGCAATGCGGCCTTGCGGCGCGGGCGCGTTATGGCCAAAGTCACGGGCAATCATGCCGATGAAGAAGCCTGAAATCGAAGAGTTTTTCCGCCGCCTTTCGGCCGCCCTGCCGGCGCCGGAAACGGAACTCAAATATATCAATACCTATACACTGCTTGTGGCCGTGGTGCTGTCGGCGCAGGCGACCGATGTCGGCGTCAACAAGGCGACCGAGAAGCTTTTCAAGATCGCCGACACGCCGCAAAAAATGCTGAAGATCGGCGAGGCGGGGCTGACGCAGCACATCAAGACCATCGGGCTCTACCGCAACAAGGCCAAAAACGTCATCGCGCTGTCGCGGCTGCTGATCGAGCGGCATGGCAGCGTGGTGCCGCGCGACCGCGAAGCGCTGCAGGCGCTGCCCGGCGTCGGCCGCAAGACCGCCAATGTGGTGCTCAACGTTGCTTTCGGCGAACCGACCATTGCGGTCGACACGCATATCTTCCGCGTCTCGAACCGGACCGGCCTTGCGCCCGGCAAGGATGTGCTGGCGGTCGAGCTGAAGCTCGAAAAGGCCGTGCCGGCGAAATACCGCTTGCATGCGCATCACTGGCTGATCCTGCATGGGCGCTATGTCTGCAAGGCGCGCAAGCCCGATTGCCCGGCCTGCGCCGTTGCCGATCTCTGCCAGTTCAAGGCGAAGACGACCGCCGCCTGACCTTCACGACATCGGCGTGTTGCGCCGGGCCATCACCGCCGCGAGACAAGCCGATTTGTCGGCCGCGCCGCCTTCGAGCCTGCGGGCATCGACATGCCGCGCGCCGAGCGCGCCGGACGGCGTCTTGTAGAAATAGACGAAGAGACTGCAATCGCCGCCGGCATATTGCCAGACCTCGGCCTCAGGTTCGCTGCGGCGGAAATCCGGCGCGCCGAGGCGCGCGGAAATAGCCGACGGCGCCGCGCCGACAAGGCTTGCCGGCGTCAACCCGCCCGGCGGAAGCGCCGCCATGGCGCCGCCGCGCGCATCGATGCCGGTGCGGGGCGCCGTTTCGCAGGCGGCAAGCAGCAGAGGCAGCAGCACGATCAGAACGCGCTTCATGCAAAGCCCTCCGGGTTGGCGATTTTCTTGTAGGTGTGGACCATCAGGATGGTGCCGAAGAGCGGCGCGAAAAGATTGAGCACGGGCACGGTCGCAAAGAAGGCGACAATGACGCCGGCGGCGAACACGCGGCCGCGATGCTGGCGGCGAAATGCCGTCGCGGCGGCGGGGTCCATGTGCCGCAGCGCCACCAGCTCGAAATATTCGCGGCCGAGCAGGTAGCCATTGACGATCCAGAAGAGAAAGATATTGACGACCGGGATCAGATAGAACGGAAGCACCAGCAGGTTGACCGCGATCAGCACGGCGGTGAAACGCAGCGCAATGACAAGCGACTGCCAGAAGGACTGGTCGCTGCCCGGCGGATCGGACGGATAGGCGGTCTCTTCGGTGCGCGCGGCGACGTTTTCGAGGAAGAGGCCGGCGACCAGCGACACCGCCGGATGCACCAGCGGGATCAGCACGATGACGGCGAGGAAGCGCGCGGCGATGGAAACGACGGTGTCGATCCAGCCGATGCCGAATTCGGGCAGCGCGGCAAGCGACCATTGCAGCCCGGCGCCCAACAGCGCCAGCACCAGCAACGTCAACCCCAGCGACAGCCACATGACGCGGCGGTAGGGGGCGGAAAAGGTTTCCCGCAAGGCACGCGCGGCATCGGACAGCATTCCCGTAAATCCTCATGCATCGCCGATCGGCGCAAACTTTGTCGGTCGGCATTCGACAGAATGCCCGGACGCGCCGAATGGGTCGAGACGCAATATCGCAACCGGGCCAATATGTCCGCAGAGGACCGCGGTTTTGGACATATGGAGCAGGTTCCCTATACTCCGGCCCCGAACCCCTCCCCGAACTTCAGTTAAATCCGAGGACCATGACCGATCTCAAATATGACGTTGCCGGCATCGGCAATGCGCTGGTCGACGTTATCGCCGACGCCGACGACAAATTCCTGACCGCCAACGGCATCGAGAAAGGCTCGATGACGCTGATCGACGACAAGCGCGCCGACGATCTTTATGGCCGCATGGGCCAGGCGGTCGAAATGTCGGGCGGCTCCTGCGCCAACACGATTGCGGGGCTCGCCTCGTTCGGCGGCAAGGGCGCGTTTTTCGGCAAGGTCAAACGCGACCAGCTCGGCGACGTCTTCATGCACGATATCGCGGCGCTCGGCGCCGATTTCCCGGCAAAGCCCGCAAGCGCCGGCGCGCCGACCGGACGCTGCCTGATCCTTGTGACGCCCGATGCGCAGCGCAGCATGAACACGTTTCTCGGCGCGGCGCAGAAACTCGGGCCCGATGACATCGACGAGGCGACGATCCGCGCTGCCGCGATCACCTATATGGAAGGCTATCTGTGGGACCAGCCTGACGCCAAGCAAGCCTTCCTCAAGGCCGCGAAAACCGCGCATGATGCCGGACGTCTCGTCTCGCTGACGCTGTCGGACAGTTTCTGCGTCGACCGCTACCGCGACGAGTTCCGCCGCCTGGCCAAGGACGAAGTCGACCTGCTGTTTGCCAACGAGGCCGAAATCCTGTCGCTCTACCAGACGGATGTTTTCGACGAGGCGCTGCAGAAGGTGCGCGCCGACTGCAAGTTCGCGGCGCTGACGCGCTCGGAAGCCGGCGCGGTTATCGTTGCCGATGGCGAGGTGCATGTGGTCGATGCCGACAAGGTCGCGAAAGTCGTCGACACGACCGGCGCCGGCGATCTCTTCGCCGCCGGTTTCCTCTACGGGCTGACGCGCGGCAAGGACCCGGTGACATGCGGCCGCCTCGGCGCGCTTGCCGCCGCCGAAGTCATCTCGCATTACGGACCGCGGCCGCAGGTTTCGCTGGCGAAACTCGCGAAGGAGAAGGGGCTCGTCTGAGCTTCAGATCTTCCTGAGAAACACGTCGCGGATGCGGTGGTCGTCGCCCTTGCGCAGGATCAGGTCGGCGCGCTGGCGCGTCGGCAGGATGTTCTTGTGGAGGTTCGCGAGGTTGATCGAGGTCCAGATCGAGTCCGCCGTTTCGATAGCCTCGTCTTCGGTAAGCTTCGAATATCGATGGAAATAGGCGGCCGGGTCCTTGAAGGAGGTCCGGCGCAAGCTCATGAAGCGTTCGATAAACCAGCGCCGGATCGCTTCCTCGTCGGCGTCGAGATAGATCGAGAAGTCGAAGAAGTCCGAGACGAAGGGTTGCGGCTCGTCGCCGTCGGCCGACTTCCAGGGCTGCAACACGTTGAGCCCCTCGACGATCAGAATGTCCGGCTGATCGACCGTAATCGTTTCGCCGGGCAGAATGTCATAGGTGAAATGCGAATAGACCGGCGCTTCGACGTGGGGCGAGCCGGCCTTCACGTCGGACAGAAAGCGCAACAGGCGTTTGATGTCGAAGCTTTCGGGAAAGCCCTTGCGCTGCATCAGTCCGCGTTCCTCGAGCACCCTCGTCGGATAGAGGAAGCCGTCGGTGGTGATGAGATCGACCTTCGGATGATTGGGCCAGCGCGCCAGAAGCGTGCGCAGGATACGCGCCGTGGTCGATTTGCCGGACGCGACGGAGCCGGCGACACCGACGATATAGGGCACCTTGTCCTGTTCGCGGCCGAGAAAGTCGGAGGTGACGCGGTAAAGCTCCTGCGTCTCGCCGACATAGAGATTGAGCAGGCGCGACAGCGGCAGAAAAATTTCCGACACTTCGTCGAGCGAGATGCGTTCACCGAAGCCGCGCAGTTCTTCGAGTTCCGCTTCCGAAAGCGGCAGCGGCGTGTCCTTGCGCAAATCGCCCCAGGCTTGCGAGGTGAAGTGGCGAAAGGGCGATAGAAGCGTGGTGTCGGTGCCGCTCAAAGGCATGGGCCGGTTTCCGCTACGGAGTTCAACGAGATCAAGTCGGTTGTCTGGCTGCTTTTTCGTCGAGGCCGGACCGGCCTTCGCGCCGCGCCAGCTCGGCATAGACATCGGCAGGGTCAATCTCGAGTGCGGCGAGAAGCACCAGCCAGTGATAAAGGAGGTCGGCGCTTTCGGCGATGGTCGCTTCGGCATCGCCCTGCGTCGCCGCGATCACCGTTTCAACCGCCTCCTCGCCGAGCTTCCGGGCACAGACGGGTACGCCGCCGGCCAGAAGCTTCGCCGTCCATGACGAAGCGGCATCGGCGCCCTTGCGGGCGGCGATCGTCGCGAATAGTCGGTCGAGTTGGCTGGCATCTGCGGCCATGCGCGGGCAGGCTCCGGAAGCGTTAACACAATCCGGCGGAGCCCCGAAACGGCGCCCGCGCGGCGGCTTTGCGTAGCAGATTTGGGCCCCGGAGGCCAGCAGCAGGGCGGTCGGCGGACTAGAGCCGGGTCGAAAGGCTCGTTCCGGACAATTCGCCGGTTTTGGCGCCGTCGCGGCGGGCATCCTTCATGTCGGCACCGCGCAGATCGGCGCCGCGAAGATCGGCACCCAGAAGATTGGCGCGCAACAGAATCGCATCGGTGAAATCGGCCGCGGCCAGAAAGGCATTCTCGAAATTGACGTCGGCAAGAATTGTTTCGCGAAACAACGCCCCGGCGAGCACCGCACGCGAGAAGTCGGTGCGCGACAGGTCCATGCGGGCAAAGTCGGCGCGGTGACCCTTTTGCTGACCGGTCTGGATCCAGAGCATGTGATCGGCCAGCACCTTCGCCATGCGTTCGGGCCCCGGTGCCGTGCGCGGCTTCACCGCGCGCATCATGTCGCCACGCGAAGCCGTCGCCTCATCGAGAACGGCGCGGCGGAAATCGGCATCGGCGAGGTTGGCGCCCGACAGTTCGACGCCCTTCAATTCGGCACCGGCGAAACTCGCGCCGCGCAGATCGGCGCCCTGGAGGCACGCACCCGATATCGCCGCGCCTTCGAAATCGGCGTCGAGCAGTTTGCATTCGGTCATGTTGGTGCCGTACATGCGCGCACCGCGGAAGCTCGAATTTTCCTTGCCGACCGGCGCGGAAGCGCCCCGGCGAATGACGGCGCCGCGGCGCAGATCGGCGCCTTCGAGACGCGCGCCTTCGAGCTCGGCGTTTTCGAACTGCGCACCGCGCAGGTCGGCGCGTGTGAAATCGGTGCGGGTCATGTTGGCGGCATCGAAATTGGCACTGAAGAGATTGGCGCCGGCGAAACGTGAATCCTCCAGATTGGCGCCGGTAAAGTCGCAACCGATGAAATGTCCATGCGAGAAATTGAGATTGCGGAAGTCGAGACCTGAAAGATCGCATTCCTTCATGATGACGCACCAGCCATTGGGCACGCCTTTCAGATAGCGCGTGTGGAGATCGTTCAGGCGTTTCAGCGCTTCCTGGCTGATGCGCCGGCCGATGATGGCATGCGGCTCGCCCGACGATTTGCGCTCCGGCGCGGGCTCGCGCTCGATCGCAACCATTCGCGGCGCATTGCTCGAACTCTCGGACATCGATACACGACCCTCGCATGCAACTCGCCGCGCGACGCGCGGCGTTCAACCCGGACCGCGATGCTAGCCCGGCTCTTTTCACATTTGCTTAACGGTGCGGTGCAATCGGTCGAAAAGTCGCGAAATCGAAGTTTTTTCGTCGTGCCGCTTCGGGACAACGGCGCGGCGTTCAGTCCCGCCAGAAAGCGTCGGCTTCGCGGAAGCGCCGCCACAGCCCGAGCGCGCCCTTCCAGTCCTTCGCGGCGCGTTTTTCCGACCAGGCGAAAACGCGCGCCGCCGCCGCGGCGCTGTCGGGGGCGGCGAGCGGTCCGTCGAGAATGAGATGCGCTGTCGCGACATCGTTCAGGCCGCCAAACACATCCTGAAGCTGCGAAAGATGTTTGACATAGGGCTTGGCCGCGTCGCTGCCGAAAAGCGACGAAAAGAAATGCAGCGCATAGCGGAACTTTTTCAGCCGTTTGCGCAACTCGTGACGGCTCTCAAGGTCGAGCGTTTCGATTTCGCGGCCGAGCTTGACGACGCTGGCGAGGCGGCGGTCGAGCGCCTCGACCGCGAAGGCGTGTGCCAGACGCGGCGCCTTGCGCTTGACGCGCCAGCCGCGGCCGGCAAGGAAGAGGCCGTATTCGAGAAGGAAGCGCGTGTAGCGGCGCGAGGCGATCGCTGTCAATGCCCGGTCCCATGCTTCCTCGCGCGCCGCGGCGGCGCGGGCGGCGAGCCGCGACAGGCCGGCGTCGCGCGGCATCACGGGCGCGAGAATTTCGCCGACGAAAACATCGAAGTCGCGCGCCGGCCCAAGTTCATTTGCCAGCCACTTCGCTTCCTCGGCCAGCCGGTCGGCCATGCCGCCGCCGATCGCAGGGCGGAAGACGGCCAGCGCCGAGCGCGCGCGGCGCAGCGCCACCCGCATCTGATGCAACGCTTCGGGGAGGCGCGCCTCGACGGTCGCCGTTTCGTTAGACGTCAGATGAACCAGGCAATGGCGCAGCACGGTCGCATAAACGTCTTCGAGCGTTGCGTCCGGCGCGAGCGTCAATGTCTCGGCCTTGACGGCCGCGGGTGTGCGCGGCCGCAGAAGCGCGAAGCCGCGTTCCGACTTGCTCTCGAAACCGACGCGCAGCGCCGCAATGTCGTTGAGATCAAGCGCCAGACGATAGAGGCTTTCGGGCGAACCTTCCTTCAGTTCCAGTTCGATTTCGCTGACCGGAAGTTCCTTCGCCTTGCCGGCGCGCAGCGCGCCCTTGTCGAGCGCGAGCTCGATGACGTCGCCGTCGGGCGTCGTCAGATTGTGCACGGTGCGGCGGATGTCGCTGACGAGGCGGGGCGCAATCGGGCGGCCATTGGCAAGTTTCTGTATGCGCGATTTCAAACGCGCGGGCAATTTGTTGAGGTCGGGGCCGGCGGCGCCGCGCGGCAGCCGCGCTTCATATTCGCCGGTGTCGCGGGCGAGCGCGCCTGTCCGTTCGCCGGAGTGGCCGTTTTCGGTTTTCAGCGTTTGTGTGCAGGCGCCGCCCGAGCGGCGCAGCCGCAAGGCCAGCCCGTGATCGCCCAGCGCCAGATTGTCGGTGTCGAAATAAACCGAGTGCAAATGCTTGCCGCTGGCGCGGCCGCTCTTCATCCGGCTCAAGGCCGGCGCACGGCGAAGGCGTTCCAGCTCAGCGGGTTCGCAGACCAGCTTCAGTTCGATTTCACGGTCAGACATGCAGTTGCCGCTTCGCGCCGCTCCCCGGGGGTGAAGTATCACGCCGATACGCAAGCAGCGCTTATTCTGCCGGGCCGTCTCGCGACGCGCAATTGTCACATTTGAGACTTCGACGCGTCATGCCGACGCGGCGACATTTGTCCACAGGATGAATGGCATATTCGCGCGCGGCACATACAAGATGTTGAATCCGCCCTAGGGCCGAACCGGCACACCGGCCGCTGCCATATGCGCCTTGGCCTCGCCGATCGTGAATTCGCCGAAATGGAAGATCGAGGCGGCCAGCACCGCGCTTGCGTGACCGTCGCGGACGCCTTCGACCAGGTGGTCGAGATTGCCGACGCCGCCCGAGGCGATGACGGGCACGGAAACCGCGTCCGACACGGCGCGGGTCAGCGCGATGTCGAAGCCGGTTTTCGCGCCGTCGCGGTCCATCGATGTCAGCAGGATTTCGCCGGCGCCGAGTTCGGTCACTTTCACCGCATATTCGACCGCGTCGATGCCTGTCGGCTTTCGCCCGCCATGGGTGAAAATCTCCCATTTGCCGGGCCCGGTCTGTTTGGCGTCGATGGCGACGACGATGCACTGGTTGCCGAATTTTTCCGACGCGGCGCGCACGAAGTCGGGATCGAAAACGGCGGCCGTCATGATCGACACCTTGTCGGCGCCCGCCAGCAGGAGCTTGCGCACATCGTCGATGGTGCGGACGCCGCCGCCCACCGTCAGCGGCATGAAGCATTGCTCGGCGGTGCGGCGCACGACATCGAAAATGATCGCGCGTTCCTCGTGGCTTGCCGTGATGTCGAGAAAGCAGAGCTCGTCGGCGCCGGCCGCATCGTAAGCGCGCGCCGCCTCGACGGGATCGCCGGCATCGCGCAGGTCGACAAAATTGACGCCCTTGACGACGCGGCCGTCTTTCACATCGAGGCAGGGAATGACGCGCGCTTTCAGCATCGTGCCCTCTCCTTCAGCAGCGCCAGCACTTCCTTCGGGTCGAGGCGGCCGTCGTAAAGCGCGCGGCCCGAAATTGCGCCTTCGATGTTCGTCGTGTCGGCGGCCAGAAGTTTTTTCACATCGTCGATCGAAGAAAGACCGCCCGACGCAATGACCGGGATCGATATCGCATTGGCGAGCGCCACCGTCGCATCGATGTTGAGCCCTTCCAGCGCGCCGTCGCGGTCGATGTCGGTATAGATGATGGCGGCGACGCCCGCATCCTCGAAGCGGCGCGCCATGTCGAGCACGGTGAGGTCGGAGACATCGGCCCAGCCCTCGGTCGCCACACGGCCGCCTTTCGCATCGAGGCCGACCGCGATGCGGCCGGGAAATTTTTTGCAGGCGTCGATCACAAGAGCCGGGTTCTTGACCGCCGCCGTGCCAATGATGACACGGGCGATGCCCCTGGCGAGCCACATTTCGACGGTTGCCAGATCGCGGATGCCGCCGCCGAGCTGCGCCGGCATCGAGATCGCGGCCAGAATGTTTTCAACCGCCGATGCGTTGACCGGCGCGCCGGCAAAGGCGCCGTTGAGATCGACGATGTGCAGATATTCGAAGCCTGCCTGCTCAAAGGCGCGCGCTTGAGCCGCCGGGTCGTCGTTGAAGACGGTTGCCTTGTCCATCAGCCCGTGAACGAGGCGCACGCATTGTCCGTCTTTCAGATCGATGGCCGGAAACAGGATCATGGCCGCCACTTCAAGAAGTTTCCGATCAGCGCCAGGCCGAGCGTCTGGCTCTTTTCGGGGTGGAACTGCGCGCCAACCATGTTGTCCTTCGCGATCATCGCGGTCACGGGTCCGCCGTAGTCGGTGCGAGCAAGCACATCGTCTTCCGATTTCGCATCGAGGAAATAGGAGTGGACGAAATAGGCATGCAGGCCCGCCTCGCCGGTTTCGATGCCGTCGAGCAGGATGTGCGGCCGCGTTTGCGTCAGCGTGTTCCAGCCCATATGCGGGATCTTGAGCGCCGCGTCATCGGGCCTCATCACCACGACGTCGCCATCGATCCAGCCGAGGCCTTCATGTTGCCCGTGTTCAAGTCCGCGCGCGGCCATCAACTGCATGCCGACGCAAATCCCGAAAAAAGGTTTGGCGTCGCGTTGCACGGCTTCTGTCAGCGCCTCGACCATGCCGGAGACAGCATGCAACCCGGCGCGGCAATCGCCGAAAGCGCCGACGCCCGGCAGCACGACACGGTCGGCGCTGCGCACAGCGTCGGGATCGCTCGTAACCAGAACGTCGGCCACAATGGCGTTGTCGCGGGCGGCGCGTTCGAAAGCCTTGGCCGCCGAACGCAGATTGCCCGAGCCGTAGTCGATGATCGCGACTTTCACGGGACGCTAGCCTCCCGCCTTCGGAAAGAGGCCGAAAACGTCGTCCGGCTTCGCCGCGGTTTCGGCGCGCCGCCCCCAGACCCGCTTCGGCGGCGGCGCGGGCGCGACATCGAGCGGCTGGTCCCATTTGGCAAAGAAGGCCCGCTCGGCTTCTTCGAGATTGCCGCCGCCGGCAAGGCCGACCATGCGATAGCCGCGGCGCGTCAGCGTCCAGCGGCGGATGTCGTTGGCCTCGAAGCCGAGCATCAGTTGCAGCGCCAGCGAACAGATGGCCGCACCTTCGGCGCCGAGAAGGTTTTGCGCGACCAGCGACACGACAATTATCAGCGCGATCCAGAGCGCAGCCGCGATCCACAAGCGATGCCAGAGCAGCCAGGCCCACGAGAAAGCGAAGGCCGGGAAGGAGAAACCCTCCTTGACCAGCACGATGCCGGCACCGTCGAGCGGGGCGCCGGAAAGCTCGTGAACCGTGTAGATGCGCATGGACATGGGGCCCGTTCCGGGCGGCGTTGCGTTCGGCCCCTATCTAGGCCAGACGGCGCGAAAAGGCCAGACGGTTCCGCAAAGCGGTCAGCTGCCGAGCTTGCCCTTGGTCGAGGGGATCTGCGTCGATGCGCGCGGGTCGATCTCGACCGCCTCGCGCAATGCCCGGGCAAGGCCCTTGAAGCAGCTTTCGACGATGTGATGGTTGTTCTCGCCATACATGTTTTCGATGTGCAGCGTGATGCCGGCGTTCTGCGCGAAAGCCTGGAACCATTCCTTGAAGAGCTCGGTATCCATGTCGCCGAGTTTCGGCTTGGTGAAGTTGACCTTCCAGATCAGGTAGGGGCGCTGCGACACGTCGATCGAGACGCGCGTACAGGTTTCGTCCATCGGGATGATGGCCGTTGCGTAGCGGCGGATGCCCTTGAAGTCGCCCAGCGCCTGGCGCACGGCCTCGCCGATGACGATGCCGGTGTCCTCGGTCGTGTGGTGAAAATCGATGTGGAGGTCGCCCTTGGCGCGGACCTTGAGGTCCATCAGCGAATGGCGTGAGAGCTGTTCGAGCATGTGGTCGAGAAAGCCGATGCCGGTCTCGATGTCGTACTCGCCCTTGCCGTCGAGATCGAGGGCGACCGAAATCGAGGTCTCCTTGGTCTGGCGTTCGAGACTGGCGGTGCGGGAAGCGGACATTTCGATTTTCCGGCGGCGTGATTTCAGCGGGCTTTTAGCAGGCGGCGCGGGAACCGGCCAGCGCAAAGCCCCGAGAGGGGCCGGCTTTCCGGTTAAAGCGACAATTCAATTTGAATCACAAAGACTTACAGGACGTTAACCAATAAATCCCGGTTCGCCTCACATATTACTTCAAGTAATTGCGCTTTTCCATGCGATAGCGGCGTTAAGTCATTGAATCGAATTGCAGCTATTAATCTTTCCTAGTATTCGGTTGAGCGCTGGCTACCAGATATTGTTAAAGCTCGGACCTCAATAGAGGTTCTTCTTCGCGTCGTCCTCGAGCGCCGTGTCGATCAGGGCCGGGGCGACATCGAGCTTCATCTGGTCGCGCAGCATTTCGCCGAAGCTCGGCAGCGCCGTCCGCGGCACATGCTTTTCGGGGCTCCAGAGGGCCGACCGCCGCAGCGCCTTGGTGCAGTGCAGATAGACCTCCTTTACCTCGATCACCAGGACCGAACGGGGCGGCTTGCCGTCGGCCGTGAAGCGGGCCATCAGGTCCGGCTCCACCGACGTCGTGGCCAGGCCGTTGATGCGCAGCATTTCCTCGAAACCGGGCAGGAAGAACAACAGGCCGACCGCCGGCGCATGGGCGATGTTGGTCAGCGTGTCGAGGCGGTTGTTGCCGGGCCGGTCGGGCATCGCGAGGCGGCGCTCGTCGAGCACATGGACAAAGCCCGGCTCGCCGCCGCGAGGGGACACATCGGCGAGCCCGTCCGGCCGGCTGGAGCCGATGCAGAGGAAGGGCGAAAGCTCGATGAAACGGCGCGAGTGCGGATCGATCCGGTCGAGCTGCTTGCCCAGCGCCCCGCCCGACGGTTCGGGATAAACCGTGCGCAGCGCTTCTTCGGTTTTCAAAGGACCGGACATCGGAATCTCCCTGCGATTCTAGTTTGAGAAAGATTATCACTCGCAACAGATGAGCGCCAGCCCGTAGGCCCGCCGGGGCTTGACCCTATGGCGCGAAGCCGCCACATGGTAGCGGCAATCCCCGGCCCTCCCGACAAGCAGCCGACAGGAAAAGACATGGCCCCGCACGACCCGATCAACTGGCACGGCACGACGATCCTTTCGGTGCGAAAGGCGGGCCGGGTCGCGATCGCCGGCGACGGGCAGGTGTCGATGGGCGACACGATCATGAAGGGCAATGCGCGCAAGGTGCGGCCGCTCGGCAAGGGCGACGTGATCGCCGGTTTCGCCGGCGCGACCGCCGATGCGATGACCCTGTTCGAGCGGCTGGAAGCCAGGATCGAGCAATATCCGGGGCAGCTGATGCGGGCCTGTGTGGAGCTCGCCAAGGACTGGCGCACCGACAAATATCTGCGCCGCCTCGAAGCAATGATGATCGTCGCCGACCGCCAAGTGACGCTGGTGCTGACCGGCAATGGCGACGTGCTCGAACCGGAAGCGGGCGTGGTCGGCATCGGCTCGGGCGGCAATTACGCGCTCGCCGCCGCGCGCGCCCTTGCCGACATGGATCTCGACGCCGAGGAGATCGTGCGCAAGGCGATGGGCATTGCGGCCGATATCTGCGTCTACACCAACAACAATCTGACGGTCGAGGTCATCGAGGCCTGACCGTACCTTCCCGCCTTACCGACCGGAGTTTCGTTTTCCCGCATGACCAGTTTTTCGCCCCGCGAGATCGTTTCCGAACTCGACCGCTATATCGTCGGTCAGCGCGACGCCAAGCGCGCGGTTGCCATCGCGCTTCGCAACCGCTGGCGGCGGCAGCAATTGCCGGAAAATCTGCGCGAGGAAGTTCTGCCGAAGAACATCCTGATGATCGGGCCGACCGGCGTCGGCAAGACCGAAATCTCGCGCCGCCTGGCGCGGCTCGCCGAGGCGCCTTTCATCAAGGTCGAGGCGACGAAATTCACCGAGGTCGGCTATGTCGGCCGCGATGTCGAGCAGATCATCCGCGATCTCGTCGAAATCGCCATCGCCATGACGCGCACGAAGAAGCGCAAGGATGTCGAGGCGAAGGCGCATCTTGGCGCCGAAGCCCGCGTGCTCGATGCGCTGGTCGGGGCCAATGCCAGCGAGGCGACGCGCGAAAGCTTTCGCCGCAAGCTCCGCGCCGGCGAGCTCGACGACAAGGAAATCGAGGTCGAGGTCTCCGACAGCGGCGGCGGCATGCCGTCATTCGACATTCCGGGCATGCCGGGCAGCCAGGTCGGCATGATCAATCTCGGCGATATCATGGGCAAGGCCTTTGGCGGCCGCACCAAGACGCGGCGCATGAGCGTGCGCGACAGCTATGACGTGCTGGTGGCCGAAGAGGGCGACAAGCTGCTCGACCAGGAACAGGTGACGCAGGAGGCAATCGGCACGGTCGAACAGAACGGCATCGTCTTTCTCGACGAGGTCGACAAGATCTGCGCGCGCGCCGAGCGGCAGGGCGGCGATGTCAGCCGCGAAGGCGTGCAGCGCGACCTGCTGCCGCTGATCGAGGGCACGACCGTCTCGACCAAGCATGGCGCGGTCAAAACCGATCACATTCTTTTCATCGCGTCGGGCGCGTTCCACATCGCCAAGCCGTCGGACCTGTTGCCGGAACTGCAGGGACGGCTGCCGATCCGCGTCGAGCTGAAAGCGCTCGGCAAGGACGAGCTCAGGCGCGTGTTGACCGAGCCCGAGGCGAGCCTGATCAAGCAATATGTGGCGCTGATGGAAACCGAAGGCGTGACGCTCAACTTCACCGACGAGGGGATCGACGCCATTGCCGACATCGCCGCGACCGTCAATGCGACGGTCGAGAATATCGGCGCGCGGCGGCTTCACACGGTCATGGAGCGTGTGCTCGACGAAATCAGCTTCGGCGCCACCGACCGCACGGGCGAAACGGTGACGGTCGATGCGCCCTATGTGCAGAAACATGTCGGCGACCTGTCGCGCAATGCCGACCTGTCGAAATTCATTCTCTGAAGCGTCTCACACCGGTTCGCGTTCTTCCTTGCGCTCGGGTCGGCCGAAGGCCGTTGCGTGGCCTTCACTTTCGGGGAGCGCGAGCTTTCCCTCGGCGACGCGCTTTTTCAGATAGCCGAAAGTCCGCATCGTCTGCGTCACCAGATGATCGCCGGCGACATAGGACGGGTAGCGCGCCTCGCCGTCGATGAATTGCGGCAGCGGCTCGATCACCGTGTCGTAGTCGACGGCGCAGAAGAGCGGAAACGAATAACGCTCGCTGGGCACGTTGCGCACGCGATGCGGCGTCGCGATGAAACGGCCGTTTGTCATTGCTTCCAGCATGTCGCCGATATTGATGACGAAAGCGCCTTTGACGGGCGGCGCGTCGATCCAGCGTCCTTCGGCGTTCATCACCTCAAGTCCCGGCGCCGTTACATGCAGGATCGTGAAGCATTCATAATCGGTATGGGCGCTGATGCCCCATTCGGCGGTCATGCGCGCCGGGTCGGCCGGATAGTGAACCAGCCGCAATTGCGAGGGCGGCTTCGTCAGCAGGCTTTCGAAATAGTTCTCGTCGAGGCCGAGCGCCAGCGCGAAGCCGCGAAAGATCGTATGGCCGAGCGCCGTCGCGTGCTCGTAATAGTCATAGACGTCGCGTTGCATCTCCGGGCGTGCGGGCGGCCACTGGTTGGGGCCGAGCATTCGGTATCCCGCAATATGGTCGGGATCGTCGTCCGGCAATTCAATCGAGAGGTCGAAGGCTTCCTTTTTGTCGATCTTCGATGGATCGGTGCCGTCGTAGAAACCTTCCTCGCCGGTCGGCACATAGCCGCGATGGGCGCGCGACCTGCCGATGTAAAGCTCCATCTTTCGTTCGAGCGGTTCGGTGAAAAATTCCACGGCGCGCGTTTCGAGCTTTTCGATCGCCGCCTGCGGAATGCCGTGGCCCGTCACATAGAGAAATCCGACATGGCTGGCGGCGTCCGCCATTTCGGCGGCGACCTTGCGTTTGGCTTCAATGTCGTCCGAGAACAGCGGCGCGATGTCGACGACCGGGATGCGGGTGAAGGCCGTTCCCTTTGTTTCGGTCTCGCTCATGACAATTCCTCGTTCGGCGCGGCGTCGAAGACGGGCCGGCCGTGCAGGTCGGCGATTTCCCAATGGCGCACCGTCGCCCTTCCGCCGGCGTCGATGTCTGCGGTCGCAAGCGTCGATTGCCCGAGCAGCGGCGCCAGCGGCTTGCCTTCGCGGAACGGCAGAGTCGAGCGCTGCACGATCCATCCGGCGCTCGTCACCGTGCCTTGCGAAATCTCGCAATCGACAAGCGCGCGCGCCGCGTCGAGCGTCGCGGCGCCGGCCACGCAGTCGCGCAGATGCAGACGCGGCGGCGGCGCGGCGGCGCGGTCGCGCGCATACATGAAGAGATGGCCGAGACGGATCAGCGCCGCCTTCTGCCCGGTCGCGCGGTCGCGGAGCCGCATCGCCCAGGCGGGCCGCGCCGTGACCGGCTCACGGTGCCAATGCTCGATATAAGGAATGTCGGCGCCCTGCTCGACCATCATGCCGTCTTCAAGCCAGAGCCGGCCGCGATCTGAATAGATCGCCTCGGGCTGGAAATCGATGTCGCGGCGCCACTCGAACCAGCCGTCTTCATATATGAGTTCGCCGGCAAAGCCTTCCTGGCGCGCCAGCCAGTCCAGGTCGCCGGGCGCGAGATCGGAGAGCGAAGCGGCATGCGAGAAATCGGGGCGATGTTCGGGCTGGCGGAGGTCGAGATAGAGGCCCGGCCCCTGCAACCAGTTGACCCATGTGGTTTCGTCGCGCCGCCCGTCCGGCCAGAGGATCAGCGAGCGCCGCCAGAGGCCCGTCAGGCTTTCAAACGACGGTTCGGCGGTGGACATGGGCCCATGCTGCCCCGTGCGGGGTCATGGGGGTAGTGAGTAAATTTCGATGTTATACATAGATCAAATCTATGTGCCAGACTGTCCGCTCCCCAACCGCCCCAGGATTTCCGCCAGAAAAAGCTCGGTCGGCGTGTTGCGGGCCGGCTCGTCGCGGGTCACCAGATAGACCTGATAGGTGGGCAGCGCGGTTTCGGGCAGAAGCGGCCAGAGGGCGCCCCGGCTGTCGAGCGTTTCGGCGACGCAGGTCGGCAGGAAGCCGATGCCGACCCCGAGTTCGATCAGGCGCTTGGCCTCGTGCAGGTTTTCGGCGATGCCGCCGACCTTGCGGCCGAGCCCGTAGCGGCGGCGAAAGCTTGCCAGCTCCTCGGGCTCGTCGGCGCCGGTCGCGACGAAGGCGCGGTCGGCAAGGTCGGCGGGCCGGGGCACCGTCTGCCCGTAAAGCGCGTGGTTCCGGTCGCAATAGAGCTGCTGCACCTCCTTCATCAGCGGCTGGTAGCGCAATGCGGGATCGGGCGCGCTGTCGCAGGCGATGCCGATCTCCGCCTCGCCCGATTTCAGCGCCCCGATCACCTCGCGCCAGGGACAGACGTCGATATGAATGCCGACGCCGGGATGGTGGCGGTGAAGGGCGACAAGCGCCGCGTCGAATTCCGCCGAGACGACGGACGAGATCATGCGGATGTTGATGACGCCCTCGACGCGGCCCGCCGCCTTCGCGACCTCATGCGGCGCGGCGCGCACGGCGCCGATCATCGTTTCGCACAATTCGAAAAGCGCTCGGCCCGCCGGCAGCAATTCGACGCCTTGCGCGGTGCGGCGCAACAGCGGCGTACCGAGATCGTCCTCGAGGCGTTTCAGCGCCGCGCTCAATGTCGGCTGCTGGCGGTTCAGCTTTCGCGCCGCCGCGCCGATGCCGCCGGCGCGCACGATCTCGTGGAAGATGCGAAAAAGGTTCCAGTCGACATGGCGGGGAAAGCGCGAATGGTCGGCGTTGCGTTCGGGCATGATTGGCCGTGGCGGCAAAAGGACGGATGTTTCATTGAAGCGGCTTTGCACGCATCCGTCCATGCGCCCGTCTGCGAATCTTTGCGGGCTCGCGCAAATCGCGATTGGCGAATCCGAGTTTTCGCGGCTTCGCCGGATGCGAGTCCCAGCATTCGGCAATCTTCACCGGCAGCGAGTCATTTGCCGCGGCGGCGCTTGCGCGCTTCGAGAACCGAGAGCAGGCGGGCGATTTCGGCCGGGTTCATGTCGCCGATCTCCTCGGCCAGACGATTTGCCGCCTCCGTTGCCTCCGGGGCAAGACCCGAGGTATCGATGACGACGCGCGGTTGGGAAATGCGCGCCAGTCGCTCCAGTTCCTCCGCTTCGTCCCAGATGACGTTGAAGTAGCCGACGATCGCCTGCACCAGACGCCAGCTCGGACGGCCGCGCTTCCCGTGTTCGAGCGCCGAGAGATAGGCGGGTGTCACGCGCAGCGCGGCCGCCATCTCCTTCATCGTCGCGCCGCGCGCCTTGCGCAGCTCGCGCAGTTTGCGGCCGAAGGGCGTCATCTCTTCTTGCGCAGCCAGATATAGAAGGCGCCGCCGCCGCCATGCTTGGGATGCGCCGGCTGGAAGCCCGTCAGATGGGCGCGGAACGCCGCTTCCTCCAGCCAGCGCGGCACGGCGCTGCGCAGCACGCCCTGGCGCTCCGGCACGTCGTAGAAATCGGCGCCGTGCAGTGTGTGGCGCGCATAGGGCGAGGCGCCCTTGCCGGTGATGACCAGCACGCAGCGCAGGCCGCGCGCCCTTGCGCGGGTCAGAAACGAAAGCAGCGCGTCATGCGCCTCGTGCTGATTGTGGCCGTGGAGATCGAGCGTCGCCTCGACTTCCATCTGGCCGCGGGCCAGACGCTGGCTGACGCGGCGGTCGAGGCCGGTCAGCAGCGGCGGCTCGGGCGGGCGCGGTTTTGCCACTTTCGGTGGCAGTGGCGCGGCCGGGACGGCGGTTGTGCGCGGCGGCGGGGGCGCGATGGCGGCGAGTTCGTCGGCTTCGGCCAGCGGAATTTCGACGGCGGATTTCCGGCGGCGGCGGACGAGCGGCTTGGCGTCCTTGACAACCGCCCGCCAGAGCTTGCGCTCTTCCTCGGTCAGCGGACGGGAGCGGCGTGGCGACGCTTTCTTTCGGTCGTCGGTCCTGTCGCCGCCGGCTGCCATTGCGCGCTTTCCGGTCTATCGGGGAGCGATGGTGTTCGGTACAAGGGCCGTGAGTTCGCCTTCGGCTTTCATGCGCCCGGCGATCTCGCCGGGCTCGTCGCCCGAACCGAAAAAGATGTCGCCGCGCTGCACGCCCTTGATCGCCGAGCCCGTATCCTGCGCGACCACGAGATGCGCGAAGGGAACCTCGCCGCGGCCGTCGGGCGTCGGATGGCGCGTCGTCAGCCAGAACAGCGCGCCCAGCGGATGATGCGCGCGGTCGATGGCGAGGCTGCGGCGCGGCGTCAGGTTGACGCCCTCGGCGCCGGGGGGCCCGAGTTCCGGATCGATGTCCCTCAGTATACGGAAGAAAATGTAGGACTGGTTTTGCCGCATCACGTCGCGGCCTTCCGCCGGATTGGCCTCCATCCAGGCGCGGATCGTCTGCATCGAGACTTCCTCGCGCGGGATCGCGCCGCGGTCGATCAGCACCTTGCCGATGGAGGTATATTCATGGCCGCTCTTCGCCGCGAAGGCGAGGCGCACCGTCTCGCCGTTTTCGAGCCGCACGCGGCCCGAGCCCTGCACATGCAGGAAGAAGGCGTCGACCGGGCTTTCGAGCAAGACCAGCACCAGCGCATTGTGATCGAGCGCGCCGTCCTCGATTTCGGCGCGGGTCGGAAAGCCGGCGCCGCCGGCGCGCATCGTAAAGTCCGGCGGCGGCGCCAGAACCGGCGTCTGGTAAGGGCCGTGACGCGTCAGCGCGCCGCGCATTTCCGGTTCGTAGTAGCCGGTGAAAAGTCCGCGCTCGGCGGCGAGACGCACCGGCTGAAACCAGTGTTCGAAAAAGCCGCGCGCCGAACCCGGCGCAACGGACTGCAAGGCGGCGGCGCAGGCCGGCTGCCAGTCGCCGGCGCGGCCATAGATCGGGGAGGTTCCGGTCTTGCTGTCGAGCGGCGCCGAGGCGTCGAGCCCGGCGATGCGTGTGCAGGAACGTGCGAATGTCGCCAGCGCCGCGGCGTGGTCGTCGTCGGCCCAGCCGGGAAGATCGGCGAAAGAAATCGCACGGGCATCGGCGCGCGCATCCATCACAGTCGCCCCCGGCGCACAGGAAAGAACGGCAATCACGACAAATCCGGAAAGCAGAAGCCGCGCGGCCCGGCGCATCGCCGCGTCCGTCAGGCCGAAGCGCCGGTCGCGACCAGCTTCCAGTTCGGGTCGCGGCTCTTCACGTCGCGCTCGAATGTCCAGACATCGTTGACCTCGCGGATCGTCACCGGATCGCCTTCGATGACGACGCCGTCGGCGTTCTTGGTGCAGGAGGTGAGCTGGCTGCGGAAGTTGACCGTCAGGCGGGCGCGCGAACCGTCAAGCGTCGCGGTTGAAAGTTTTGCCTTGTCGATGCCGATGAAACTCTGCTCGATATGCTGGCCGTTCGTTTCGCGCGCTGCGATGGCGGCCTCGAAACTTCCAAAGACCTCGGCGTTCAGGAGCGGCCGCAAGGCGTCGCGGTCGCCTTCGGCAAAGGCGGTGACGATCATTTCATAGGCCGCGCGGGCGCCGCCGATAAACGCCTCGGCATCGAAGCTCCGGTCGAGGCGCGCGATCGCGCTCAGCGTGTCGGCCAGCGGCGTGTTGTCCTCGGCGATACCGCGCCAGCGATTGCGGATTTCGAAAGGTTCGGCAAAGGGATCGCCCGCCGCATCGACGGTGCGGCCGCGGCCGGCGCTTTCGGCGGCCGCGCGCGGACGCTTCGTCGGCAGCGTGACGACCTTGTCGTTGCCCGAGGGGTTCGTTCCGGCCGGATTGCCGGTGTCGGAATAGGGATCGTAGGGCGGACGCTCATGGCCGGTGCGGCGTCCGAGCACGCTTCTCAGCTTCAGAAAGACGCCGATCGCCACCGCGAGCAGGATGATGTTGAGAAGTGTCAAGCCGCCGTCCATTCGCTCGATGAGCCTTGCCTGTGAACCGGAACGGACCCGTTGGCCGGGTCCTTGTTTTCGAAAGTGCCGAAGCGGCTTCGCGCCGCCGCAAGGGTGACGGGCAGGCCGCTATTCGCTACTGTGCCTATAACCTAGGGCAATCGGAGCGCTTTTGCTACCGGCGCGGTCGCGACGGATTGCCCCCGATCAGCCCCGCGGCGCGATTTGCGGGCCAACCATCCTGGAAGCACCTTGCCCGTCCCTGTTTTCCTGATCCTTGCCGGTCTGCCGCTGGCGGAGATCGCCGTTTTCATCCAGGCCGGCGCGCTTCTCGGCGTCTGGACGGTGATCGGGCTTGTGATCCTCAGCGTCTTTGGCGGCATCTGGCTGATGCGGGCGCAAGGTCCCGAGACGCTCCGGCGCGCGCAAGCAACGGTCGAGCGCGGCGAACCGCCGGTGGCCGAGATGCTCGATGGGGCAATCCTCTTCATTGCCGCCGTTCTTATGGTTACTCCGGGTCTGCTGACGTCATCCATCGGGCTGCTGCTGCTGATCGCGCCGCTGCGCCGCCGCGTGGCGCGCATCGCGGCGCGGCGGCTCGCGATGCGGGCCGAGGTTCACATCCGGACCGCGCATATGAGACGCGGACCCGGCGGCGGACCGATTATCGAGGCGGAAGAATGGGAGGTCGAGGAGGAGCGATCCCCCGACGGCCGCGGGCGGGGCGGGGACAGGGGCGGGGGCGGGCGGCTGCCGCCGCATTCCGGTCCGGATTGAGCGCAACCCGGAGGCCGGATTTCTTGTCGCAGGCGAGGTTCCGTGATAGCCAGCAGCCTCGCGATTTTGCAGAGATATATTGACGAAGACCGGGAGCGGCGAGGATGTCGGACCAGAATACCAACGATGCGGGCAATGCCGGCCAGCCGGCTGTGGCGCAGCTTCGCGTGCTGACCCAGTATGTGAAGGACGTGTCGTTCGAAAATCCGAACGCGCCGCAGGCGCTCGGGCCGGTCGACGAGCAGCCCAATATTTCCGTCAAGGTCGATGTCGGCGTCAATCGGATGAGCGATACCGATTATGAAGTAGCGCTGAAACTCGCCGCCGAGGCCAAGACCAAGGACAAGACGATGTTCCTGGTCGAGATCGACTATGCGGGTCTTTTCCGGCTGACCAACGTTCCGGAGGAAAATCTCGAGGCGGTGCTTGTGATCGAATGCCCGCGCCAGATTTTCCCCTTTGCCCGCCGGATCGTCGCCGATCTGACGCGCGACGGCGGCTACCCGCCGCTGATGATCGACCCGATCGATTTCGTCGGCCTCTACCAGCAGCGCCGCCAGCAGATGGCGCAGGCGCCGGCGGGCGACGGACAACCAAACTGATTTTGGCCAACTGATTTCGGTGAACTAGCTCTTCGCGGCGTTCCACAACGCCTCGCCGCGTAATCCGGCAACGAAGGCCTCATGCGCCTCGCGCTCGGCATCGGTCAGGCGCGACGGCAGCGGCACGGGGCGGGCCTGCACCTCTACTTTCGCCGTTTCGGCGCCGGGCGAACGCGCCGCCTCGATGTCGGCCTGCAGCACCAGGCCCGGCTGGCGGCCGCCCATCAGCTCCAGATAGACTTCGGCCAGCAATTCCGAGTCGAGCAGCGCGCCGTGTTTCTCGCGCGCCGAATTGTCGATGTTGAAGCGGCGGCAGAGCGCGTCGAGATTGTTCTGCGCGCCGGGAAATTTGCGCCGCGCGATGTCGAGCGTGTCGATGGCGCGCGCCATCGGCAGGACTTCGCGGCCGATGCGTTTCAACTCGGCATTGATGAAGCCCATGTCGAAGCTTGCATTGTGGATCACCAGCGGATCCTCGCCGATGAAATCCAGAAATTCGTCGGCCTTGTCGGCGAATTTCGGCTGGCCGCGCAGAAAGTCGGTGGTCAGCCCGTGAATTTTCAGCGCCCCTTCCGGCATCTCGCGTTCGGGATCGAGATAGGCGTGAAAGAATTTTCCGGTGGCGACATGGTTGAAAAGTTCGAGGCAGCCGATTTCGACCAGCCGGTGGCCGTCCTGCGGCGAGAGGCCGGTGGTTTCGGTATCGAGAACGATTTCGCGCATCCGCTGTCTCTCAATTCTCGGGGAAACGGAACGAGCCATCGGTGCCGATGACGCCTTGCGGGTTCCACGCCACTTCCCAGACATGACCGTCGGGGTCGGAGAAATATCCGGTATAGCCGCCCCAGAAGGCATCCGAGCCGCGTTTCAGGATCTTGCCGCCGGCCGCCTCGGCCTCGGCAAGCGTTGCATCGACCTCGTCCTTTTCGCGCACATTATGCGCCAGCGCGAAGCCCGAGAACCCCTCGCCATGCGGCGCGAGGCCGGCATCTTCGGCCAGCGCCAGGCGTCCGAACAGCGCGAAGACGATGCCGCCGCACTGGAAAAAGGCGACGCTCTCATTGCTTTGCGGCAGCGCGCGCCAGCCCAGCGCTTCGTAGAAGGCGCGGGCGCGGGCGACATCGGCGACGCCCAGCGTGATGAAGCTCACTCTCTGTTCCATGACCTCATTCTAGCCCGCTGCGTCAGTCCTTGCCGAGCCTTTCCTTCAGCACTTTTCCCTCGCGGCCCTTCAGCGCCTCGACGATTGCCTCAACTTGTGCGCGTGCATGATCGAGGCCCTTGTCGCTTTCGACGATGAAATCGGCGCGGGCGCGCTTTTCGGTGTCGGGCACCTGTTTGGCGTGAATGGCGGCGAACTTCGCCTCATCCATGTCGGGCCGCGCCAGCACGCGCGTCTTCTGCAGGTCGTAAGGCGCGGAGACCACCACCACGACGTCGACGCGCGTCTCGCCACCCGTCTCGTAAAGCAGCGGAATATCGAGCACGGCCATCGCGTGGCCGGCGGCGACGCTTTCGCGCAGGAATTCGATCTGCGCCTCGCCGACCAGCGGATGAACGATCGCCTCGAGTTTTTTCATTTCGGCGGGCAGGCCGAGCACTGCGCGCGACAGCGCCTTGCGGTCGACCGCATCGTCGACTATGGCGGAAGGAAAGGCGGCGCGGATCAGCTCGACCGCCTTGCCGCCTTTTTCATAAAGGTGATGCACCGCCGCGTCGGCGTCGTAGACCGGAACGCCCAGCGCGCGGAACATCTTGGCTGTTTCCGATTTTCCCATGCCGATGGAGCCGGTGAGGCCGACAAGCAGCATGTTTTCCTCCCTAATGCTTCGCGATGTCGGCAAGCACCAGCTTGCGCAATTGTTCCGTCACTTCGGGCCTGACGCCGAACCAGGCCTCGAAACCCGGCACCGCCTGGTGCAGCAGCATGCCGAGACCGTCGACAATTTCGTGTCCCGCTTCGCGGGCGCGGCACAAGAGGCCGGTTTCGAGCGGCGTATAAACAATGTCGGAGACGAGCGCGTCCTTCGGCAAGGGCGCGAGGTCGAGATCGACGTCGCTTTCGCCCTTCATGCCGAGCGTCGTCGTGTTGACCAGTAGCGCGGCGCCATCGAGGGCGGACGCCACATCTGTCTCGGCGAAAATGCGGGCGGCCTTGAGACCCAGATCGGCGGCGAGCGCCTCGGCGCGGGCCGGTGTTCGGTTGACGATGCGGATTTCCGGTGCGCCTTCATCCTCGAGCGCGGCGGCGATGGCGCGCGCGGCGCCGCCCGCACCGAGAAGAACGGCAGGGCCGCGGCTCGCCTTCCAGCCGGCGGCGCGATCCTTCAGATTGGCGATGAAGCCATAGCCGTCGGTGTTGCGGCCTTCGAGCCCCTTTGCCGTGGTGACAATCGTGTTGACGGCCTTGAGCCGCCTTGCCACCGCGTCATGCCGGTCGAGCGCGGCGAAGGCGGTTTCCTTGTGGGGTACGGTCACATTGGCGCCGACAAAGCCGAGCTTCGGCAGGTCGCGGATCGTCGCGGCGGCGTCTTCCGGCTTCACCGCCATCGGCTCGTAGCGCGCGTCCGGAATCCTGTATTCGGCGATCCAGTGATTGTGGATCAGCGGCGAGCGCGAATGGGTGACGGGCCAGCCGATGACACATACTTTTCTTGTCATGGTTTGGACCTCGCGGCGGGACGAAGAAGCTCCTTGCTCGGCCCTGTCATTTCAGCACCGCTCCCCGCGCGCGCAGCTCGTCGAGCAGCGGCAAGAGCGGCAGACCGAGAATGGTGAAGTAGTCGCCCTCGATCCGCTCGAACAATTGCACGCCCGGTCCTTCGAGCTGGTAGCAGCCGACGCTTTTCAATACGCGCTCGCCGGCCAGCGCCAGATATTCGTCGAGAAAATCATCCGTGAAGTCGCGCATCGTCAGATGGGCCTGCCCCGCATGGCTCCAGACGACGACATCGTTTGCCACCAGCGCAACGCCGCTATGCAGAATGTGCGGCCGTCCCCTGAAGGCAAGAAGGTTGGCGCGGGCTTCGGCCATCGACTTCGGCTTGTCGTATCTTTTGCCCTCACAGGACAATATCTGGTCGGCGCCGATCACCAGCGCTTGCGGATTGCCGCGCGACACAGCGCGGGCTTTTTCCGCCGCCAGTTTCAGCGCCAGCGCGTCGGTATCGGCCGCATCGTCGCGGCCGGCGAATCCGCGCTTCACTTCTTCTTCGTCGAGCCGCGAATCCGCGACCTCGAAATCGAGGCCGGCGCCTTTCAGAAGGCTTGCGCGCACCGCGCTGGCGGAAGCAAGAATGAGAGGGGGTTTCGCCATCGCGCTCAGCCGGTCTTTTGCCGCTCATTATAGAGATTGAGCACGGCCGCCGCCGTTTCCTCGATCGAGCGCCGCGTCACGTCGATCACCGGCCAGCCGTTGCGGGCAAAGAGCTTGCGCGCGAAGGCGACTTCCTCGGCCACGACTTCCGGTTCGACATAATCGGTGTCGGCCTTCTCGTGCAGCGAAAGCAGGCGGTTCTTGCGGATTTGCACCAGGCGATCCGGGCTCGTCGTCAGGCCGACGATCAACGGATGCGCGGCGGTTTCGAGATCGGCGGGCATCACCGCGCCCGGCACGATTGGAATGTTGGCGGCCTTGATGCCGCGGTTCGCCAGATAGATGCAGGTCGGCGTTTTCGAGGTGCGGCTGACGCCGAGCAGGATCACATCGGCCTCGTTGAGGTCGCCGGCCGACTGACCGTCATCATGCGCCATCGTGAAATTGAGCGCCGTGATGCGGCCGAAATACTCGGCATCCATTGTGTGCTGCGAGCCGGGCTTGTGCGAACTCTCCTTGCCCAGATATTGCCCGAGCGCCAGCATCGCCGGGTCGAGCACCGAAATGCAGGGCGATTGCAGCTCGGCGCAGCGCCGCTCCAGCCGCGCCCGGAGCTCGTCATTGACCATCGTGAACATCACGATGCCGGGCGCCGCCTCGATCTCGCCGAGCACGCGTTCGAGCTGCTTGGGTCCGCGCACCAGCGCATAGACATGCTCGATCGGCCGTGCGTCCTCATATTGGGCGCAAGCGGCGCGCGCCACCGTGTTCAGCGTTTCGCCGGTGGCGTCCGACACGAGATGGAGATGGAAAACGCGTTTGGCGCTCATCGAAACCCTGGCTGCGGATTTAAGATCGTGGCGGCCGGAGCTGCCGCGCGGGCAAAGGTATCGGGGGCATCTTGTCCGCGCCAATTCTTTTTCCGCAAGCCGTATAACTGCGATGCGCCATGTTGCGGGCTTGCCTGTGGAACAGTGTGATTAACGGGGGTAAGCGGGGGTTTCGGCCCAAGCCCTACCCGGTCATACCCGTGTTTCGTTTTCGCTCCCCCGTTCCATAGGCCGGTGCGAAAAATCGCTGCAGTGCTTTGCAAAACGGGTATGACCGGCCGGTCGGCGCAGGCGCCAGGAGTTGTCCCCGTTGTTAACGTCTTGCAAGGGAAATGGCTCCACAGCCTATGCCCTTGCTGGCAAAGGCGCGGCTGTTTGGCAGGCTGTAATTTGTCACAAGCTATGGCATGAAGGGCGCGGATGACGATCCGCGGGCAGGGCATGCGCGTATCTGTGGACAAGACGGCGCGGATATTTGATCCCCGGCATTCACAGCTATCCTTCACTATCCACTATTTTTAAGATTCTTGAATCGTAGGAGAAAAAGCGGGTGACAAGCGCGAGCGCCGCGGAGAAACGGCTTCTGAAGGCGCTGAAGCGTCAACCCGTCGACCGTGTGCCTGTCTGGCTGATGCGGCAGGCCGGGCGCTATCTGCCCGAGTACCGGAAGGTGCGGGCGGAGGCCGGTAGCTTCCTCGATCTCTGCTACACGCCCGACTTCGCCGAGGAAGTCACCTTGCAGCCGATCCGCCGCTACGGCTTCGATGCGTCGATCCTCTTTTCCGACATTCTGGTCGTGCCGGATGCGCTCGGTCAGCCCGTTGCCTTCAAGGAAGGCGAGGGGCCGGTGCTGGAGCCGATCACGCATGTCGACGGGATCGCGGCGCTGAAGCCCGTCGCGGCGATCCGCGAGAAGCTGCAGCCGGTCTATGAGACGGTGCGGCGCTTGCGGGTCAGCCTGCCGGCCGAGACGACGCTGATCGGCTTTGCCGGCGCGCCATGGACGGTTGCGAGCTACATGGTGGGCGGGCGCGGTTCGCCGGATCAGGCCGCCGCCAAGGCCTGGGCCTATCGCGCGCCGGATGAATTCCAGAAACTGATCGACCTTCTCGTCGCAGCGACAATCGAGCATCTCTCGGCGCAGGTCGAGGCGGGCGTCGAGGTTGTGCAGGTTTTCGATACCTGGGCAGGTTCGCTGCCTGAACTTTCCTTCGAGCGTTTCGCGCTGAAGCCGATGCTGGAAATCCGCGCCGCCTTGAAGGCGCGCTTTCCCGATCTGCCGGTGATCGGCTTTCCGCGCGGCGCCGGGCCGATGACCGCGGATTATTTTCGCGCAACGAAGCTCGATGGCTTGAGCCTCGACACCGCGATGTCGCCGCGCTGGGCACGCGACAACCTTCAATGCATCGGTTGCCTTCAGGGCAACCTCGATCCGCTGCTGCTGGTCGCGGGCGGACCGGAGATGCGGCGGCAGGCGCTTGGCATTCTCGATACGCTCGGCAAAGGCCCGTTCATTTTCAATCTCGGGCACGGCATCGTGCCGCAAACGCCGCCCGAACATGTGGCGGAGCTGGTCGAGATCGTGCGAGGCTGGCGGGTATGACGCGCAAGATCGCCATCGTGCTATTCAATCTCGGCGGTCCAGACGGTCCGCAAGCGGTCGAACCGTTCCTGTTCAACCTGTTCAGCGATCCGGCGATCATTCGCGTGCCGCAACCCTTTCGCTGGCTGATTGCGAAGCTGGTGTCGAAACGCCGGGCGCCTGTTGCGCGGGCGATCTATGCCGAGCTTGGCGGCGGCTCGCCGCTGGTGCCGCTGACGGAGGCGCAAGCCCGCGCGCTCGAAGCGGCGTTAGCCGATGGCGAGTCCGACTATCGTGCGTTTCTCGCGATGCGCTACTGGCATCCCTTCGCCGATGAGGCTGCCGCCGCGGTCAAGGCCTGGGGCGCCGATGAAATCGTGCTGCTGCCGCTCTATCCGCAATACTCGACGACGACGACCGAGTCCTCGCTGAAAGACTGGGACCGCGCGGCGAAGTTGGCCGGACTTGCCGTGCCGGCAAAAGCGGTTTGCTGTTATCCGGTCGAGCAGGGTTTTGTTGCCGCTCATGCGGCGCTGCTCGGCGAGGCCTTGGCAAAGGCGGGGACGAGCGACAATCTCAGGGTGTTGTTATCGGCGCATGGGTTGCCGAAAAAGATCGTCGACGGCGGCGACCCCTACCAGGCGCAGGTCGAGCAGAGTTGCGCGGCGATCGTTGCGCGCCTGAACATGCCCGGTCTCGACTGGATCACCTGCTACCAGAGCCGCGTCGGGCCGCTGGAATGGATCGGGCCCTCGACCGAGGCCGAAATCAAACGCGCCGGCGCCGAGGGCAAACGTCTCGTTGTCGTACCGGTGGCGTTTGTCTCCGAACATTCCGAAACGCTGGTCGAGCTCGACATCGAATATGCAAAGCTTGCCGCGGAAAGCGGCGTGCCGGCCTATAGCCGCGTGCCGGCGCTCGGCGTCCATCCCGATTTCATCGCGGGGCTGGCCGGGCTTGTGCGGGCGGTGCGGACGGCGACCGAAATTCTTTGCCCGGAAGAGACGGCGGGCTATCCCTGCACGGCGAAACTCGCGCTTCAAACGGTGAGCTGATGGAATTTCTCGCGGGCTACTACGTCTGGATCAAGGCGCTGCACATCATTTCGGTGATCTTCTGGATGGCCGGCATGGCCTATCTGCCGCGGCTTTTCGTCTACCACGCCGAAGCGGCGCCCGGCTCCGACAAGTCCGAGACCTTCAAGATCATGGAGCGGCGTCTGCTCCGGGGCATCGTCAACCCGGCGATGATCGCGACCTTTGTCTTCGGCATCGCGATGCTGGCCCTCAATCCGGGGCTCCTCTGGGACTTGTGGATGCAGGTGAAGCTGGTGCTGATCCTCGTCATGTCGGGGCTGCACGGGGCCTTTTCGCGCTGGCGCAAGGAGTTCGAGCGTGACGAAAACCGCCGCGACGCCCGCTTCTACCGGATCGTCAACGAGGCGCCGCCGCTTCTGGTGATTTTCATCGTGCTCCTGGCGGTCGCGAAGCCGTTTTGACGGCGGACGCCAATTTCGTTTGAAATTTCCGCCGCCTGGCCTTATATCGATCTCAAGCCGGATTTCTTCCGGCGGCCTTCTTTCAAGTCCTTTCCCGGCCAAGGCCTTACCCGGCGACGGCCAGAAGACCGTGCACAAGGCTCCAAGCCCGCAAAGGCGGCCCTCCTTGTGCGATGGCGGAAAGAGCGAAGGCCCGCTTTCCCATTCCCTTAAAAGACCGTCATCCGAACGACATCCCACCCCTTCAAAGTTCCGCTTCCTTCCGGCCCGTCAGAGGCCCCATCGCGGCAACTCCCAACGAAAGACCACCCAAGCCTATGACGCAGATCAAGCTGCAGGACCTCAAGGCCAAGTCGCCGACCGACCTTCTGGCGCTCGCCGAGGAACTTGAAGTCGAGAACGCCTCGACGCTCCGGACGCAGGACATGATGTTCGCGATCCTGAAGCAATATGCCGAGCAGAGTATCGACATTATCGGCGAAGGCGTGGTCGAGGTGCTGCCCGACGGGTTCGGCTTCCTGCGCTCGCCGGAAGCCAACTACCTGCCGGGTCCGGACGACATCTACGTCTCTCCCTCGCAGATCCGCCGCTTTTCGCTCCGCACCGGCGACACGGTCGAGGGCGAGATCCGCAGCCCCAAGGACGGCGAGCGCTATTTCGCCCTGCTGAAGGTCTCGACCGTCAATTTCGAGAGTCCGGACAAGGCCCGCCACAAGGTCCATTTCGACAATCTGACGCCGCTCTACCCGGATGAAAAGCTCAACATGGAGGTCGAGGATCCGACGCTGAAGGACAAGTCGTCCCGCGTCATCGACATCGTGGCGCCGCTCGGTAAAGGCCAGCGCGGGCTGATCGTCGCCCCGCCGCGCACCGGCAAGACGGTGCTGTTGCAGAACATCGCCCATTCGATCACGACCAATCATCCCGATTGCTATCTGATCGTGCTCCTGATCGACGAACGTCCGGAAGAAGTGACCGACATGCAGCGCTCGGTGAAGGGCGAGGTGATTTCCTCGACCTTCGACGAGCCGGCGACGCGCCACGTCCAGGTCGCCGAAATGGTCATCGAGAAGGCCAAGCGGCTCGTCGAACATGGCCGCGACGTCGTCATTCTGCTCGACTCGATCACCCGTCTCGGCCGCGCCTACAACACCGTCGTGCCCTCCTCGGGCAAGGTGCTGACCGGCGGTGTCGATGCCAACGCCTTGCAGCGCCCCAAGCGTTTCTTCGGTGCGGCGCGCAACATCGAAGATGGCGGTTCGCTTACCATCATCGCCACCGCGCTGATCGACACAGGCTCGCGCATGGACGAAGTGATTTTCGAAGAGTTCAAAGGCACTGGCAACTCGGAAATCATTCTCGACCGCAAGGTTGCCGACAAGCGCGTCTTCCCGTCGATCGACATTCTGAAGTCGGGCACGCGCAAGGAAGAGCTGCTGGTCGACAAGGGCCAGCTCTCGAAAATGTATGTGCTGCGCCGCATCCTCAATCCGATGGGGACGGTCGATGCCATCGAGTTCCTGCTCGACAAGCTCAAGCAGACCAAGAGCAACGACGAATTCTTCGACTCGATGAACACCTGATCCGGAAAACTGCTATTCTGCCCAGGCGCCCGGCGGCGCGATGCGTGTGCCGGGTTGCATGGAGCGGGCAGAACAGGCGGTTTGTTGTCGGCGGGGGTGCGTATGACGATTGGCGAGGGCGGAAACGGTCCGGCGGACAAGCGGCCGACCTGGGTACAGCCGCTGATGCAGTGGTCCTCGATCGAGACGGTGAAGGCGCGGCTTGCCGGGCCGGTCGATCATGTGCCGGTCGAGATCGGCGGATTGCCGCTTTCCAATATCGGCCGCCAGCTCTACGCCTGGTGGCTTGAGGCCCGCGGCGACAAGCCGATGCCGACCTCGAGCGAGGTCAGCCTCCGGGCGCTGGTCGAGCTTCTGCCTTACATCCGTTATCTGAGCTGGGAAGACGAGAAGTCGCTCGTCTTCCGCATCTATGGCAGCGCGCTTGTCGAGGCCAGCGGTCTCGATCTCACCGGCTACAATGTCTTCGGGCCGGCCGAACATGCCGAAACGGAAATCGACCGGGCGCGGCTTCGCGCCCTGCACGAGCAGCCCTGCGGCATCGTGATGATCCGCGATGTCTATGCGCGGTCGGGCAAACCCTTTGCCTGCGAGTTCATGACGCTGCCGATTGCCGCCGATACCGAGAATGGCGATGGCCGCGAACGCATCATCGGCACGGTCGTCCCTTGCGAGCAGATCGCCGAATGGAATGTCGATGTCGTGTTCGACCGCATCCAGACGCTGCACCGCGCAACCTTCATCGATACCGGCTTCGGCGTACCGGCCGCCTCGCGCGGGCTCGGGAAGTAGTTCAATCGAGATTGAAGAGATCGCGCCGACCGTGGACCACACGGACGATTTCGATTCCGTCGCCGACGATACGATAGAGAATGAGGTGGGCGTCGACGACGAGGTAGCGCAAACCTGGCCGGATGTCGTGGCGTGCCGGACCGCTTCGCGGATGCTCGGCAAGTTTGCGGCAGGCCTCATCCAGCCGGTCGAGCAGGGCGTCCGCGGCGTCTGGATTGTCGGTCGCAACGAAACGCCAGATGCCGACAAGGTCCGCTCGCGCTTTTCTTGTGCGATGGACGCGCGCCATTCGGTCAGCGGCCGCGTTTGCGGGCGGCGGCCTTGATGTCGTCGATCGTTTCGGCGGGGTCGGCGCGGCCCGAATTCAGGCCCTCATCCCAAAGCTGGCCGAAGAGACGTTTGGTCTTCCACTCGCGCAACGCATCGCGGACGACTTCGCTGGACGAAGCGTAGTCGCCGCTCTCGACCGCATCGCCGATCAGCCGCGCATATTCGTCGGTCAGGGAAATACTTATCTTGGCTGACATTTGGCGATCCTTTCGAGTGGAAATAGTAGGATTTTTTCCTACCATGCGCAAGATCGCTCATTGTGAGGACGCAAACCATCATGGCCGCAAACTCTCCCACCCCGGATAAGGCCCGCGGAAATGCGGCGCGTCGTCATTGTCCGCCCATGAGGTTTTCGAACCGACATGCTCATGCGCGACAATGCGCGCCGCAATGTCGCCGTCGAGCGCGTTGGCCGCGAGGATGATCGTCTCGTCGGGTTCGATCAGATTGGCACCGGTCATCGCCGTGCCGCAACGCGAACAGAAGCTTCGTTCAAGAGTGGGCGAGCTTTTGTAGCTGGCGAGATGTTCCGCGCCCTCCCATGTCACCTCGTCGCGCCGCGCGACGAAGAAGGCGCCCGCCGCACCACCCGCGGCCTTGCGGCACATCGAACAATGACAGACGACGATGCCGCTCATCCGCATCGCCCGGAAGCGCACCGCGCCGCAGAGACAGCTTCCCTCGATCATGCGGTTGTCCTCACGGCACAAGTACGCTCGCGCCCGTCGTCTTGCGCGCCTCGAGATCCATATGCGCCTTCGCGGCTTCGCCCAGCGCGTAACGCTGGTTGACTTCGATCTTCACCGCGCCTTTCGCGACCACGTCGAAAAGTTCGGCGGCCATTTCCTGAAAGGCGGTCGGCGTTTTTGCCATGTAATGGAACATGGTCGGGCGCGTCACGAAGAGCGATCCCTTCTGCGCCAGGATGCCGAGATCGACGCCGGTCACCGGCCCGGAAGCATTGCCGAAGGAAACGAGAAGCCCGAGCGGCGCCAGGCTGTCGAGCGATCCGGCGAAGGTCGCCTTGCCGACGCCGTCATAGACGACCGGCACTTTCCGGCCGCCGGTGATTTCCTTGACGCGCGCCGCCACGTCTTCCTTCGTGTAGTCGATCACATGATCGCAGCCATGGGCGCGGGCGAGCGCGGCCTTCTCGTCCGAGCTTGTCGTGCCGATGACGGTGGCGCCGAGATGTTTTGCCCATTGGCAGGCGATCAGGCCGACGCCGCCGGCCGCCGCGTGCCACAGGATCGTCTGGCCCTTCTCGACGCGGAAAGTCTGGCGCAACAGGAATTGCGCGGTCATGCCTTTCAGCATCATCGCGGCGGCGGCCTCGTCCGAAACGTCGTCGGGGATTTTCGCGACCGTGCCGGCATTGACGTTGTGCATTTCGGCATAGGCGCCGATCGGTCCCGACGCATAGGCGACGCGGTCGCCCGGCTTCAGATGCGTCACGCCGTCGCCGACCGCCTCGACCGTGCCCGCCGCTTCCATGCCGATGCCAGACGGCAGCGCCACCGGATAGAG
>PHEO01000369.1 GCA_002841195.1 Alphaproteobacteria bacterium HGW-Alphaproteobacteria-11
ACCGGCGGCGCGGGGACGCTGCTCTCGCATGACGAAAAGGCCTGGGCCTCGATCACCTTTTCCGGCACGCGTCACGAAGTGGTGATCGAGTTTTGCGGGGCCGAGGCCGTGGCCCAAGGCGAAGAACTGATCGAGCGCCTGCCCGATCACGAATTCGCCATTCCCGGCCAATTGGTGGCCGATGCCACCATCACCAGTGTCGATCACCGCTTCGGCGCAATGGAGCGACTGGAGGTGACGGCGGTGCTGCTGCTGCTGGGAACCGGGGTCAATGCCAATGCCACATTGGCCCGGTCCAAGGGGCAGGGCGGCGACTGGACTGTCATCACCTCGGCCTGGGGATTTGCCGTGCTGTTTGGCGTGCTGACCGCGGTATCGCTCGGCGCGCCGGGGCATATCAACCCGGCCGTGACCATCGGCATGGCCATCGCCAGCAACGAATTCAGCCATGTCGGCCCCTATATTCTCGCCCAGCTGCTGGGCGCAATGGTGGGATCGGGGCTCGCCTGGCTGGCCTATCTGCCGCATTGGGCGCTGACGGACGATCCGGCGGCCAAGCTGGGCATATTCTCGACCAGTCCGGCGATCCGCAACCTGCCCGCCAATTTCGTCAGCGAATTGATCGGCACGCTTGCGCTGCTGTTTGTGATCGTGGCGATCGGATCAAAACTGGTGGCGCTGCCGAGCTATCTCGGGCCGGTGATAGTCGCGTTTCTGGTGTGGGGTGTGGGCCTGTCGCTGGGCGGATCGACCGGTTATGCGATCAATCCTGCGCGCGATCTTGGCCCGCGTATCATGCACGCGATCCTGCCGATTCCCGGCAAGGGCGGGTCGGACTGGGCTTATGCCTGGGTGCCGGTGGGCGGGCCGATTGCAGGCGGGGTGATCGCCATATTGATCGCCCGCGCGCTGGGGATGATCTGAGGCGCGGGCAGTTACACAAAGCTGTAAGGGTCAATATCGACCCCCACCCGCACCCCCGGCGCGAATTGCACCGCGCCGATCCAGTCGCGCAAAACCGCTTGCAGATTGGCGCTGCGGCGCGCGTTGACCAGAAAGCGGTAGCGATAGCGTCCGCGCAGCAGCGCCAGCGGGGCGGGCGCGGGGCCAAGGATCTGCACATCGGCCAGCCGGGGCCGCGCATCGCCCAGCCGCGCTGCCGCCGCGCGCGCCTCGCGCTCATCCTCGGATGACAGGATGATCGCCGCCCAGCGACCGAACGGCGGTGCGCCCGCATCGCGGCGCGCGGCGGTTTCGGCGGCATAGAACCCGTCACGATCGCTTGTCGCCAGCGCGGCGATCACCGGGGCATCGGGGTGGCG
>PHEO01000168.1 GCA_002841195.1 Alphaproteobacteria bacterium HGW-Alphaproteobacteria-11
CGGTTTGCCGCGCGGCGGGCCGCGCCGGGGGGGCGGACGACGATTGCCGCCACGGCCGGCAGGCTTGCCCTCGCTGCCGCCTTCGAGAAGCTCAAGGCGGAGGCCGCCGGTGATCGGCACGGCTTCGACGAGGCGCACCAGTACGCCGTCGCCGAGGCGATAGGTGAGGCCGGTGCGTTCGCCGATGAGGGCGTGCAGGATTTCGTCATGGTGGAAGAAGTCGCCGCCGAGCGTCGAGATCGGCACGAAGCCGTCGGCGCCGGTTTCGTCGAGCTTCACGAACAGGCCGAAGCGCGTGACGCCGGCGACGCGGCCGCGGAACTCGGCGCCGATGCGCGCTTCGAGGAAGGCGGCGATGAAGCGGTCCTTCGAGTCGCGCTCGGCCAGCATCGAGCGGCGCTCGGTCATCGAAATATGTTCGGCGATTTCGGCGAGGCCGGCGGCTTCGTCGTCGGTCTGACCGTCTTTGCCGAGATCGAGGCCGGCGACCAGCGCACGATGGACCGTGAGATCGGCGTAGCGGCGGATCGGCGAGGTGAAATGCGCGTAGCGGCGCAGGTTGAGGCCGAAGTGACCGATATTGTCGGGCGAATAAACGGCTTGCGCCTGCGAGCGGAGAATGACGTCCGACACCATGCGGTCGTGTTCGGTGCCGTCGACCGATTTCAGGATGCGGTTGAAATTCGCCGGGCGGACCGTCTCGCCTTTCGCGAAACTGAGATTGAGCGTTGCCAGGAATTCGGCAAGCGCAACCAGCTTTTCGCGCGCCGGCGCGTCATGGATGCGGTAGATGACCGAACGGCGCTTCGCCTCGGCGCTTTCGGCGGCGCAGACATTGGCCTGGATCATGAATTCCTCGATGAGCTTCATCGATTCATGTTTTTCGCCAATGCGGATCGCGCCGATGCGGCCTTCGGCGTCGATGTCGATCTTGTATTCGGGCATATCGAGATCGAGGGGCCCGCGCGCCTCGCGCGCTTTCGCCAGAATGCGGTAGGCGGCCCAGAGCGGTTTCAGCACCGGTTCAAGCAACGGGCCCGCGATGTCGTCGGGGCGGCCGTCGATCGCCTGCTGGACCTGCTTGTAGCTGAGGCTCGCGGCCGAGCGCATCAGACCGCGGATGAATTCGTGGCTGCGCTTCTGGCCGTTGCGGTCGAAGACCATGCGCACCGCGAAGCAGGCGCGATCTTCGCCATCGACCAGCGAGCAGAGATCGTTGGAAATGCGTTCGGGCAGCATCGGCACGACGCGATCCGGAAAATAGGTCGAGTTGCCGCGCTTGCGCGCCTCGCGGTCCATTGCGGAACCGGGCTTTACATAGGCGGCGACATCGGCAATGGCGACGATGGCGACGACGCCGCCCTCGTTTTTCGGATCGTCGTCGGGCGCCGCCCAGACCGCGTCGTCATGGTCGCGCGCGTCCGGCGGGTCGATGGTGATGAGGGGGATGTCGCGCAGATCGGTGCGGCCCTTGAGGCCGTGATGCTTCGCCGCCTCGGCCTCGGCGATCACGTCGTCGGGGAAGGCATCGGGGATGCCGTGCGTGTGAATGGCGATCAGGCTGATCGAGCGGGGATCGGCGCTGTCGCCGAAGACTTCGCGGACGCGGGCGCGCGGCGTGCCGTAGCGTTTGCCGGGGATGGTTTCGGCGAGCACCAGGTTTCCGTCCTCGGCGCCTAGTGCGTCGTCGAGACCGATCTCGAATTCGACGCGGACTTTCTTGTCGACGGGGATCAGGCGGGCCACTTTCGCGCCCTTCGTGCGGCGGAAGAGACCCATGATGCGTTCGGCACCCTTGCCGACGCGGCGGATGACGCGCGCCTCGAAGGGCCATGTCTCGTCGTCGGTCTTTTCGATGCGCGCCAGCACGCGGTCGCCGACACCGGCCGGCGGTTCGTCGACAGTTTCGTGTTTGCCGCGGCGCTTCATGTCGGGCGCGACGACGATTTGCGGCGGCGGCGTTTCGCCGGGCCATGAGACGGGGCGGGCGATCAGGTCGCCATCGGTGTCGGTGTGGGTGATTTCGATGACGGTGACGGGCGGCAATTCGCCGACGCGGCGCAGACTTTTCGTTTCGTCCTTCGCGATCAGGCCTTCGTCCTTCAGTTCCTTCAGCAATTGCTTGAAGGGCAGGCGGTCGTCGCCCTTGATGCCGAAGGCGCGGCCGATTTCGCGCTTGTCGAGCTTGCCGCCGTTTTCGGCGATAAATTTCAGGATGTCGTCGCGCGAGGGGAGGCGGCCGCCGGATTTTCTTTTCTTTCCGGCGCCGGATTTCTTCGGCTTGTTGCGCTCGTCCAATGTCAATCCGCCGGTTCTGCGACGTTAACGGCGCTTCCGGATTTCGAGGCGGGCTTCTTCGCGGGCGTTTTCTTTTTTGCTGCCGGTTTCTTTTTCGCGGCCGGTTTTTTGGCGGCGGCCTTTTTCGCGGGCTTGCCTTCCTTTGGCGCCTTTTTCGCAGCAGCTTTCTTTGCCGGCTTCTTCTTGCCGGACTTCGCCTCGCGTTCGGCGACGAGGGCGAGCGCTTCCTCAAGCGTCACCGCCATCGGGTCGCCCGATTTCGGCAGGGTCGCGTTGGTGGAGGCGTGTTTGATGTAAGGCCCGTATTTTCCTTCGCGGACCTGCACCGGTTTGCCGGTTTCGGGATGCTCGCCCAGTTCCTTCAGGATTTTTCCGGCGCGCTCTTCGGCGCGAATGATTTTCTCGGCGAGGACGGCGATTGCGCGGTTGAGGCCGATGTCGAAAAGTTCCTCGGGGTCTTTCAGATTGGCGTAGGTGCCGTCGTGCAAAACGAAGGGACCGAAGCGGCCGAGGCCGGCGGTGATCTTCTTGCCGGTTTCGGGGTGGATGCCGACTTCGCGCGGCAGTGTCAGCAGGCGCAACGCCTTTTCAAGATCGACTTCGGATGCCTGCATTTTGGCGGGCAGGCCGCTGCGTTTCGGCTTTTCGTCGGGACCGAGCGGCGCACGTTCGACGTAGGGACCGAAGCGGCCGGTCTTCAGCGAGATTTCGGCGTTGGTTTCCGGATCGGTGCCGAGCACGCGGTCGCCGGATTGTTCCTCGCCGTCGGCGCCGACGGTGAGCTGACGCGTGAAACGGCATTCGGGATAGTTAGAGCAGCCGACAAAGGCGCCGAAGCGGCCGACCTTCAGCGAGATGCGGCCGTCGGCGCAGGCCGGGCATTTGCGCGGGTCGGAGCCATCTTCCTTTTCGGGGAAGACGTGCGGCGCCAGCACTTCGTTGAGGCGGTCGAGCACTTCGGTGATGCGCAGTTCGAGCGCCTGGGCGACATCGACCGTGAATTCCTTCCAGAATTCGCGCAGCAGATCCTTCCAGTTGAGTTCGCCGGCCGAGACCTTGTCGAGTTTTTCCTCCAGCGCCGCCGTGAAATCATATTCGACATAGCGGGTGAAGAAGTTTTCGAGGAAAGCGGTGACGAGTCGGCCCTTGTCGTGCGGCACGAAACGGTTCTTGTCCATGTGGACATATTCGCGGTCGCGCAAGGTCTGCAGCGTCGAGGCGTAGGTGGAGGGGCGGCCGATGCCGAGTTCTTCCATGCGCTTCACGAGCGTCGCTTCGGTGAAGCGGGGCGGCGGTTCGGTGAAATGCTGCTCGGGCCGCACCTTGTCGAGGCCGAGCTTGTCGCCGCGCGCGACTTTCGGCAGGCGGCCGCCATCCTCGCCTTCCTCCGGCTCGTCGCGGCCTTCCTGATAGAGACGCAGGAAGCCGTCGAAAACGATGACGGAGCCGGTGGCGCGCAGGCCGATGGGCGCGTCGTTCGCTTCGATCTCGATGGTGGTACGTTCGAGCTGCACGCTTTCCATCTGGCTGGCCACGGTGCGGTTCCAGACCAGTTCGTAGAGGCGGCGCTGGTCGTCTTCGAGGCGGGCTGCAACGTGTTTCGGCAGGCGGGCGAGGTCTGTCGGGCGGATTGCTTCGTGCGCTTCCTGCGCGTTCTTGGCCTTGGTTGTGTAGACGCGCGGTGCGTCCGGCAGATAGGCCTCGCCGAATTCATTGTTGATGACGGTGCGGGCCTGGGCGATCGCCTCCGGCGCGATCTGCACGCCGTCGGTTCGCATATAGGTGATGAGGCCGGTCGTCTCGCCGTCGATCTCGACGCCTTCATAGAGGCGCTGCGCGACCTGCATCGTGCGGCTGGCCGAGAAACCGAGCTTGCGCGAGGCTTCCTGTTGCAGGGTCGAAGTGGTGAAGGGCGGGTTCGGGTGGCGGCGGGCCGGCTTGCTCTCGACCGATTTGACGGAGAAGCGCGAGGCCTTGATGCGCGTTTCAATTTCACGCGCGGATTTTTCGTCCGGGATGTCGAACTTGTCGAGCTTCTTGCCGTCGAGATTGACGAGGCGGGCGACGAAGGCGGCGTTCGAGCCGGTCTTCATGTCGGTTTCGACGGTCCAGTATTCGCGGGCGCGGAAGGCCTCGATCTCCAGCTCGCGGTCGCAGATCAGGCGCAGCGAGACCGATTGCACACGGCCGGCCGAGCGCGAACCCGGCAGTTTGCGCCAGAGGACGGGCGAGAGCGTGAAGCCGACCAGATAATCGAGGGCGCGGCGTGCGAGATAGGCGTCGATCAATTCCTTGTCGAGGCCGCGCGGATGCGTCATCGCCTCGGTGACCGACTGCTTGGTGATCGCGTTGAAGACGACGCGCTGGACCTCGACGTCCTTCAACACCTTCTTTTTGTTGAGAACTTCCAGCACATGCCAGGAAATCGCCTCGCCCTCGCGATCCGGGTCGGTGGCGAGGATCAGGCGGTCGGCGCCTTTGACGGCGGCGGCTATCTCGTTGAGGCGCTTCTGGGATTTGGCGTCGACGTCCCAGGCCATGGCGAAGTCTTCGTCCGGCAGGACCGAGCCATCCTTGGAGGGCAGATCGCGGACATGGCCGTAGGAAGCCAGGACCTTGTAGCCCTTGCCGAGGTACTTGTTGATCGTTTTCGCCTTGGCCGGCGACTCGACAATGACGACGTCCATCGAACGCTCGAACTCTCTTTATATTGTGGCCTGCCGTCGCCGGGCGCCGTCGGCGCGCGGGCGATCCGGTCGCCGAAATGCCGTGAGAAACCGGAGGCCGCCGCCGCATCCGGCTGCCTTCAGCCGCCGGGTGAACATGGTGAAAAGGGCAGAGACTGTCAAATCCGGCAGAAATCCTTGGAAAAATCGATGCCGCAGCGCGGTCGGACCGGATTGGACCTTGTCGGGCAAGTCCGGTGCCCCCCGTTATGATGAATTGATATAGTCTAAGGGTCTAGATCGTTAGACCTGAGCGATGCCTTGTCAAAGCGTCGCGCGGGGCAAGGATGCGGAGGATGCGGATGAGTGCCTTGCATGCGGAAACGGCTGGATTCTCGCGGGTAGCGCGAGATGAGGGCCTCAAGACGAAGGCGGCGGTGCGGCCGGAACCGCTGGAAAATGCCGAGGATGCCGAGATTGCAGCCTATCTTCTTGACCTGACGATTGCGGCGCGGCGCATGGCGATGGCGCGGGGGTTCGAATTCCTCGCCTATCTCGTCGGCGTGGCGGCGGAAGAGGCGCGGATGCTGAGCCTTGGAAAATCCGCGGTGAAGCGGAAAAAGCAAGCCGATGCAGAGGGTTAGATCAGGCTGAGGCGGTCGCCGGGATCGCGGTGCAGGCGGCCGGCAAGCTCCAGTTCGAGCACGACGGCGCGCACCACGGGAACCGAAACGCCCGACTGGCGGACGATTTCGTCGAGGGGCGTGGGCGTCGGGCCCAGCGCGGCAAGGACGGAATCGCGGGCGCTGTCATCGAACTGTCGAAAATCTGTCACACCGGATTGGGCCCCGTTGTAAGTCGGGGGGCCGGGTTCGCGCAGTGTGCGCCCGATTGGGGTCGCGAGGGCCGCGATCACATCCTCCGCCGTCTCGACCAGGGGCGCTCCATCCTTGATGAGACGGTTCGAACCGCCGGCGCGCGGATCGAGCGGCGATCCGGGAACGGCGAAAACATCGCGGCCCTGTTCCAACGCGAAGCGGGCGGTGATGAGGGAGCCCGAGCGGTGCGCCGCCTCGACGACGACGACGGCAAGCGCGAGACCGGAGATCAGGCGGTTGCGGCGCGGGAAGTGACGGGCCTGCGGGCTGGTGCCGGGCGGCATTTCCGAAACCAGCGCACCGCTCTCCGCGATCGACGCTTGCAGGTCGCGATTTTCCTCCGGATAGACGATGTCGACACCGCCGGCGAGGACGCCAATGGTGCCCGTGGCGAGCGAGACGCGGTGGGCAGCGGTGTCGATGCCGCGGGCGAGACCCGAGACGACGGCGAAACCCTCCGTACCGAGATCTTTGGCGATGTCGCCCGCGATCTTGCGTCCAGCGGCCGAGGCGTTGCGCGAGCCGACGACCGCAATCGACGGGCGGGCCAGCAGTTCGGTGCTGCCCATGACCGAGATCACCGGAGCCGGCGGATCGAGGGCGGCAAGGCGCGGGGGGAAGTCGGCGTCGCCCCAGACGAGAAGGCGGGCGCCGAGCCTGTCGAGGCGCGACATTTCAGCGTCGGCTTCGGCGGCACTCGCAACCTTTATCGCGCGCTTCGCGCCGCCACGCGCCGCGAGATCGGGCAGGGCGTCGATGGCGGCGACCGCGTTGCCGCAATGCTGCAAGAGATCGCGGAAGGTGACGGGACCGACATTTTCGCTGCGGGCGAGACGCAGTCGCGCGATCCGCTCGGTCTCGGGGAGCGGCGCGCTCATGGCGGTCAGGACCCGGCCGGCTTTT
>PHEO01000169.1 GCA_002841195.1 Alphaproteobacteria bacterium HGW-Alphaproteobacteria-11
ACCACCGGCGCTTCCGGGGTTTCGCCATACGAATTGGCATCCGAGACCACGAAAATCGCCTCGCCAAGGCCGGTCAGCCCGGTGTTGCGCGCAACGATTCCGGCAAACGTCTGGTCTTCCACGAAGTTCTGGTAGAAATCGAAGTTTTCCAGGCGCGGGATGTAGTAGAAGCGATCGCCTTCCTGCAAACGGTCCAGTTGTTCGTGCAAGAGCACCCAGAAGGTCTGGCCAACGATACCACCCATCGCGTGCTTTTCAGCCAGCCCGCCTACGTAAAGGTCAACCCGGTCGATACCAAGCACCGTGAAGGTGCCGTCGCCGTTATCAACCAGCGGCGTGCTTGCGTTGATCGCGCTGAACACCGCCGCTGTCGCGGCATCGGGCAGCACGAGGTCGGGGTAGGCCTGCATGAACTCGGCAATGGCTGTATCCGACAACCCGTTGCGGGTCTGGAAGTCTTGCCAGCTTGTGTAGGGGCTCAGATCGCCCGCATAGCCAACGGCTTCGCTGATGTAGGGGTCACTTGAAGCCGCAAGCTCGGCGCGCACCTGGTTGAGAGTGCCAAGCCCGACATCGCGCCCCCGCGCCACGTTCAGCGCGAACAGATCGGCGCTGATGCGCACCAGATCGTTGCGCACGGCATCGACGACATGCACATCCACCTCTTCGGCGGGCTGGGTCGTGATGCCCGCAAGAATGGCCCCTGCCCCGAACTCGGAATAGCCCGGCTGCGGCACATAGCCATACTGCGCCAGCGTCGCCAGCGGCATGGTAAAGGCGCCCTCGGCATTGGTCGGGTTCAGGTAGGCATCGAACAGCGGAACCTCGACCAGCGCGCCGCCCTCGCCGACCACGCTCAGCATTAGCGTGACGAGCGTGTGCCCGAACCGATAGGCGGCAGAAGCAAATTCATGGCTGATGCCCGCGTTGGCCTCGGGGTTGTAGTCATCAAAGCCATGGGTGCTGTCACCCCGGATGCCCTGACCACCCAGCAGCTGCGGCAAGAACTCGTCAAACACCACGCGCTGATATTCGGTTTCGTTCAGGATCTTTGCAGCCTGAAACAGCTCTTCCGTGGTGCCGGGGAACCCCGCCACCTCAAGTGCCGCAACGTGGAAGTTGTGGTTGCGCGCAAAGATCGTATGCATCGCAGTCAGCGCGATGTTTTCGTTGGCCCTGCCATCGCCCGCCACGACATGATCGAGCAGGTTGATATAGGGGTTCACGTCCAGCAGCAGCGCAAAGCCTTCGCCCATGAAATCAGCGGCCAGCGCGCTGACCGTGGCGGCGTCATAGCTGCCGTCGCCGTTTACCAATGACGGGTAATAGTCGGCCAGTGTCTGGCCGGCAGGGGGCAGCCCCGCGCCCTTGAACACGGTGCCCGCCGCAATGTGGTGGTCAAGCAAGGTGCGCAACGTTGGCAGCAGATCGAAATCCGGGTTCGACGGGTCTGGCCCGCCCATCAGTATGTGCGACCCAAAGCCCTGGTTGCCATCGCTTTCGCGCAGCAGTTGCCCGACCAGCGCCGAGGAACCATAGGTCTGGTTCTGATCGACGTAAGGCGAAACATTGTTGGTATGCAGCGGCAGCCCGGTTGCCGGGTCGAAGCCCGTCACCGTGCCACGCGTCAGGTCGGCCGGGTTGCTCGGCCCCGACCCCGGCGCGCCGATCTGCACGGTGCCGTTGCCGCCCTTGGCCAAGACCGCAAGGCCGTGGTCAAAGTACTGGCCGAACGCCGTGAAAAAGGCGCTCACATTCGCTGCCGGTGCCGCGTTTTCTGGCTGCACGGCCAGAATGTTCGAGATGTCGCGCGTGTCGAGCCCGTCGAAAATCGGGTTCAGCGCGAAATTCCCGGTGGCTGCATCAAACGCGCCGTAATGTGCATCGGTGACGCGAATGTAAGGTTGGGCTGCGGCACCCCATCCGGGGTTGTCGATGTTGTTGTCATAGCCCGGCAGGTCGCGCACGCCGAGGTGGTTTTCGCTGTCGTCATCGCCATCGGGCGAGATCCCGCGCACGAGGTTCAGCAGTCCGCCGACATCCGAAGACGTCAGACCGAAGGCGCCCGTCTGCGCGTCGTCATCAGACGGCCCCGCGCCTTCAACCCGCAATGTGCCGGTGCCCGCGAATACGATGCTGTGCGCGCCATTGCTCAGCGTCGTCACACCGTTGCTGACCGTCTGGGTGTAGTCGGCGAGGTTCGCGCCCGCCGGCAGCTCGATCACATCCTGATCGCGCAAGGTGCCAATGATGGTGTCATTGCCGCCGTTGGTACGGAAGAGGATGCGGTGGGCCGACTGAAGGCCCGAGATATCTACCGTATCGTCGCCGGACGAGCCGTTGATGACGATCGTGTTGAACGAAAGGCTGGTCGGCGAGAAGTCGCCCGAGGTCAGCACCTGATCGTTGCCGTCGCCCGTGTTGATGACGATTTCCTCAACACCGGTCAATTCGCTGATCACCGAGTTGAAGTTCGTGCCGTTGCGCGTGATCACGATTTCGGTGGCAGCGGCGAGGTTGGCAAGGTTGTTGCCGCCGACAGCCCCCCATGCCGCCCGCGTATAGACCCGGAAGGTCTCGTTGCTGGCGTTGCCGTTGATGATGACGGTGTCGTTGTCGGCGCCACCGTTGACGATATCGCGCCCGTCGCCGACGTTCCAGACAATGGTATCGTCGCCCGCGCCTGCGGTTATCGTGTCGGTTCCGGTGCCGCCGAAGATGATGTCATTGCCACCGTTGCCGTTGATCGCGTCATTGCCGTTGAAGCCAAGGATAAGCTCGGAATTGGCGCCGCCGTTGATCGCGTTGTTGTTGCCATTGGTGCCCTGAACCAGCGTGTTGGTTGCCGCAGAATACACCGAGGCCCCGAACTGAAGCTGCTCGATGCTGATCAGGGTGTCGGTGCCCTCGGCGCCCGTCACCACGAGATTGGCTCCGTTCAGCGCAAAGCCGTGCGCGGTCGCTGCGTTGACAAAAACCGCCCGGTCTGTGCCCGCACCGCCATTGATGTTGTCATTGCCGTTGCCGCCGGTCAGCGTGTCATTGCCCGAGCCGCCGGTCAGCGCGTTGTTTGCTGCGTTTCCGGTAAGAACGTCAGCATTGTTGGTGCCGGTGACATTCTCGATATTGGCAATCGAGGTGAACCCCGACGCCGTTCCAGCGCCAAGATCGACTGTGACCGCTGCAGAGGTTGCCGAATAGACAAGCGCGTCGCCGGTGCCGCCCGCAAGATCTGCCGTGACACTTTCAACATCTGCCGCGATCGACCCACCGCCTTCAACCTGCGTGATCCGCGTGCCGTTGAACACCGCGTTCAGGGTTTCGTTGCCCAGTCCGCTATCAATGATTGCCAGGGTGTCGAAACCGGCGCCGCCGGACACCACATCGTTTCCACCGTTGTTGCCGTCGATATCGAAGACGATGACATCATCGCCGTCGCCGCCGTTGATGGTATCGGCGCCGGTGCCGCCAAAGATCGTATCGTTGCCGATACCGCCGTTGAGAACATCATTCCCGCCACCGCCGTTGATGATGTCGTCGCCGTCAAGACCGTTGATGGTGTCATTGCCGTTGCGGCCATTCAGAAGGTTTGCGCCGGCATTGCCGTCAACGGTTTCCGCACCGTTCGTGCCGACACGCGCCGTTATCGCAGAGGTGACAGATTCTACCCGCCCATTCAGGTCGGTGTAGGTCATGATCACGCGGTGGAAGTCCTGGTTGTTGTTGGTGTTGAAGGTGGTGCCGGTGCCAACGTTCACCCAGCCATCGACACCATTTGACGACCGCTGCCACTGGTATGAATAGGCATTGTTGGCGGCCGGCATGCCATCCGCGTCCTGAACGGCCGAGCGGTTGGCGGTCAGCACGTTTTCGGTGCCGGTGATCATCAACGCGCCGGTGGGGGCCGAGTTGACCAGACTGAAGTCACGGTCAACAAACCGCGCGATCTCGATGTTGCGCAGGGTGTCGGTGCCATCTGAAAGCAGCTGCCGCCCGGTTTGCGGGTCGATAACCGCACTGACCGTGTCATGGCGCACCGTCACGCTGCCATCGCCATTCTGGATGATCGTGTAGTTGGCAAAAACGTCATTGAACAGCGCAACGTCAACATCGCTGGCAGCCACGCCGGTTGTCACGACTTCGCGCACGATATGCAGCTGCGTCGGCGTGATCACTCGGTCGATCATCAGTTCAAACAACGATTTGCCGACCCAGGCCGAAGGCACCGCGTTGCCATAGGCGTCATTGGCCGCGAACACATGCTTGAGGCTGTCGATCGAAGCGATTTCGTTGGCAGGGGTATTTTCGGCGTTCGGCGCGGTAAGCCGGATCCGCACGTTCAACCAGCGGTCGCCATCAAGGATGTCGTCGCCGCCATTGCCTTGCAGCATGTCCGACCCGGCACCACCCAACAGAATGTTGCCCGCCTCGAAAAAGCCGTTCGCGCCGACCTGAACGATTTGCGAAAGCCCGGCAATGCGGTCGATACCCGCCTGATCGAGCCCGTCGTTGAAGAAGATCGCCTCGTTGGCGCCAACTCCGCCGACCAACGCCGGATCACCCGCCGTGCGGTCATCGCCGCGCAGCACGTCATTCTGCGCCCAGCCCGACAGCGCCTCGACCTTGTCGAAACGGTTGCGCAGAATGTCGGCCTGTTCGGTGGTGAAGATCTTGATGCGAAGATCGGCATCGGCGGCAACGGCCACGCCCTTGTAGATCGCCCAGTCAAAGCCGAACATGCCTTCATTGCGCACGACGCTTTCGCCCTGAACCATGATGTCATCCCCGGATTCCGCATCGAAATCCTGTTCGTCGCTGCCCGCGAACATCACGTCATGCCCGACGATGGCGCTGTTGAAGAACAGTTCCGAGTTGTCGCCAGCGATCACATCAAAGCCGGGGCCGCCTTCGATCCAGTCGTCGCCCTCGCCGCCGATCAGGAAATCGCCATCTGCGCCGCCAAGAATAAAGTCATCGCCTTCGCCGCCGAACACTTCGGTGGCATCGACGCCGACAAAGAACACGTCCTTGCCGCGGCCACCCATCAGGATGTCGAGTCCGTTCGAGTTGGCGATCACGTCGTTGCCGTCGTCGCCTTTGAGGAAATCGCCGCTGTCGCCGCTGTCGGTGATGATGTCGTCACCGGCACCGCCGTTGACCAGATCGACGCCTGCGCCCGCCTCGATGCGGTCATCACCGCCATCGCCCCAGATCGCGTCATCGCCCCAGCCGCCAATGATCGTGTCATTGTTGTTGGTGCCGCCGATCATCATATGCTCGCCGCCGAAGTAGCGCAGGTAATTGGTCTCGACCTGCGGCGTCGCCGGATTATCGCGCACAACCTTGCCAAGGCCCAATGCCTCAAGCACCGGATCGTTGCCTTCCGGATCGGGGAAGAGTTGCTGCGAGATGTCGACCTCAAGCATGCCGTCATAAAGCGCGAAGATATCGGTGCCGATATGGCGCGAAACCACATCATCGGCGGTGCCGCGGATGCCATCGGCGCCGGGGTCGGCCAGCGCGGTGTTGGCCATGATCAGCTTGGCAAACGAGTTGTTTTCGAGCTCGGTCAGCAGGTTCTGACCCTGCGTGCGGGTCAGGTAATAGAAACGGTCGCCATCTTGCAGCGCTTCAAGCTGCGCTTCAAACACCGCGTTGAATGTAGACCCGAGCATGCCGCCAAACGGCATGGTCTTTTCGGCAAGGCCGCCGATCCAGAGGTCGATCGCGTTGACCCCGGTCAGCGCCGCATCGCCATAAAGAAAGGCCGCGCGCTCGGCGTTCCATGCGCTCAACTCCGGCTCGCTCAGATCGGGGTTGCCGAACACGATATTCATGGCGGCGCCGCGTTTGTCGGCCAGTGTCTCGGCCGCAAGAATGGACGCATGCGTGCCGTAAGCCGCGATGAAGTTGATGACAGATGCCGAATTCTTCAGATTTACGGCGAATTCAACCCAGTTATCATAGGGTTGCAGGAAGGTTGACCCGGTCGCGGCATAAAGTTGCGCACGCGCTTCGTTCAGCGTGGGCACCCCGGTTTCACGGCCCCGCGCAATGTTGATGGCCGCAAGGTCGAGCGGCAGCCCGACCAGATTGTTGCGCAGCGCGTCAACCACGAATTCGTCAATCGCGTTGCCATGTTCGCGGCTCAGCCCCCGCACAAGTGCGGCTGCGGCCTCGTCAGCCGAAATCTCGTTGCCATCCGCGTCATGCAAAAAGGCGATCGGGTTGAGGAACGAGGCAATCAGCCCCATGTCGTCGCTGCTGCCATCGGCAAAGATCCGCGGCATGCTGTCGGTCAGCATCGAGTGGCCAAAGCGGTAAACCGTGTTGGCGAATTCGGCAAAGATCGCCGGGTTGATGTCGGTGACCGAGTTGAACACGAAGGGGTCGATATTGGGCTGAATCTTGCGCGCAAACTCTTCGAACACCAGATGCTGATACTGCATCTCGGTGGCAAATCGCGCGGCCTGGAACAGCCGCTCGCCATCCCACACGAGTTGATCAGCGGGCGGAATCGGGTCACCAGGCGTGAGATCGTCAAGCAACCATTCATTGATGAAATCGATGTCACCAGAGCCCAGAATCGTGAGCTTTTGCAGCTCGATCTGGCGGTTGTGTTCGGAATGGAAGATGTGGTGAACGGCGGTCAGGCCGATGTTTTCGTTGCCGCGCCCGTCGCCGGTGATGAAATGGCGGTCAAGCAACTCGTCATCATAGGCGCCTGCTTCCGACACC
>PHEO01000370.1 GCA_002841195.1 Alphaproteobacteria bacterium HGW-Alphaproteobacteria-11
TGGCCGGTGGGGATGACGAAGCGATCCTCGTAATCGGCCAGCGCCATCACCTTGTACATTTCCTCGATCTGCGCGCCGGTCAGGCCGACGGCTTCGGCGATGCTTTCATTATGCACGCCGTCGACCGTTTTGGCGCGCATATAGCCGCGCATCGCCAGCATCCTTTCAAGGCACAACGCCACCGGCTCCTCGTCGCCTGCGGTCAACAGGTTGGCAAGGTATTTGAGCGGGATGCGCAAGGACCGCACATCGGGCATATTGTTGTTGACCGAAATCTGCCCCGCGCTCGCCGCCGCATTGATCGGTGACAGCGGCGGCACATACCAGACCATCGGCAGCGTGCGATATTCGGGGTGGAGCGGGAAGGCGACCTTCCATTCCATCGCCATCTTGTAAACCGGCGAATGGCGCGCAGCCTCCAGCCAGTTTTCGGGCACGCCGTCTTTGCGCGCCTGTTCGATCACCGCCGGATCATGCGGATCGAGGAAGATATCGAGCTGCGCCTGATACAGATCCTCGACATTCTCGGCGCTCGCCGCTTCCTCGATGCGGTCGGCATCATACAGCATCACGCCGAGATAGCGGATCCGCCCGACGCAGGTTTCGCTGCACACGGTCGGCTGGCCTGCCTCGATGCGCGGATAGCAGAAGATGCATTTCTCGCTCTTGCCGGATTTCCAGTTGTAGTAGATTTTCTTGTAAGGGCAGCCCGAAACGCACATCCGCCAGCCGCGGCACGCCTCCTGATCAATCAGGACAATCCCGTCCTCCTCGCGCTTGTAAATCGCGCCCGATGGGCAGGCGGCGACGCAGGTGGGGTTGAGGCAATGTTCGCACAGGCGCGGCAGATACATCATGAAGGTGTTTTCGAACTGGCCGTAAATCTCCTTCTGCACCCCGTCGAAATTGTAATCTTCCGACCGCTTGGAAAACTCGCCGCCCAGGATTTCTTCCCAGTTCGGCCCCCATTCGATCTTTTCCATCCGCTGGCCTGAAATCAGGCTGCGCGGGCGCGCGGTGGGGAAGGCCTTGCTTTCGCCCGCCTTTTGCAAATGGGCGTAATCGAAGGTGAAGGGTTCGTAGTAATCGTCAATCTCAGGCAAGTCGGGGTTGGCGAAAATCTTCGCCAGCAGCCGCCACTTGCCGCCCATCTTGGGCCGGATTGATCCGCCGGGGGTGCGCACCCAGCCGCCGTTCCAGCGTTTCTGGTTCTCCCAGTCCTTGGGATAGCCGATGCCCGGCTTGGTCTCGACATTGTTGAACCATGCGTATTCCATGCCTTCGCGGCTGGTCCACACGTTCTTGCA
>PHEO01000371.1 GCA_002841195.1 Alphaproteobacteria bacterium HGW-Alphaproteobacteria-11
CGGTGGCGGCTATGTGCTGGGCTCGCCGGTGTCGCATCGCCACCTGACGTCGCGGCTGGCGCTGGCGGCGCGCGCAAACGTGCTGAGTCTCGATTACAGGCTGTCGCCCGAGCACCCGTTTCCGGCGGCGGTCGATGACGGGCTGAAGGCCTATCGCTGGCTTCTTGCCGAGGGCCATGCGCCGAAGGCGATCGCGCTGGCAGGCGATTCGGCGGGCGGCGGCCTCGCAATGGCGACACTGCTGGCGGCCAAACGCGACGGCCTTCCGATGCCGATGGCCGCCGCCCTGTTGAGCCCCTGGACCGATCTCACCTGCGACACCGGCACCTATGCGTCATGCGCCGCGGCCGACCCGATGATCACGCAGGCCGGCATCAAGGAACTGGCGGCGATGTATCTGGCCGGCGCCGATCCGCGCGAACCGCTGGCCTCGCCCAATCACGGCGATCTTGCAGGCCTGCCGCCGCTGCTGATTCAGGTCGGCAGCGACGAGGTGCTGCTCGACGATGCGCGCGATCTCGATGCCCGCGCCCGCGCCGCCGGCGTCGCGGCGGATCTCGATATCTGGGACGGCATGATCCATGTCTGGCAGGCCTTCTATCAGATGCTGCCGGAGGGCGAGCAGGCGATCAAACGCATCGGCGGCTGGCTCGCCGGACAATATGCAGCGGCCGGAAAGGCACGAAGCGGTCTTGCCAAGGTGTAAATCGCTCTAAATCGTGGTTAATCGCGACGCGGTGATTTGCAGTGGGGTGCTACATTCGGCCCCTTGATTGCTAATCGCCAAAAGAGCTATAGAATCATTTGTAATATTCGGATTAATTATCGACCCGAAAAGTGGTACTTGTCGGGGGGCGGACGGCGTGCCGAACAAATTACGAGGCGGTGGTGGCGGATAAGACTGAACTCATCGAGATGACGGCCGAGATCGTTTCGGCCTATGCCGGTCACAACAAGATAGCCCCAGAAGAACTGGCCGGTCTTATCCACAAAGTCTTCGGCACATTGGCGCAAATCTCGGTGGGAGGGGCCGTCGAGGCCGGGCCGCGCCCGGAACCGGCGGTGTCGATCCGCAAGTCGATAACGCCCGACCATCTGATCTGCCTCGAAGACGGCAAGAAATTCAAATCGCTGAAGCGGCACCTGCGCACCCACTACGACCTGAGCCCCGAGCAATATCGCGAGAAATGGGGCCTGCCGCGCGACTACCCGATGGTGGCGCCGAATTATGCCCAGGCGCGCTCCAAGCTTGCCAAGAAAATGGGCCTCGGCCAGACGGGCCGCCGCCGCGCGCGATAAGGCCATC
>PHEO01000170.1 GCA_002841195.1 Alphaproteobacteria bacterium HGW-Alphaproteobacteria-11
TCACCCTGGCGAGTGACCGCCAGCCGACCTTCGTCGACGGGACGGCGGCCGCGGGGCTCGACGCGGTCCCGGTGACGAGCCGCGCCGAGGCCATCCGGCGGGGCGGCTACGCGATGGCCGTGGCGGACTACGACGGCGATCGCCGGCCGGACGTCCTGCTCGGGCACTTCGGGCGCTCGCAGCTGCTGCGCAACACCGGCGACGGCTTCGAGGACGTCACCGACGAGGCCGGCCTGCGCGGCGAGAACCTGGTCAAGGCCGCGGCCTTCGCGGACCTCGACAACGACGGCCACCGCGACCTCGTGCTCATCCGCTTCATCCCCGACGCGGCCGCGGCGGGCGTGGCGAGCGCGCCGTGCACCGATCGCGGCGGCGAGTGCCACCGCGACCTCGTCGCTTACCGCAACAACGGTGACGGGACCTTCGCCTTCGAGGGCGACATCCTGACCCGCTACGACGAGTTCGACCGCGCGATGCCGATGGCGATCCAGAGATCGCGCGGGCGCGTTGCGGCAGTGGGACGGGCATCGGGACGCATCGGACTGTCACGCGCTCCTTGCCGGAACGCCGAAAGGCGAGATGCCGCGTACATGATCGTCGACGGTCAGACGGTGCTTCAGCGGCGGGAAGGCGCGTTGCGAACAGTCGAGCCGCTCGCACAACCGGCAATTGACGCCGATGGGCATGGCGCCGCGTTCGTCGTCGAGATCGTAGCCCTGGCTGTAGACGAGGCGTGGCGCATGGGCGATTTCACAGCCCAGCCCCACCACATACTGGTCGCCGGGCACGCCGATGCCGGAACCGGCGCGGCTCACCGTGCGGGCGATCGAGAAATAGCGGGTGCCGTCTTCCATCTGGACTATCTGCGTGTAGATCTGGCCCGGAACGCGGAAGGCATCATGCACATTCCAGCGCGGGCAGGTACCGCCAAAGCGGGCAAAGTGGAAACCTGCGGCAGAAAACCGCTTCGAGACATTGCCGGCATTGTCGACGCGAATGAGGAAGAACGGGATGCCGCGCGCGCCGGCGCGTTGCAGCGTGGTTAACCGGTGGCAGACCTGCTCGAAACTGGTGCCGAAGCGGCGGCCGAGCAGGCGGATGTCGTAGCGCGTTGCCTCCGCCGTCTTGTGGAAGGCCGCATAGGGCATCAGCAGCGCGGCGGCGAAATAATTCGCCAGCGAGACGCGGCAGAGGCGCCGCGCCTCGTCGCTTTCGAGGCCCGACGCCTCGACGATGTCCTCGATGGTGCGCGATTGCTCGAAATAGCCGAGCTGATAGGCAAGCTGGAAGGAGCGCCCCGGCTGGTCGAGCAGTTCCGACAGGAAAATCGTCTGGCGGTGGCGATCGTAGCGGCGCAGTTCGAGCGGCATCATGTCGGCCGGCACCACGCGCGTCGAAACGCCGTGCATGTCGCGCAGCGTGTTGCGCAGGCTCACATAGGGCTCGTCGGCGCCGAGACCCATCTGGGTGTAGAGCCGCTCTGCCGCGTCGTCGAGTTCGGGGAAATGGTTGTTGCGGCTGTTGATGAAGTCGCGCACTTCCTCCAGCGGCAGGCCGGGCGCCTCGGCGCCGTCGCCCATGTCGCGGTCGGCAAGGCGCTCGGCCAGTATCGAGCCGTTGGTGACGCTTTCCTGCCAGGCCCGGTAGAGCCGGGCCACGGCATCCGCCGCCACCGGGCTTGCACCCGCCATGTCCTGCAGATCCTGCGCGGAAAGCCCCGCGTCGCGGAACAGCGGGTCGGCGAAGACCTCCCTGAGCGCCGTCAGCGCCTGCGCCTCGTCGTCACCGCCCAGCGTCCGAAGCTCGACGTCATAGACCTCGGCCAGCTTCAGCAGGATCTGCACCGAAACCGGGCGCTGGTCGCGTTCGATCAGGTTGAGGTAGCTCGCCGAAATGCCGAGATCGGCCGCCATGCGCGCCTGGGTCAGCCCGCGCTCGCGCCGGAGCCGCCTAATGCGTGGGCCGGCAAAGACTTTTTTGTCCGAAGCCATGTCCGAAATCTCCCGGTTTTTCCGCCTGTTTCCGGGACTGTAATTTACAAGATTTACATAATCAACAGAATCGCACCGGAATCCTGTGAAGTTCTTTACTTCAATAATTTCAATCACTTAGGAAACATTGGACAAGAAGCTGTCGAGATTGTATGACCGCGCGCATCGGAACACCGTCAGGACCGGCCCCAACACCGGCCAAGGGAGGCGAGCGAGCATGAGCACCAGCGCAGCCACGAAGATTGCCGACGGCATCGCCGTCAAGGGCGCGATGAAGCCGGGCTATGAGCGCGTGCTGACCGCCGAGGCGCTTTCCTTCGTCGCCGACATTGAACGCAAGTTCGGCGCGCGCCGCCGCGAGCTCCTGGCCGCTCGCGCCGAGCGGCAGAAGAAGTTCGACGCCGGCGAATTGCCGGACTTCCTGCCGGAAACGAAATCCATCCGCGAGGGCGACTGGAAGGTCGCACCGATCCCCAAGGACTTGCTCGACCGCCGCACCGAGATCACCGGCCCGGTCGACAACCGCAAGATGGTCATCAACGCGCTCAATTCCGGCGCGCAGTCCTACATGACCGATTTCGAGGACGCGGCGGCGCCGACCTGGGACAACATGATCGGCGGCCAGCTCAACATGATGGCCTATTGGGACAAACAGATCGGCTTCACGGACGAGACGAACGGCAAGCGCTATGACGTCATCGCGAAGCCGGCGACGCTGATCGTCCGGCCGCGCGGCTGGCATCTGGAAGAAGCGCATGTCGAGATCGACGGGCAGCCAATGTCGGGCGGGTTATTCGATTTCGCCCTCTACTTCTTCCACAACGCGAAGCGCCAGATCGCATCTGGTTCCGGCCCTTATTTCTATCTGCCGAAAATGGAAAGTCACAAGGAAGCGCGGCTCTGGAACGACGTTTTCGTTCACGCGCAGAAGGCACTCGGCATCAAGAACGGCACCATCAAGGTGACAGTGCTGATCGAGACGCTGCCGGCTGCCTTCGAGATGCACGAAATTCTCCATGAGCTGAAGGACCATATCGTCGGCCTCAATTGCGGCCGCTGGGACTACATCTTCAGCTACATCAAGCGGCTCGGAAAGAACCCCAACTTCATCCTGCCCGACCGCGCGCAGGTGGTGATGGGCGACGCTTTCCTCAACGCCTATTCGCTGCTGCTTGTGAAAACCTGCCACGAGCGCGGCGCCTTCGCGATGGGCGGCATGGCGGCGCAGATCCCGGTCAAAGGCGACGAGGCCGCCAACGAAGCGGCCTTCAACAAGGTCCGCGCCGACAAGGAACGCGAGGCCAATAACGGTCACGACGGCACCTGGGTCGCGCATCCCGATCTCGTGAAGGTCGCGATGGAAATTTTCGGCAAGCTCGAAGGGCCGAACCAGCTCGCCCGCCAGCGCCAGGACGTGAATGTCGGCCAGAAGGAACTGCTCACGCCGCACAAGGGCGAACGTACCGAACACGGCATGCGCGAGTGCTGCCGCGTCGGCGTTCAGTATATCGAGGCGTGGATCGGCGGCCGCGGCGCGGTGCCGCTCTACAACCTGATGGAAGACGCCGCCACCGCCGAGATCAGCCGCACGCAGATCTGGCAGTGGATCTATCACGGCGCGGCGCTTTCCGACGGCCGCAAGGTGACGCCCGAACTTTTCGACGAAGTTCTCGCCGACGAAATGAAGACGCTTCGCGAAACGCTGGGCGAGGCGCGCTGGAACGACGGTCACTTCGAGGAGGCGATCCGCCTCTTTGCCGAAATGACCAAGGCGCAGGATTGCGAGGAATTCCTGACGCTGCCTGCCTATCGCCTCATTCTCGAAAACGAAAACCATCCTTGAATCGAAACAAGCCTGAATCCAACCATCCTGACCCCGTTGAGGACAGTCCCATGAGCAAGAAGACCTTCTACGATCTCGTTCCCGGAGCGCCCAAGGGCCGCTTCGACAATGTGAAGCGCAACTACAGCGTCGAAGACGTCGAGAAGCTGCGCGGCTCCTTCCCCATCGAGCACACGCTGGCGACACGCGGCGCGAACAAGCTCTGGGAACTGCTGCACACGACCGATTACGTCCACTCGCTGGGCGCGCTTTCGGGCAACCAGGCCATGCAGATGGCGCGTGCGGGCCTGAAGGCGATCTATCTGTCGGGCTGGCAGGTTGCCGCCGACGCGAACACGGCCGGCGCGATGTATCCCGACCAGTCGCTCTATCCGGCCAATGCCGGCCCCGAGCTCGCCAAGAAGATCAACCGGGCGCTGAAGCGCGCCGACGAGATCGAGCATTCGGAAGGCGGCGCCAAGCGCGACTGGTTCGTGCCGATCGTCGCCGACGCGGAAGCCGGCTTCGGCGGCCCGCTCAACTGCTTCGAAATCATGAAGGCTTACATCGAAGCCGGCGCCTCGGGCGTTCACTACGAAGACCAGCTGGCGTCGGAAAAGAAGTGCGGCCATCTCGGCGGCAAGGTTCTGATCCCGAGCCGCGCGCATGAGCGCAATCTCAACGCCGCGCGCCTCGGCGCCGACGTCATGGGCACGCCGACGCTCATCATGGCGCGCACCGACGCGGAAAGCGCCAACCTCATCACGTCGGACATCGACGAGCGCGATCACGAGTTCATCGATTTCGACAAGGGCCGCACTATCGAAGGCTTCTACCGGTTGAAGCCGGGAACGGGCGTCGATCATTGCATCAAGCGCGGCCTCTCCTTCGCGCCTTATGCCGACCTGTTGTGGTGGGAAACCTCGAAGCCGAACCTCGACGACGCCAAGCGCTTCGCCGAAGCGGTGAAGAAGGAATATCCGGACCAGCTTCTGGCCTATAACTGCTCGCCGAGCTTCAACTGGGAAGCCAATCTCGACAAGGCGACGATCGCGAAGTTCCAGAAGGAAATCGCCGCGATGGGCTACAAGTACCAGTTCGTGACGCTGGCCGGTTTCCACCAGCTCAACCACGGCATGTTCGAGCTGGCGTCGGGCTACCGCGACCGCGGCATGGCGGCTTACTCGGAGCTGCAGCAGGCCGAGTTCGCCTCGGAAGCCAAGGGCTACACCGCGACCCGCCACCAGCGCGAAGTCGGCACCGGCTATTTCGACCTCGTCGCCATCGCGGCGGCCGGCGGCGAAAGCTCCACCACGGCGCTCGGCGACTCGACCGAAGCCGACCAGTTCAAGAAGGCCGGCGCCCACTAAGCCCGCGTCTTCAACGGACCAGACGATCAAAGCCGCCGGGGCAACCCGGCGGCTTTTTTGATCTAACACTCTGTCAAAATGCAATGCTTAAGCATCACGAGCGCTTTGTTGCACCTCAAATCCGAGCCTGGAGTACGGCTCGATAAAATCGGCTATATGGTTCACCAGATCAGCGGCATCTCCATGTGCCAGCGCAGTGATATACATCACGAATAATGATGCTCCATATGTAGCCCCTGACGGGGCCAATCCCTTGCTCTCGTCATCTTCAGTTTTTTCTGCAAGGGCAGCGAATTCATCGAGAACCTTTCTCTTCTCGCCATGACACAGCTGAAGAAAAGTTTCCATCTCAGGAAACTTGGCGCGAAAGATTCTCCAGCATAGGTCAGCTACTTGGGCCACCCCTAACTTCACAAGTGGCCCAGACAATTCAATGCTATGTCTTAGGGTCTCAAAACGAGCGCGCACGAGTGCCGTCCCCTTAAGCTTTCGCCTAAAGAACCTCTTAAGAGTGAGTGCCATTTCACATTCCTATGACCAATAGAATTGTTACTTGCCATTTTATCGGGTGCTAGTTTTTGTTCTTTGGGGGTCCTCCACCACCCGCGCCACCACCTCTGGCTCCCGCCGGATCATCTTGAAATAGGCGATAATCGCGCTGTCAGGCGTTGAGCGGCCCTGCTCCCAGTCGCGCAGACGGGCAACATTGATGTGGTAACGCGCGGCGAACGCCTCCTGACTCAACCCGGTTTCCGCGCGCACCGACTTCACGAAGCGCGCGGCCTTCGCGCGGGCAAGCTGTTCGTCGGTCAGTTCCGGCGCATCGGCATCGGGCACGGGCTCGCGCGCGTCGAAGCGCGGCTTCTTCGCTTCCGAAAAGCCGGGTGTTTTCTTCCTTTCGCCGCGCTTATATCGAACGGTCGCCATAGGCTTCGCGCTCCTTCCTGCTCGCGCGCCGCGCCGAGATAATCCGGCAAACGCCTTCGCGCATTGTGTAGCTGACGGTCAACACAACATCGTCGACCGCGCCCACGGCGTTTCGCCGCTCCTCGCCATAGACGAAACGGTCGTCATCGATGTCGAGGCGGTCGGGATCGCTGAAAACTTCGGCGGCCGTTTCGAACGCAATCCCGTGTTTGGCGAGATTGGCGGCGGCCTTCTCATCGTCCCATTCGAACTCCTCGGGGCCATCGTCGGGCAGCATATACGGGATTTCCGTAGCGTCAAGGAAAACTACGGAAATTCCGTAGTCGAGAGGAAGGCAACGCGGCGGGAAGCTCAGCATACAGAAAAGGCCGCGGGATCGCGCCCGCGGCCTTCCCGGTTTCGGATGTTGCCGTCCCTCAGCCCATCCGCCGTACACCGAGGAATTGCAGTTCGGCAAGGATGGCGACGGCGACGGCCTGCGCGATCACGAAGGCCAGCCCAAGCGCGTTGAGGTCGAAGACGCCGAGGACGAGCACGGCGATCGACGCA
>PHEO01000171.1 GCA_002841195.1 Alphaproteobacteria bacterium HGW-Alphaproteobacteria-11
CGTCCGGGTTCGAGCACGGTCGCATAGACCTGGTCGACCAGCCCCGCCGCCTCGCCCGCCGGTGTATCTCCCCCCGCCGCCTTCACTGTCGACCCCTCGGTCTCCGGCGCCCCCGCCGGCATCGCGGCATGTTACGTTGCGCCCGGACGACCGGCTATCGGCATTTTTGTCCTCACTCCCGCCAGTAATCCTTCGAGAACATGACCAGCACCGTCAACAGTTCGAGGCGGCCGAGAAGCATGGCAAGCGCCATGACGATCTTGGCGCCATCGGGGAGGCTCGCGAAATTGCCGGCGGGGCCGACGATAGGTCCGAGGCCGGGGCCGACATTGGCGATCGAGGTGACGGCCGAGGAAAGCGCGGTGATGAAATCGAGACCGAAACCGGCAAGCACCATCGCGACGACGACCATGGACGCCAGATAGACAAAGACGAACAAGGCGACCGAAAACACGATGTCGCGGCTGACCGTGCGGTTGCCGTAGCGCAGCGTCTGCGCGACATGCGGATAAAGCGTCTGACGCACCTGCGTGCGGAGGAGCATGGCGAGCACCTGCAGGCGGAAGATCTTCATGCCGCCCGAGGTCGAGCCGGTGCAGCCGCCGATGAACATCAGGAAGAGGAAGGCCATGACCGCAAACGAACCCCAGGCCGTGTAGTCAGTACTGGCAAAGCCCGTGGTGGTGACGATGGAGGTGACATTGAAGGCCGTGTAGCGCAGCGCCGTGAAGAAGGAATAATCGCCGCGCGCCGCCAGCCAAAGCGCCATCACGATGGAAACCGCCGCCAGGAGGCCGACAAAGGTGCGCACCTGAGGATCGCCCCACAGCGTCTCGCCGGTGCCACGTGCGGTATGGACGTACAGCACCAGCGGCACGGCGCCGGAAATCATGAAGACGACGGCGATCCACTCGATCAGCGCGCTGTCGAAATATGCAAACGAGGCGTCATGCGTCGAATAGCCGGCGGTCGCGACCGTCGTCATCGCGTGGTTGAGCGCGTCGAACGGCAACATGCCGGCCAGCATGTAAGCAAGCGCGCAGAGAAGCGTCAGCAGCAGATAAACCTCGCCGATGGCGACCGCGATCTGTCCGGGGCGCGGCAGTACCTTGTCGGAGCGGTCGGTGCTCTCGGTACGGAAGAGCTGCATGCCGCCGACGCGGAGGAACGGCAAAATGGCGACCGCGGTGACGATGATACCGATGCCGCCGACCCATTGCAGCAGCGAGCGCCAGAGGAGAAGGCCGGGCGGCGTCATGTCGAGGCCGGTCATCACGGTGGCGCCGGTGGTGGTGAAGCCCGACATGGCTTCGAAAAAGGCGTCCGGATAGGACATGCCGACGCGCGACAGGGCGAAGGGCAGCGCCGAGAAGGCGCCGACCGAAAGCCAGCTCAGCACCGTGACGAGAAAGGTGGCGCGGTGCCCGAGGTCGCGGTCTTCCGTCTGGTTGGCGAGCATCAGCGCCCCGCCGACAAAGCCGGTGATGACGGCGCTGCCCAGAAAGGCCTGCCAGTCGCCGCTATTGGCGACGAGTTCCGCGAGGATCGGCACCAGCATCAGCACCGAAAGCGCCACCAGAAGCGCCCCGACCACAAGGCCGACAACCTTGGTGTTGTCCATCGAACCCCCGTTTGCGGGCCGCCGGGGCCCTTCGCCGCATGCGCCCCGCCCGGCTGGCCGGACGGGGGTGTTCGAGATATATAGACATCGAGAGGGCGGCGCCATGCCGCCGGACCCGCCGCTTCCCGCCTTTTTACACAGTCATCGAGACGAGTTCACCCCATGAGCCCTGCCGAAAGCGCCGCCGCCAAATCGCCCGCCCGAGCCGGAGAGGCGCTGCAGCTCGCCGACCTGCTGGCGCTGACGCCGCAAGCCGTCGACGCCGCCGACGCGCTGCTGGCGAAGGCGCGGGCCTCGGTCTTCGCACTGGTGGCGAAGGACGGCAAGGTCTCGGCGGCCGCGATCGAGCGCGAGCAATTTGCGGTGCATGGTTTTGCATGGACGGCGACCTATGTGGAAGCGCTGCGCCAGATGGCGGCCTATGCCGCGCGCATGAGCGGCGAGAAGCGCCTCGGCGAGTTCGAGGCGCTGCTGGTGCAGGCCGCCTTCGGCGAATATCTGAACCAGCTTGCGGGCGGCATTCCGATGAGCCAGGGCGAGACGGTGCGTCCCGCCGATCTCGGGCTGACGGAGGAAGATGTCGCCGCATTCCGTGCCGTGCCGGCGGTGCGCCGGCTCGCAAGCGCCGGCTTCACAACGGCGGTGCGCGCGCGGCTGGCCGAACTGATCGCCGCCAATGCCGGCGCCGCGACCTTTGGCGATACGGGGCTCGAAGAGACCTACGACGCGATCCGCGACCAGATGCGCCGCTTCGCCGATGCCGAAGTGATCCCGCATGCCCATGAGTGGCACCTGAAAGACGACTACATCCCGATGCCGGTCGTGCAGCAGATGGCCGAGCTTGGCGTCTTCGGTCTGACGATCCCGGAAGAATTCGGCGGCCTCGGCCTCGGCAAGGAATCGATGTGCGTCGTCTCCGAGGAATTGTCGCGCGGTTACATCGGCGTCGGTTCGCTCGGCACGCGCTCCGAAATCGCCGCTGAACTGATCCTCGGCGGCGGCACGAAGGAACAGAAAGACAAGTGGCTGCCGAAGATCGCGAGCGGCGAAGTGCTGCCCACGGCCGTCTTCACCGAACCGAACACCGGCTCCGACCTCGCAAGCCTGCGCACGCGCGGGAAGCGCGAGGGCGACGTCTACAAGATCAACGGCAACAAGACATGGATTACACACGCCGCCCGCGCGGACGTGATGACGCTGCTCTGCCGCACCAACGACGCGCCGGGCTACAAGGGCCTGTCGATGCTGCTCGCGGAAAAGCCGCGCGGCGACGACGCCAACCCCTTTCCGGCGAAGGGCATGTCGGGCGGCGAAATCGAAGTGCTCGGCTATCGCGGCATGAAGGAATTCGAGATCGGCTTCGACGATTTCGAGGTAAAGGCCGAAAACCTGCTTGGCGGCGAGGAAGGCCAGGGCTTCAAGCAATTGATGCAGACCTTCGAAAGCGCCCGCATCCAGACTGCGGCCCGCGCCGTCGGCGTCGCGCAATCGGCACTGGAGCTCGGCTTGCGCTATGCGCAAGAGCGCATCCAGTTCGGCAAGCCGATCTACGATTTCCCGCGCGTCAACGGCAAGCTGGTGACGATGGCCGTCGAAATCATGGTGGCGCGCCAGCTCACTTATTTTGCGGCCCGCGAAAAGGACGGCGGCCGGCGCTGCGATCTCGAAGCGGGCATGGCCAAGCTGCTGGCGGCGCGCATCGCCTGGGCGGCGGCTGACAACGCGCTGCAAATCCACGGCGGCAACGGTTTCGCGCTCGAATATCCGGTGAGCCGCGTGCTCTGCGACGCGCGCATTTTGAATATTTTCGAGGGCGCCGCCGAAATCCAGGCGCAAGTCATTGCCCGCCGTCTGCTTGAAGGCGGCAACTGAGAAATTCCGCCTGCTCGAAGGCGGCAACCAGGAACACAACCATGTCTGAATTCGTCGTTACCTGGCTGGCGCCGATCGCGCTGATTGCGGTGCTGGCGGTCTTGCTGGCCGGCCTGTGGAACATGATGCGCGGCGGCTCGGCCAACCGCTCTCAATTGCTGATGCGCTGGCGCGTCGGCCTGCAGTTTCTGGCCGTTGTCGTCATCATGCTGGGGCTTTATCTCGCCAACCGGTGAGTGCCCGCGTTAACCAAAAACCGACGCTTGCCTGCAACAATTCTGCATATTCGCGCAAATGGCGCTTACGAATTGTCGCGAGCACCCTGTAGGATCGCGCGGCGACCGGGGGTTCTGGAATCGGGGGTTTCATCGTGAAGCAAAAGACAAGTCTGCTTGCCGCCATGGTGGCAACCGCTCTCATCAGCGCCGGCGTTCCGGCATCGGCCGAGGGCTTCATCAGCGAAGTGCGCCTTGGCGTCATGGATCACGACTCGAGCATGTTCCACGACTCCTACGAGACGAGCGACCCCGGCATCAACGCCGAAATCCGTTTCGCCTCGCCTGAGTTCCTTTCCTGGGCTTTCGCGCCGCGGCCGCTGATCGGCGGCACCGTCAACACCGGCAGCGGCACCAGCTTCGGCTATGCCGGCCTCGGCTGGACCTTCGATCTGACGGACGCCCTCTTCATCGACCTGACATTCGGCGGCGCCGTGCATGACGGCGCGACCAACGGCAGGACCGCGACCAGCAAGGACTATGGCTGCCGGGCGCAGTTCCACGAGAGCGGTTCGATCGGTTACCGCTTCGACAAATCGAATGCGCTGATGCTCACGGTCGAGCACATGTCGAACGGCGGTCTGTGCAAACGCAATGAAGGCCTGACCAATACCGGCATCCGCTACGCTTACACTTTCTAGGCAAACGCGCGGGGGAAATGGTCATGAGGGCGCCCGCAAGGGGCGCCCTTTTTGCCGTTTGGGCCTGACGGCGGCCCGGCGTATCATGCCGGTTTACATCGTGGAGGCCGCCGATGACCGATAAAGAAATTTCGCCGCGCGAACACCCGAAGAAGTCGGTGACGATCTCGGGACGTTCCATGGCTTATGTCGAAATGGGCGAAGGCGACCCGATCGTCTTTCTCCACGGCAACCCGACATCGTCCTATCTGTGGCGCAATGTGATGCCGCATCTGAGGGATCAGGGCCGCTGCATCGCGCCCGACCTGATCGGCATGGGCGACAGCGACAAGCTCGAACCCTCGGGCCCGGAACGCTACACGTTTCGGGAGCACCGGCGCTTTCTGGACGCTTTCCTCGAAGCGGTCGGCGCAACGAGGAACGTCACGCTGGTCATACACGACTGGGGCTCGGCGCTGGGTTTCGACTGGGCGAACCGGCATCGCGGTATCGTCGAAGGCATCGCCTATATGGAAGGCATCGTGCGGCCGCTCGAATGGAGCGAATGGAGCGAGGCGGCCAAGGGCATCTTCCAGGGCTTCCGCTCCGATGTCGGCGAAGAGATGATCCTGAACAAGAACCTCTTCATCGAGGCGGTGCTGCCGGGGTCCGTGATCCGCAAGATGACGGACGAAGAGATGGACGTCTATCGCCGACCCTTCCGCGAAGCGGGCGAGGACCGCCGGCCGACGCTGACCTGGCCGCGCCAGATCCCGCTCGGCGGCGAGCCGGCCGATGTCGTCGAGATCGCCGCCGATTATGCACATTGGATGGCCGAGAACAGCCTGCCCAAGCTCTTCGTCAATGCCGAGCCGGGCGCCATCCTGATCGGCGCACAGCGCGAGTTCTGCCGGAGCTGGAAGAATCAGACCGAAGTGACCGTGAAGGGCAGCCACTTCATACAGGAAGACAGCCCCCACGAAATCGGCGAGGCCATCGCCAAATGGCGCAAGGGCTGGAAAAAATAAGGCGCGCGAAGAAGGGTTGATCACCGGCGCCACCCGGGCGAGGCTTGCGCGGGATTGCAAACAAAGGGGAAGCTCCGATGTCGCAGACCGAAACTTTCAGCGGCGGCTCCAAGGCGTTTCACTGGGCCGCGGCAGTGCTTGTGCTGCTGATGCTCTATGGCGGCTTCACGTTGAGCCGCGAGACGGCAACATGGCATTTCGGCTTCGGGCTGATCGTGCTGACGGTCATGGTCTTCTGGCTCGGCTGGCGCATGAGCAAGCCGCGCCCCGCCCTGCCCGCCATGCCACGCTGGCAGGAAATTTCGGCAAAGTCGGTGCATCACCTGCTGATGCTTTGCGTGACGCTGCAGCCGATATTCGGGCTGATGATGGTGACGACCTCCAAGCGCGAACCGGTCGCCTTCGGCGTCATTCCGCTGAAGATCGCGCAGAACGACACGATCAACGGCATCGGCCATGTGCTACACGGGATCAACGGCCGGCTGCTGCTGGCGCTGGTGCTGATTCACATTGCCGCCGCGCTCTATCATCACTTCGTCCTGAAGGACAATGTGCTGAAACGGATGCTGCCCTTGGCAAAAGGCTGACATGGTCGCGCTGAACAAGATCTACACACGCACCGGCGACAAGGGCACGACGGCGCTGGCAAGCGGCGAGCGTGTGCCGAAACACGCGCTCAGGATCGAGAGCTACGGCACCGTCGACGAAACCAATTCGGCGATCGGCGTGGCGCGGCTCCACACCGCCGGAATGGAAAAGCTCGACGCCATGCTGGCCCGCATCCAGAACGACCTCTTCGATCTCGGCGCCGACCTCGCGACGCCCGACCGGGGCGAAAAGCTCGACTACGAGCCCTTGCGCATCGTCGAGGCGCAGGTGACGCGGCTCGAGGCCGAGATCGACGAGCTGAATGCCGGGCTCGAGCCGCTGCGCTCCTTCGTGCTGCCGGCGGGGGTTCCGGCGGCGGCCCATCTGCACCTTGCCCGCACCGTCTGCCGCCGCGCCGAGCGGCTGGTGGCGGCGCTCGCCGAAAAGCCCGAAGAACGGGTCGGCGCCCCGGCCCTGCACTATCTGAACCGGCTGTCCGATTTCCTTTTCGTGGCCGCCCGTTACGTCAACAAGGACGGGGACGGAACGGGCCCCGGCGACATGCTCTGGACCCCCGGCGCAAGCCGCTGAGGGCCCGGAGAGCCGCCCCCGGTCGCGTTGACAGGAGGGGACGGGGCCACT
>PHEO01000003.1 GCA_002841195.1 Alphaproteobacteria bacterium HGW-Alphaproteobacteria-11
GCTGGCGGCATGGGTGCCGGGGCCGCAGAGCCAGAGGCCCGATACCGGCGTCGCCGGACCGCGGGGACCGGGAAGGTCGGCCACACGGGCGCCGCCGCAATACCAGTCGCCGCCTGGAAGCCCGAACCTCGTTTCGATGTCGGGCGGCGTCAGCACATCGCCGGCGATCAGGCGGTCCAGAAAATCCGGCGAATACTGCGCGATGGTTTTCGTCACGTGCTGCATGAATTCGTCGCGCCGCGCCGTCCAGCCGCCTTCGACATCATGCGGCATGAAGGGCACCAGCACCGACATTACATGATGGCCCGAAGGCGCCAGCGCCGGATCGACGGCGCTCGGGATGGTGATTTCCATGACCGGCTCGGAGGCAAGCGCGCGCTGGCCGAAATCGGTCGCGGCGTGGTCGACCGCATCAAGAGACGGTGCGACCAGCAGCCGGGCGCCGCACATGGCGGGCGCGAGACCGCGAAACTCCGGAAGCCCATCGAGCGCCAGATTGACTTTCGCGACGCTGCCGGGGCGCGGGGGGCGGGCAAGACGGCGTGCCTCTTCCGTTTCGATATGCGCGGCGCCGAGAAGTTCGAGCATGGTGAAACGCGGGTCGAGGCTCGAGACAACCAGCGGCGCGACGATCGCAATACCGTCCGAGGTTTCGACGCCGGCGACGGCGCCATTCTCGACAAGCAAGCGTGTGACGCGCGCGCCCGTGCGTATCTCGCCGCGTTCGGCGGCGACGGCGGCGGCCAATGCATCCGTCGCCGCGCCAAGGCCGCCAAGCGGAATGGAAAGCCCACGACCGAGGCCGCGCATCGCCATGCGGTGAAGAAGGCGCAGCACGGTGCCAAGGGCATAGGGCCCATCGGCACCACCCAACACCGCGTCGAGGGCGAGCGCGCCTTTCAGCAACGGGTATTCGAATTCGGCATCCAGAAGATCGCCGACCGATTGCGGCAGCAGATGCAGCAGGTCGGCCAGTCTGTCGGCACGGTTCCACCCTGCGCGCCAGACGAGACGCCGCAAGCTGGATGCAGCCGGCGCCGCGTCGTCGAGCAACAACGGCGCGAGGAGCGCGGCATGCGCCTTCATGCGCCGGTCGAAAGCGCGCCAGGCAGCGGCGTCCTTCGGCTGCGCGACGGCCAGTGCGGCGATGTCCTTGCGGTTGCGCGGCACGACGAGATGCTTGCCGTCGCGGTCGAGCGCCACGGTCGGAATGTCGCGCGCCGCCATGCGCAGGCCATGTTTTGCAAGTTTCAGATCGCGTTCGACACTGCGCGGCAGCGCCTCGACGAGATGGGCAACCGTCGAGACACTGTAATCGGGCATGATCTCGCCGGTGACGGCGACGCCGCCGAGCGTCGCGCTTTCTTCCAGCACCAGGACGCGCTGATGGGCGCGGCCGAGATAGGCCGCGGCGGCAAGACCGTTCAGGTCTCCGCCGATCACGATTGCATCGTATTTGCGCCCGCCCCATGCCATGCGCGTCACCCCCGCTTCCGGTGAAGCGCGAGAACGCGCGCGGCGGCGTTGGCGCCGGCCTGACCCGGCAGCAACGGGCCGGGATGGGCGCTCGGCGAGCAGACATGGAAATTTTCGAGTTCGGTATCATAGCCGCCGGTGCCCGGCAGCGGACGATTGACGAACATCTGGTCGAGCGTCGTTTCGCCATGTGCGATGTCGCCCGCGGTCAGGCCGATCTGATCCTCGAGGTCGGCTGCGAGCAGTACCTCGCGCGCGACGATGCGGCCGGCGATGCCCGGGCTTGCGGCTTCAAGCCGTGCAACGACGAGATCGCCGAGCGCTTCGCGCCGCTCCGTGTTCCACGGACCGTCATGCAATGCCTCCGGCACGTACTGAATGAGCGCCGAAAGCACATGGCATCCGGCCGGCGCCAATGTCGCATCGGAAAGCGAGGGGATCAGCACCTCGATCGGCGGATTGCGCGGCGGGATGCGGGCACGCCAGTCGTCGAATGCGTGCTGCATCTCGCCGATGGAACCGGCGAGCCGCAAGCCGCCGGCGACCGACGGGCAGCCCTTGGGAATACCCGGAAATTCCGGCGCGGCATCGAGCGCGAGATTGACCTTGGCCGTCGCACCTTTCATGCGGAAGCGCCCGACGCGGCCGACAAGGCCGTCGGGCAGATCTTTCCACTGAAAGAGGCTGAGGAAGCTGCGTTTCAGGTCGAGACCGGAGAGGACAACGCCGGCGCCGATTTCCTCGCCATTGGCCAGCACGACGCCGCGCACCTTGAGATCGCGCATCGCGACGTCGGTGACTTCGGCATCCATGCGCAAGCGGCCGCCATGTGCCTCGATGACGGCAACAAGCGCCGATGTCAGCGCGGCCGGGCCGCCATGCGGCAAGAGAATGTCGGGCGCGCCGCCATAGGCATCGCCGCGGGCCGCGAGCCAGGGCATCGAGAGCCGGCCGGCGCTGCCGGGCGACAACGGCCCCAGCGTGCCGCCCATCATCGCGGCGGCGGCAAGATGCGCCTTCACATCGTCGGATTCGAAATAGCTGTCCAGAAATTCGGCGGCGGAAAGCGCCCATAGACGCAATGCGTCGCGGCGCTCGTCGGCATCGATGGCGGCGACCTTGCCGGCAAGTCCGAGCCGCGCCCGCAAGGCCGAGAGCCCGCGCGCCACCGGAAATTCCACCGCGCCCTCAAGCAGCGGCGTCAAGGCACGGGCGGCGCGCAGCATGTCGCGGCGATAGCGCGTCCATGCGTCGGCATCGCGGCGTGAAAAACGCGCAAGCTCGCGCCGGTGAACATCGCCGTCGCGGTAGCTCGCGTGGTAGCGGCCGTCGGGAAAGATCGTGACGCCGCCTTCGGCGCGAACAAAACGCAGGCCGTGGCGGGCGAGATCGAGGTCGGCGACAAGGCGCGCAGGCAGACCGCCCGCACCCAGCACGTAACGCGGCACGCGAAAGCCCGGCGCGATCTCATGCGACGCAGACAAGCCGCCCGGCGCCGCATTGCGGTCGAGCACAAGAACGCCGAGACCGGCGCGCGCCAGACTGGCCGCGGCTGTCAGACCGTTGAGGCCGGCGCCTATGACGATCGCATCGTGACGCTCCATGCGCCGTTACTCCACATGCGCTCCGTCCGCCTCAGGTTCTACCTACCCGAAACGTGCCGTATTGACACGCTTCGAAGACGGAGGTTTCCCGGTCGCGCACAACGCCACCGGGCGATTAACCATGTAAGTCCGGGATTTCCTTGTCTTCGGCACGCAAACCCGGTGCAGGGTTAACGCGCCGCTCGTCCCGGCCCGCATGGCTACGCTGCAAGGAGTCAGCCAGCCGGGGCGCCCGCGGCCGCAACGACGATAGCATCGAATGCGGCGCGCACCCGGGCCTGATTTTCCAGAAGTTCGGCCTCGAGCGCGGCGAAATCCGGCGCGTTGCCGGCGCGCGCCAGCAAGGATTTGAGACCGATCGTCGCTTCGCCCGGATTGAAGACGCCTTCGACGCATATGCGGATGACCTGCGTCAGGTTGAGATTGAGCTCGACGGCGGCGACCAGCATGTCGGCCGTGTCGGGCGGCAAGAGCCCCGCCGCGGCGATGCGCGACAGCGATGTGCGCGTGTGGGCGTGCAGGATTTCCGGATGATCGTGGCCATGCACGAGTTGCAGGTATTGGCAGATGAATTCGATATCGACGAGGCCGCCGCGCACATGCTTCAGTTCCCAGGGATCGGTGCTGACGCGCTCCTTCTCGATGCGGGCGCGCATGTCGGCGACGTCGGCGGCGATCTTCGCCTTGTCGCGCGGGCGGCGCAGCGTCTCGCCGATCGCATCGGCAATTTTTGTCCGCAGTTCGGCGGGACCTGAAACGGGACGGGCGCGCGTCAACGCCATGTGCTCCCAGGTCCAGGCTTCCTCTTGCTGGTAGGCTACGAAACTGTCGAAACCCGTTGCGATTGGTCCGGCATTGCCGGAGGGACGCAGCCGCATGTCGACTTCGTAGAGCTTGCCTTCGGCCGTCGGCGCCGTCAGCGCACCGATCAACTGCTGGCAGACGCGAGCGTAGTATTGCGCCGCATAGAGCGGACGCTCTCCGTCCGACATCGCCTCCGGATCGTCGAGATCGTAGATCACGATGAGATCGAGATCGGAACTCGCGCTCATCTCCTCGCTGCCGAGCTTGCCCATTGCGACGACCGCGAAGCGCCCGCCAGGCATTTTCCCGTGCTTCTCACCGACGCGACGTTCGGCGACCGGCGCCAGTGCGGCGACCAGCTCCGTCGCAAGAGCCGCATAGGCTGGACCCGCCTCTTCGGCGTCGGCACTGCCCGTCAACACGCGAACGCCGAGACGGAAGCGATATTCACGCGCCCAGACGCGCACGAAATCGAGCGTATCCTGATAGTCGGCGGCATGAACCAGCGCGCTTTCCAGGCTGCGATGCAGGTCTTCTGGATCCGGCAGCACCTTGAAGAAATTCGGATCGACCACCGCTTCGAGCACGCGCGGGTTCTGGCTCAGATAGCGCGCGAGGCGCGGCGCGGTGCCGCAAATGCCGGCAAGCAGGTCGAGCAGGCTCGGATTGGAGTAGAGCATCGAGAAAAGCTGCACGCCCGCCGGCAGGCCGGTGAGAAAACGGTCGAAACGAGAAAACGCGGTGTCAGGGCTCGATGTGCGCGACAGGGCGCGCAGCAGCGCCGGCATCAAGCTGGTCAACAATTCGCGCGAGCGCGGCGTCCGCGTGGCGGGGAATCGGCCGGTGTGCCAGCCGCGAATGGCTTCCGACATTTCCGAGACTTTCTCGAAGCCGAGGCCGCGCAGCGTTTCCAGCGTTTCGGGGTCGTCTTCCGTTCCGGTGAAAACGAGGCTGCCGCCCTCCTCGCCCAGCGGCGGCGCCGTCTCGAACAGCTTCGCGTAATGGCCCTGCACGCATTGAAGCTGTTTCGTCAGTGCTTCCGAAAAAGCGGCGCGGCCGTCGAAGCCCATGAAACACGCGACGTGATCGAGCCCCTCGTCGTTTTTCGGCAGCGCATGGGTCTGTTCGTCGTCGATCATCTGCAGGCGATGTTCGAGCGTGCGCAGAAATCGATAGGCGTCCTTCAGTTCGACGGCCGCTTCGGGGGCAATCCATTTCTTGCGGGCCAGCTCGTCGAGCATCGGGCAGGTTTTCTTGCCACGCAGATCATGGTCGCGGCCGCCGGCGATCAATTGCTGCGTCTGGACGAAAAACTCGATTTCGCGGATGCCGCCGCGGCCAAGCTTGATGTTGTGACCGGCGACGGCGACAACGCCGTGACCGCCGACGGCATGGATTTGCCGCTTCATCGAATGAATATCGTCGATGGCCGCATAGTCGAGGTTCTTTCGCCAGATATAGGGCGTCAGCATTTTCAGGAAGCGCTCGCCCGCCGCGATGTCGCCGGCAACGGCGCGCGCCTTGATGAAGGCCGCGCGCTCCCAGTTCTGACCGCGGCTCTCATAATAGCTTTCGGCGGCGGGCAGCGATACGGCAACCGGCGTTCCGCCGGGATCGGGGCGCAGGCGCAGGTCGGTGCGGAAGACATAGCCATCCTCGGTGCGTTCCTGCATCAGCTTGACGAGGTCCTTCGTCAGACGGACGAAGAAATCGCTGTCGTCGAGACCGGGTTTGAGCGGAAGCTGGCCCGGCTCGTAGAAGACGACGAGGTCGATGTCGCTCGAATAATTGAGTTCGCGCGAGCCGTATTTTCCCATGCCGAGAATGGCGAGACCGGAGCGCTCGGCCGACATTTCCTCGGGCGCGCGCAAGACCTGTCCGCGTTTCGCCGCGTTGACCAGAAGCCAGTCGATGCCGGCATTGACGGTTGCGTCGGCGAACGAGGTCAGCGCGTTCGTTACCTCGTCGAGTTGCCATGCGCCGCAGAGATCGGCTATCGCGATGAGCAGCGCCGCCTCGGCCTTGGCGTTGCGCAATGCGGCCATGATGCCGGCCTGCGTGTCGCAGGCAGTGGCGGCGCGAACACGGTGGATCACATCGTCAAGCGCCGTGTCGGGCGCGCTGGCGAGAAGACGCGGCAGCCATTCGGGGTGACGGCGCAGGATGCGCGTCAGATAGGGCGAGTTGCCGTGGATCGAAGCCAGCAGACGCCGAACCTCCTTGTCGCCGAGAACGGCCGCGATCTCCCGCGCTGCGTCGTCCTGTGCCGCAGCGGCCGACGCTTCGAGGTCTTCGATTTCGCGCGCGACGCGGGACTTGTCGTATGGCGGTGGCGCTTTGACCGCCCATTCGCGCAGCGTCTTCGCGCCGCTTGCCGTTGTCACTTGCCGTTTCCCCTGTTCGCTCGTCAGCGGCCCATGACCGGTAGGTGCAGATTGACCTTGAGGCCGGGTTTGTTGTCTTCCAGTTCGATCTGTCCGCCGTGCAGCCGCGCCACGGCGGCAACGAGGCTGAGGCCAAGGCCCGAACCTGGCGTGTTGCGGCTTGCTTCGAGGCGTACGAAACGCTCGAGCACATGATGCCGTTCGCCGGGCGGGATGCCGATGCCGCGATCGGCAACGGCGAGAACCACGCCGCGGCCCGGACGCGCCGGATCGGGCATCGCGGACACCGTGATGATGTGCTCGGCGTCGCCGGACTGCGGCAGGCCGTGCTTGAGCGCATTGTCGATCAGGTTGGCGGTCGCCTGCGACAGCAGCTCGCGATTGCCGCGAATCTGCAGGCCTTCCTGCACATCCACCCGCAGGGTCAGGCCGCTCTGCTCGGCGACAGGCTCATAGAGTTCGGCGGCGTCGTTGACGATTGCGGCGAGGTCGACCCACGTCATCGCCTCGCGCAGCGATCCGGCCTCGGCGCGCGCGATCATCAACAGCGCATTGAACGTGCCGAGCAGATTGTCAGCCTCGGCGATGGTTCGCTCGAGCGCATGACGGTAGTCGGCGGGCGAAGCTTCCTGCATCAACGTGACTTCGAGGCGATTGCGCAGGCGGTTGAGCGGGCTGCGGAGGTCATGGGCGATGTTGTCGGTGACCTGCCGCATGCCGGTCATCAGCGCCTCGATCTGGTCGAGCATCGCGTTGAGATTGCGGCCGAGCTGGTCGAGCTCGTCGCCTGTGCCGGCGATCGGCAGGCGCTGCGAGAGGTCGCCATCCATGATGTCGCGGCTCGACCGGTTGATGTCGTCGACGCGGGCCAGCATGTTGCGGCTCATAAAGAGACCGCCGGCAAGGCCGAGCGCGACCGTCATGGCGATGGCCCAGATCAGTGCATTGGTGATGAGGTTTTCGATCTCGCGGCGTTCCTGCACGTCGCGGCCGACCAGCAGGTAGTAGCCTTCCGGCAGATAGAAGGCGCGGGCGCGGGCGGCCTTCACTTCGGTGCCGTCGAGTGTCTTGCGGTTGTAGTCGAAGTCGAACCAGCCGTCGGCGCCGGCTGCTATGGCAGGGCGCGCGTCCAGCGTGCCGGCGAGGACGCGGCTGGCGGGGTCAAGCACGAGGTAGAGGCTCTGGCCGGGATCGCGCGAGCGCTGGATTACCGTATGGACCAGCAGCGGCAACCCGCCCTGCCGGTATTGTTCGGCAAGGCCGGTGATTTCGGCTTCCACCGCCTCGTCGGTCTGGCGCGCCAGAAAGCCGGCGGTATTCCAATAGACATAGGCCAGAAGCGTGATCGCCGAAGCGGCGAACAGCGCCAGATAGATGACCGCGAGCCGAAAGGTCGAGGTCTTGAGGAGATTAGTCAGCGGCACGTAGCGAGTATCCGGCTCCCCGAACGGTATGCAAGAGCGGCTGTTCAAAATTCTTGTCGATCTTGGCTCTCAGCCGCGAGATATGCACATCGATCACGTTGGTCTGCGGATCGAAATGATACTCCCAGACGTTCTCCAGCAACATGGTCCGCGTGACAACCTGGCCGGCATGCTTCATCAGATATTCGAGCAGGCGGAATTCGCGGGGCTGAAGGTCGATTTCGGTGCCTTCGCGGACCACCTTGCGGGCGAGCAGGTCGATTTCGAGATTGCCGACCTGGAGGCGGGTGCGGACCTGATCGGGGTTGGAGCGGCGCACCAGCACTTCGATGCGGGCCAGCAGTTCGGCAAAGGCATAGGGCTTGGTCAGGTAGTCGTCGCCACCCGCCTTCAGGCCCTTGATGCGGTCGTCGACCTCGCCCAGCGCGGAGAGGAAGAGTACCGGCGTGCGCACGGCCTCCTCGCGCAGCGTCTCGACGACGCTCAACCCGTCGCGCTTGGGGAGCATGCGGTCGACGATCATCACGTCGAAGGTGCTGGAGAAGGCCAAGGTCAGCCCTTCCTCGCCATCCGCCGCATGGTCGACGATGTGCCCGCTTTCGCGCAGGCCCTTCACGACATAGGCGGCGGCTTCCAGATCGTCCTCGATCACCAGAATGCGCATCGTTCGATCAAACTCCCGTATCGCGGCGGCGGATAGGGCGCGGCGCCTAGGACTTGTTGAGCGACAGCGCGACGAAACGCTGCTGTTCCTCGCTGCGCAGAAGCAGAAGCACCGAGCTCTTGTCGGCCTTGCTCGCCTCTTCGACGCCGGCCACGACATCGCTGGGCTTTTTCACATCCTTGCCGGAGACTTTCACGATCACGTCGCCGGGCCGGATGCCCTTTTCGGCCGCGTCGCTCGCGGGATCGACGCTCTGCACCACGACGCCGTCCGGCGTCTGCGTCAGCGCAAGGCCGAGGCTCTTCGTGGCGGTGGCGGCCGGCGCTTCGCCCGGCTCCACGGCCGCGACATCGACCGTGTCGGGGAAAGTCCCGATGTTCGCCGTCAGCGTGCGGCGCTTGCCGTCGCGCCAGACAACGATCTTCGAGCGCGTGTCGGGCTTCAGTTCGGCGACGGTGCGGCTCACCGCGCGCACGTCTTCCATATCCTTGCCGTCGACGTTCAGAATGACGTCGCCGATCAGTACGCCAGCTTTTTTTGCCGGGCTGTCTTCGGCGACCTGCGCCACAAGCGCGCCTTGCGGCTTGTCGAGCGCGAGGGAGGATGCCATTTCGGGGTCGACCTGCTGGATTGTGACACCGAGCCAGCCGCGCGTCACGCGGCCGCTGTCCTTCAGGTCGGCGATGACCCTGGAGGCGATCGAGGCGGGAATGGCGAAGCCGATGCCGACGCTGCCGCCGCTCGGCGAGAAGATCGCCGTGTTGACGCCGATCACGTTGCCACGCACGTCGAAGGTCGGGCCGCCGGAATTGCCGCGGTTGATCGATGCGTCGATCTGGATGAAATCGTCATAGGGGCCGGCGCCGATTTCGCGGCCGCGCGCCGAAACGATGCCGGTCGTCACCGTGCCGCCGAGACCGAAGGGATTGCCGACCGCCAGCACCCAGTCGCCAACGCGAACCGTGTCGGAATCGCCGAAGGCAACATAGGGCAGATCGGATTTGCTCTCGACCTTGACCAGCGCCAGGTCGGTCTTCGGATCGCGGCCGACGAGCTTGGCCGGCATTTCCGTGCCGTCGTCGCGGACCACCGTGATGTCCTTGCCGTCGCCGACGACATGATTGTTGGTCACGATGTAGCCGTCGGCCGAAATGATGAAGCCGGAGCCCAGCGCGGTCGCCTGACGGCCGCGCGGTGCGTTGCCCGGGTCCTGTGGCTGCAGATCGCGGAAGAAGCGCTCGAAGGGGCTGCCGGGCGGGAAAGGCAGATCGGGCGTGCCGGCCGGTGCGCGGACGGCGCGCTCCTCGGCAACGCGAATGCTGACCACGGCGGGGCTCACCTTCTCCACCAGGTCGGCGAAGCTCGGCAAACGTTCAAGCGCGGCGGTGGCGGGTGCGGCCGATCTTGTGTCGAGAGGCTGCGCCTGAACGCTCGGCGCAACGAGCGCCAGCGCCAACGCGCCACAGGCCATGGAAACGAAGTATCTCTTTCCGCCGGTCGTCATCGCGATGAACTCCTGTGGATACGGGCCGCCCGAGATGGCGGCAGACATTGCTCGATAGGCTTTGAGGATCAGCATCATGTCCCGATCCTTACCAATTCATGTCGGATATATTACAAATCTGTAAGGCGAAAAGATGGCGGCCTTATTCGGCCTTTTCGGACATGTCCGGGCCGGCCAGAGCCGCCAGCCGCGCCTCTTCCTCTGCCGTGAGGCGCGCACCTGCACCACCGGCGCGTGCGCGGCGCAACGTCAGCAGGGCAATGCCGCCGCCGACGATCAGCACGAGGCCGGGCGCCAGCCAAAGCAGCCATGTCTCGGGCCTGAAAGGCGGAGTCATCAGCACGAAATCGCCATAGCGGGCGACGACGAAATCGAAGACTTCGGCGTCGCTGTCGCCGGCGCGGATGCGGTCGCGCACCACCATACGGAGATCGCGCGCCAGTTCCGCATCGGAATCGTCGATCGACTGGTTCTGACACACCATGCAGCGGAGTTCTTTGGAGATGGCGCGGGCGCGGGCTTCCGCGGCGGGGTCGTCGAGCATCTCGCTCGGGTCGAGTGCGGCGAAGCCCGGCACGGCGAGCGCCAGCAAAAACAGGAATGCCGCGAGGCCCGCTCGCATCGCCCTACTCCGCCGCGGCGGGCCGGACGCCCGCATGGATTTTCGCGTTGACCGGGGCACCGACACGCAGGCGCCGGTCGGTCAGCGATATGGCGCCGCCGAGCGCCATGATCATGCCGCCGATCCAAATCCACGGCGCCAGCGCATTGCGGTAGGCGCGCACGACCCATTTGCCCTCGCCCGCCACGTCGCCGAGTACGACATAGATGTCGGAAAGCAGGTTTGTGTGGATGCCGGCTTCGGTTTTCTCCTGACGCTCGGCCGGGAAGCGGCGCTTCTCCGGCATCAGGCGGGCGACGAAGCGTTCGCCGCGATCGATGCGGACGATGCCCGTCGTCGCCTCGAAATTCGGTCCGTCGCGCATGCCGACCGCTTCGAGCGTCAGCGTGTAACCGGCGAGTTCGGTGCTTTCGCCCGGCGCCAGCGCGACGATGGTTTCGGCGCGCCATGCGGTGACGCCGACGATGCCGGCAACCGCGATGCCGAGGCCGCCATGCGCCAGCGCCATGCCCCAGGCGGCGCGCGGCAGGCGGCGGGCACGACCGAGGCTCTCGGCCAAGGGTGCCGCAAAGAGTTTGGTCCGGTAGGCGATCTCCGACGCCGCGCCGGCAACGAGCCAGACGGCGAGCGCGATGCCGAGCGGCGCAAGCCAGGGCCCGTCCCACATGAAACCGTAAGCAACCAGCATCGCAACGAAAGCGAGACCGGCCGCGGCCATCAATCGCTCGGCGGCCGCCTGAATGTCGGCGCGCTTCCAGCCGAGCAAGGGCCCGAAGGGCACCAGCACAAGCAGCACAATGAAGATCGGTGCGAAGGTGAGATTGAAGAAGGTCGGGCCAACGGTGATCTTCGGCCCGTCCAGCGCATCGAGCAGCAGCGGATAGAGCGTGCCGAAGAATACGGCGGCGGTTGCGGCGGCAAGCAGCAGGTTATTGACCAGCAATGCGCCTTCGCGGCTGACCGGTGCGAAAATGCCGTCCGTCTTCAAGAGCGGCGCGCGCCAGGCATAAAGCGCCAGCGAACCGCCGACGAAGAAAATCAGAATGCCGAGAATGAAAATACCGCGCTCGGGATCGACAGCGAAGGCATGGACCGATGTCAGCACGCCGGAGCGCACGAGGAACGTGCCGAGCAGCGACAACGAGAAGGCGATGATCGCGAGCAGCAGCGTCCAGCTCTTCAGCGCGCCGCGTTTTTCGGCGACGATGGCCGAGTGGAGCAACGCCGTGCCGACGATCCACGGCATCAGCGAAGCGTTCTCGACCGGGTCCCAGAACCAGAAGCCGCCCCAGCCGAGCGTGTAGTAGGCCCACCACGAACCCATCGCGATGCCGATGGTGAGCGAGAGCCACGCAGCGAGCGCCCAGGGCCGCACCCAGCGCGCCCAGCTTGCATCGACGCGGCCTTCCAGCAACGCCGCGACGGCAAAGGAAAACGTCATCGAATAGCCGACATAGCCCGCATAGAGCCAGGGCGGGTGAAAGGCGAGCGCGCGGTCCTGGAGCAGCGGGTTGAGCCCTGTGCCCTCGAAGGGCGCGGGATCGAGCCGCACGAAAGGATTGGAGGTGAAGACGATGAAGAGCAGAAAAGCGACCGCGATCGAGGCCTGCACCGACAATACGCGGGCGCGCAACGTCGCCGGGAGGTTGCCGCCGAACAGCGCCACCATTGCGCCGAACAGCGCGAGGATCAGCACCCAGAGAACCATCGAGCCTTCATGGTTCCCCCAGACGCCGGAAATCTTGTAGATCAGCGGCTTTGCCGAATGCGAATTGTCGTAGGCGAGTTTCAGCGAGAAATCGGAAACGAGGAAGGCCCATGTCAGGGCGGCGAATGCGAGCAGCACCAGCGCGAATTGCAGCAGCGCCGCAGGACCGGCAATGCTCATCAGCGTCGCGTCGCGGCGATGCGCGCCCAGCATCGGCGCCACCATCTGCGCGACGGCAACGGCAAGCGCCAGCACCAGCGCGAAATGACCAATCTCGATAATCATGGATCGACAATCATGGATAGGCGCCCTGCCCGTAGGTCTCGGCGTGCGACGCCTCGGCGCCTTCGCCCTGCCAGTTGCCGGTACGCTTCAGCGCGTCGACGACTTCGGACGGCATGTAGGTTTCGTCGTGCTTGGCAAGCACCGTGTCGGCGGCGAAGCTTCCGTCTTCCAGCAGCACGCCCTCGGCGACGACGCCCTGCCCCTCGCGGAACAGGTCCGGCAGGATGCCGCGATAGGTAACCCGGATCGTCTCGACCATGTCGGTGACCGCGAAGCGCGCCGCGCCGTCGGCAAGCGTTTCGACCGAACCCGCTTCCACCAGACCGCCAAGACGGATGCGCTGGCCGGGCGCGACTTCGCGTTCGACGACGTCGCTCGGGCTGTGAAAGAAGACAATATTGTCGCGCATCGCATAAAGCACCAGCCCGACGGCGAGCGCCAGAATGGCAAGACCGATGGCGATGAAAGCGGCGCGGCGCTGCTTGCGCGTCATGACGTTTCCTGTTTCCCGGACGCACTGTTGTCGGCCGGCGCGGTGTGGACAAGCTGAGATATAGCGGGACGAAGATAGCCGATCAAACCGCTAAATGGTCGCGGTGAAAGAGATTTTCCTCGGAAAACGGCTATTCAGAGCCCCAGTATCATTCGCGTTGCCGGGCCGGCAATGCCGTCGGCGATGAGCCCGTGTTCCTTCTGGAAAGACTTCAATGCGCCTTCGAGCCCGGCGTCGAACACGCCGTCGACATTGATCGCATAGCCGTCCTTTACCAGTGCCTCTTCCAGCGCGCGGACATCGGCGCCGGTCATGTGGGGCTGTGTCAGGCGCAGGTTGCGCGTGGCGGCATCGACGGCCGAGACCGGCACCGGCGGCCGGTAGTCGAAAACGGTCTGGTCGATGCGAACGCCGCGCACCGCGACCGGCAGCGCGAGTTGCCAGTTCCTTGCGCCGATCAACGCCTCGAAGGCATCCATCCGGTAGACGGTTTTGCCGAGCAGCGGGTTTGAATGCGTCGCCAGCCAGTTTCGGCGCTCCTTCACATAGGCGCCGATCCAGCCGCGCTCACCGGCTTTCGACGGCAGGCCGACTTTCGCCACGGTCCGGTCGCGCATCGCCGTCCACGATCCGTGGATCGTGCTGTCGTAAACGACCGCCAGCGAAAGCGCTTCGGCGAGACCGAGCTTCGACGCCGCCTCGGCGGAGGGGCGCCAGAAAACGCGGTCGAAAAAACTGTCCTGCGTTTCCTGCATCGCGGGGTCCGCGCCGGCGTCTTGCAGCAGGCCGCGAAATTTCATGTCGTTGTCAAGCCGAAGGTCGATGTCGGCGAGGCTTTGCAGATAAGGCTTCAGCGCCGCCGCATAGGCTGCGCCCGGCACCGCGCAATAGGCCTTGATCAGCAGATAGAGATTGCCGCTGCCAAGCGTCGTCTGCGCCATGCCATAGGTCAGATGTCCGCTGTCGCCGGCCAGCAGCGTCACGCGACCGTAGTCTCCGAGCGCGCGTCCCGTCTCGAAGATGTTGACGATGGCCTTGGCCGTCTGCCTCTGAATTTCGCTGAGCATGTTCCCCTCCCGCACGAGTCGGCGACCATGTTAGCCCGGCATGAACGGGGTGGGGATTACTCTCCGGCGATTTCCGCCTCAACGGCGGCGATGCGCGCCTCGACCGCCGCCGTCCAGGCAGCGTCTTGGGGGGCTTTGGCCAGCAGCGCCTTCCAGCGGGCAAGCGCGGCGGCGCGGCGGCCTTCGTCATAGTCGGCAAGGCCGAGGAAATATTGCGCGCGCGGTTCGGCCTCGTCGAGGGCGACGGCTTTTTCGAAATCGGCCCTGGCGCCCGCCGTCACCCGGCCTTCGGCGGCCAGCACGCGCGCTTCGCCGCGCGCCGCCAGCCGTTCGGCCGTCGCGCCGTCGAGGATCATCGCCCGCGTCCAGGCGCCCGCCGCGTCGTCGTAACGGCCGAGCCGCAGATAGGTCGGTGCAATCAGCTCCCAACCTTGCAGATCGTCCGGTTGCGCTTTCAGTCGCCGTTCGATGCGAACGACCAGCGCTTCGACCGGCAAGGTGTCGGCCGGCGCCGCGAGCCGCGCCGCGATCGGCCGGTCCGGCAGGCCGGGCGATCCTTCCTGCAGGTAAACTACCAGCGCAAGCAGCGGCACGCCGAGCGCCAGCACCAGCGCCATGCCTTTGCGCCAGCGCGGGTCGGCCGCTTCGCCTTGACGCATTGCCTCTTGCCGCATCTCGTCGGCGGCCAGCAGTCGCCGCGAGACCTCGACACGCGCCGCGCCGGCTTCGGCCTCGCCGATCACGCCTCGATCGACGTCGCGGGCGATTTCGGCAAGCTGGTCGCGATAAAGCGCCACCTCGCTCTCGCCTTGATCGGCAGGAGCGCCGCCGGTCGCCCGCAAAGGCCGGAGCAGCAGCGTCACGACGAGGCCGGCCAGAAGCGCAAGCGCGACGAAGAGCGGAATGTCGCCGGAAAATGCCAAGGACAAGGCCTTTCGCGAGGGTCGGTTGCGGGACGCCCCTTGTATAGAGGCTCGTGGCCCTGGCGCAAAAGCGGCGCAGGGACGCAGGCCCGCTTTGCGGATCGGACCGCGGCGGCTAGGCTCCGGCGCAATTCGGAGAATCAGGAGGGCGCACGTGCTGCGGATCGTCAAAACGGGGGGAATGGGGCTTGCCGGCCTCGCGCTTGCGGTGCTCGCCGTCATTCTGGTCAGGGGCGCCATCGAGGCCCCCGCACGCATCGACCCCGCGCCGTTGATCGAACGCGCGGCGGACTACGACGTACTCATCCGCCGCGACGAATGGGGCGTGCCGCATATTCTCGGGACGAGCGACGCCGATGCCGCTTTCGGCGTCGGCTTTGCCCATGCCGAGGATGATTATGCGACGATCGAGGAAGTCGCCATCGCGACGCGCGGCAAGCTCGCATCGGTGAAGGGCGAAAAGGCGGCGGTCGGCGACTATCTCGTTCATCTGATGCGGGTGTGGGAAACGGTCGAGGCGCGCTACGAAAGCGACCTCAGCGCGGAAGTGCGGCGCGTGATCGAGGCCTATGCGGACGGCGTCAACTACTATGCAGCCCTCAACCCGGACCGGGTGACGCCCGGTTTCCTGCCGCTCACAGGCAAGGACGTGGCCGCCGGCTTCATGTTCAAGACGCCGTTCTTCTATGGGCTCGATAAAACACTGATGGCGATTTTCGAAGGACGGATCGGCAAGGCGGGCGGCTTGTCCAAGGAGGGCGTCGATGCGTTCCTGCCGACGCAGACGCCGCTGCCGGTCGGCTCCAACGCCGTCGCGGTCAGCCCCGCGCGCTCGGCCGACGGCAAGACGCGGCTCCTCGTCAATTCGCACCAGCCCTTCACCGGTCCCGTCGCCTGGTGGGAGGCGGTGGTGCGCAGCGCCGAAGGCTGGCATGTGGCTGGTGGATTTTTCCCCGGCACGCCGTTCATGCTGCATGGACACAACCGGCATCTGGGCTGGGCCAACACGGTCAATGAGCCCGACCTCATCGACGTCTACGCCCTGACGATCAATCCCGACAATGAGGACCAGTATCTCCTCGACGGCGAATGGCGCGACTTCGAAAAGCAGGTGGCGAAAATTCGCGTCGATCTGTGGGGACCGTTCTGGTGGACGGCGGCGCGCGATGTGCTGTTCTCGACGCACGGGCCGGTGCTGAAGACCGACGCGGGCGCCTTTGCGGTGCGCTATGCCGGCATGGGAGAGATCCGGCAGGTCGAACAATATTATGCGCTCAACAAGGCGACGCAGCTCGGCGAGTGGATCGAGGCGATGAAGCTGCAGACGCTGCCGAGCATCAATTACATCTATGCCGACCGGCAGGGAAACATCGCCTATGTCTACAACGCGCAGTTTCCGGCGCGCGTCGAGGGACCCGACTGGTCAGGCGTCGTCGCGGGCGACGATTCAAACCTGATCTGGCAAGGCTATTTGCCGTTCGAGGCGGTACCGAAACTGTTCAATCCCAATTCGGGCTTTCTCTACAACGCCAACAACACGCCCTTCCGCGCCACGGCGCCGCGCGACAATCTGCGGGCGGAGCAGTTCGCCTCGTCGATGGGCATTCAGACCGACATGACCAACCGGGCGATGCGCGCCGAGGAAACATGGGGCGCCGACCGGTCGATCACGGCCGAGGAATTCCGGACCTACAAATACGATCTGAAATACAGCGACGGCTCGGAAATGGCGCGGCTGATCGACGAAGTGTTGCAGGTGGATGCCGATGGCGACGCCGACCTCGCCGAAGCGCAGAACATTCTGGCCGGTTGGGACCGCGTGACGAACCGGGAGAGCCGCGGCGCGGCGCTCGGCGTGTTGATGGCCGAGCCCGTGGTCCGCGCCGGACTGATGGGGCGCGATCCGCCCGCCGCGCTCGACACGCTGCGCGACGCCATCGCAACGCTGAAAACCCATCATGGCCGCCTCGATCCGCTATGGGGCGACGTCAACCGGCTCCGGCGCGGCGATGTCGATCTTCCCGTCGATGGCGGGCCCGACACGTTGCGCGCCATCTATGGCAGGCTCGAAGCGGACGGCACATTGACGGCGCGCGGCGGCGACACGCTGATCATGTTCGTGGAATGGGACCGGCAGGGACGGCTGACGTCGGAGAGCGTTCACCAGTTCGGTTCGGCGACGCTCGATGAGACGTCGCCGCATTATGCCGATCAGGCGCCGCTTTTCGCCGAGATGCGAACCAGGCCCGTGCGTTTTGAGGAGGAAGACCTCGAAGGTCACATCGCCGAGAGCTACAGGCCGGGCGAGCGGTGAACTAAAGGATCGCGCTTTCCTTCGACGGCGTATCGCGGCCGACGATGCGCGACAGCGGCAGGTCGACATAGACCGTCGTGCCGGCCTCGACCTTGCTTTCGATGGTCAGCGTGCCGCCATGCAGTTCGGTCAGATGCTTGGCGAGCGGCAGGCCAAGCCCGGTGCCTTCATGGGTGCGCGACAACGAGCCGTCGACCTGGGTGAACGGCGTCAGCGCGCGCGGGATGTCGTGTTCGGCGATGCCGATGCCCTTGTCGATGACGGCGATGCGCAGGCTTTCGGCGCAAACCTGCGTCTCGATCCTCACCGTGCTTCCGTTGGGGCTGAACTTCACGGCGTTCGACACGAGGTTGATCAGCACCTGCTTCAAGGCCCGTTCGTCGGCAACAAGGAAGAGCGGCGGCGACGGCAATTCGCACTCGATCGTGATATTCGCTTGCTGGGCACGGTGACGCACGATGCGGGTTGCCGCCTGGACCAAGTGGTCGAGCTCGGTTTCGTCTTCATGCAGCTTGAAGTGACCCGCTTCGATTTTCGAGAGATCGAGAATGTCGTTGATCAGGCTCAGCAGGTGAACGCCGCTGTCGTGGATGTCCTCGGCATATTCGCGGTAACGCGGATTGCCGACGGGGCCGAAGAGCTCGCGCTCCAGCGCTTCCGAAAATCCGATGATGGCGTTCAGCGGCGTCCGGAGTTCGTGGCTCATGTTGGCAAGGAATTCGGATTTCGAGCGGCTTGCCGCGGTCGCCTGATCGCGCGCCTCGCGCAGCGTCTCGGCTTCCTTGTGACGCGCGGTTACGTCCTGAATGCCGGTCAGCAGCGCCGCGCGGCCCTGGAACTGCACCGTTGCCGCCGAAACAAGCGCCCATATCGTCGAGCCGTCGCGCCGCGTCAGGCGGAACTCCACCGGCACGCCGGCGCGGCCGCTGACCAGCAGGCGCTCGAGACGGGCGTCGAGGTTTTCCTCGGTGAAGAAGGTTCGAACGTCAAACCCCGTGGCGTCCTCTTCCGAAATATCGAAAAGCTTCAGCGCCGCGATGTTGGCCTGCACCAGCTTGTAGTTGGCCGGGTCGACCAGCGAGATCGGCAGCGGCGCGGCATAGAAGAGGCTCTGGAAGCTTTCCTCGGTGGCGCGGACGGCCTGTTCGGCTTCGCGCCGCACCTCGACTTCGCGTTTCAGTTGCTCGTAAAGCTCCTGCTGACGGACAAGCGTCAGAAAGCCATTGCGGCGCAGCCGGTTCGCCGCGCGCACCATCTCGACACCGATCGCATTGACGACGACGAAAAGCGCCGCGATCTGTGCGAGCGCGGCCGGCGACACGTCGGCAAGCCAGGGGCAGATCGCGACGAAGGCGACGCTCAGCGCCAGCGAATTGGCGAGCGTCGCGCGCAGCGCCGTCGGCATACTGACATAGAAGGCAAAGATGACGACAACCACGGCGAGCAGGCTGGCCGCGAAATCGGCTTGGCCGAGCACCAGCGAAACGGGCGCGACAATGGCGACCAGCACCTGCGTGGTCGTCGCGCAGCGCAGGAACTTCCGGTTGTCGTCATAGGATGTGAAACGCTTGAGGGCGATGAGGGCAACTGCGAGCGTTGCAAGCCGGCCCGCCGTCAGCGCCGCGAAGGCCCAGCCGAAACCGATCAGCAGAAAGTCGAAGACGGCCCAGCCGACAAAGATATAAATGGCGATCAGGACGGCGCGCAGCCGGGACCGCGTTTCGGCCCAGTTGGCGCGCGCGTAAGTCTCTTCCAGCGCCCGGTCGACGAATTCGCCGGTCCAGCGGAACGCGCGCTCGACCGACGGCCCGGCGGCGCCGGAATCGGGCAAAGCTTCTCCTGCCGTGTCCTCGGACCCCCTCACGCGGCTTCCCTTCCCACAAATGGCCCCGGTCGACGTGTCTCCCCACCCGTCGAGTGCCGGTACAGTACGGGTCAAAGCCTAAATAAAATGCAAAATTCGCCCGGACGGCCTTTCTCAAAACCGGCTCGCCGCCTATCGTTTCGGCACCTGTCCGGTGTACGAAAACGAGACAGGACAAAGGATCAGGGAGAGAGACGGCATGACGGAACGGAGCGGCGGGAATTCGGCGCAGGGCATACTGGCGGGCATCCGCGTACTCGATTTCGGCCGCTATATCGCCGGCCCCTATTGCGCGGCGCTTCTGGGCGACATGGGCGCCGAAGTCATCCGCATCGAAAGGCGCGAAGGCAGCGAAGACCGTTTCGTGCAGCCCATCGTTCCGGATGCCGGTCCCGGCGCGGGCGGCGAAGGCGCGATGTTCCTGCAGATGAACCGCAACAAGAAGGGCCTGACGCTCGATCCGATGACGGAGGCGGGACGCGGCATCGTCCGCCGCCTGGTCGCCACGGCCGACGTCGTTGTCGCCAACCTGCCTCCCTCGACGCTGAAGACGATGGGTCTCGACTATGAGAGCCTTTCGGCGGCGAAGCCCGACATCATTCTCACCACCGTCTCGGCCTTCGGTCATGGCGGGCCCTATAGCGAGCGCACAGGCTTCGACGGCGTCGCGCAGTCGATGGTCGGCGCGGCCTATCTGACCGGATACCCCGAGGAGCCGGTCAAAAGCTACGCGCCCTGGGTCGATTTCGGCACCGCCTCGCTATCCGCCTTCGGCACGATGGCGGCGCTGATGGAACGTCAGAAATCCGGCAAGGGCCAGATCGTCGAAGGCGCGCTGCTGTCGACGGCGCTCGCCTATTTCAACTTCCACCTGATCGAACAGCAATTGCGTCACACCGATCGCGTTGCCATCGGCAACCGCTCGCCCTATGCGGGACCGGCCGACATTGTGCGCACGAAGGACGGCTGGATTTTGGTGCAGGCCATCGGCGCGCCGCTCTTCAAGCGCTGGGCGCGGCTGATGGGCGAGGATCACTGGCTCACCGACCCGCGCTTCAAGGACGATCTGGCGCGCGGCGACAATGGCGCGGCGCTGTCGGAACGCACATCACGCTGGGCGGAGACGCGCACCACCGAGGAAGCGCTTGCCGAGCTTGAAAAGGCGCGCATACCGGCCGGGCCCGTCTATTCGCCGCAACAGGCGCTCGACGACCGGCATATCCGCGAAATGGGCTATCTGAAGCCGCTCGATTATCCGGGCCTGCCGGGTCCGGCGCCCATCATGGAGACGCCGCTGCGCCTCTCGCGCACCCCGGCCACGATCCGCGAGCGCGCGCCGGTTCTCGGCGAACACACCGACGCCATTCTCGGCGAGCTTGGATACTCACCTGCCGAGATCGCGTCGTTTCGCGCCGAAGGGATCGTCTGACCGTGACCGATGCGCTTGCCCGCTTTCCGCGTTTCACGCTCGCCCATCTACCAACGCCGCTCACCGAAATGACGCGGCTGCGCGCGGCGCTTGCCGCTGGCATGGATCGCACGCCCCCGCGCCTCTTCATCAAGCGCGACGACTGCACCGGGCTTGCCGGCGGCGGCAACAAGACGCGCAAACTCGAATTCCTGATCGGCGACGCGCTGGCCAAGGGCTGCGATACGGTGGTGACGACGGGTGCGTTGCAATCGAACCACGCGCGGCAAACGGCGGCGGCCGCCGCCGCGGCCGGCCTCCGCTGCGTCCTCGTGCTGTTCGACAGTGTGCCTTATACGGGCCACGCCTATCGCGGTTCGGGCAATCTGCTGCTCGATCGCATTCTCGGCGCCGATGTTCGCGTCGAGCCGGCGGATGCCGATGCCGGCGCGGTGTTCACGCGCATCATGGGCGAGATCGAAGCCGGCGGCGGCAAACCCTATCTGGTGCCGGTCGGCGGCTCGAACGCCGTCGGTTCGCTCGGCTATGCGGCCGCCTATCTCGAAATTGCCGACGGGCTCGATGCGCGCGGCATCGGCGCGGCGCGCATCGTTCATGCCTCGTCGAGCGGCGGAACGCAGGCCGGTCTTGTCGCGGGCCGTATGTTGCGCGGCGCCGGGCCGTCGATTGCCGGCGTCAATGTCTACCGCGCCGACAACGACGCGATGGCGGCCAGCATTCTGGCGCTGGCGGCGAAAACGACGGCGCTGCTCGGCATCGCCGCGCCTGGCCCCGATGCGGTGGTGCTGGACGGCGCGCATCTCGGCGCGCGTTACGGCATGCCGACGGCGGACATGAAAGCCGCGGTCGAATGCCTGGCGCGCGAGGAAGGCGTGTTGCTCGATCCGGTCTATACCGGCAAGGGAATGGCCGGCTTCATGGCGCAGATTCAAGCCGGCGCGCACAACGATGTCGAGGCGCTGGTGTTTCTGCACACCGGCGGCATGCCGGGTCTCTTTGCCTATGAGGGCGAGTTCTAGCTCGCGACCTGCAACGCCACATCGGCGCGGCGGCGCAATATATCCGCCGTGCGGTCCTCGCCCAGCGCCTCGCGGAAGCGGGCGGCGATTTCAATGAATGCTTCGGCGTTGATGCGGGCCGTTCCGGTCGCGGTTCTGAGCTCTTCGAGCAGGCGGTCTTCGTAAGTGTTGAGATAGACCGTGATCTGGCTGCGGACGCTCCGGCAATGGCTCTGCGCGCCGACCGCCTCGCAGATCGGCGACAAGCCTTCGAGGAAACGCAGACAGGCGCTCATGCGCTCGGTGCGCGCGGTGTCGGGCGCGGCCGAAATATCGGGGCGCAGCGGACCGCCGCGTCCATATTGTCCGATCTGGTGCAGCGGCAGGGCGCGCGGAAGATCGGTTTCGAAGCGCGCCATTTCCTGCGAGATCGCCGCCGAGAGGCGCGCCCGCGCGCCGAGCAGGCGTTGTCCCCATTCGCCGTGGCGCCGCAAATCGATTTCGGAGGTGAAGCCGCGCGAAATGCGGGCGAAGCGCTTTATCTCGCCGCGCAGCATGTCGAGATCGGCATGGCCGGGGCGTTTGCTTTCGGCGGCGCGCGCGATCCGGTCCATGTCGGCAAGCAACGCCTCCCCGAGAACCGCGAGTTCGCTGCGGCTGATCAGCATGTCGTTGCGATAATGGGCGACCTTCCGCGCCAGGCGGAGGATCTGCCAGGGTTCCGCAAGGCGCGCCATCGCGCCAAACGCCACATAGAGCGCCGCCTCGGGGGATTTTTCGCGCGCCTCTTCGTAGAGTTCCTTGACGGCCGTCACCAGACTTTCATCGAAGTCGGCGGCGCCCAACGGCAACGCCGATTGCAGCTTCAGCATCACGGGCGCGATCGACAATGCGGCGGCGATCGCGCGCGCATCCTCGATGCCACTCTCGCCACCGAGACGCGTCTCGATCTCGCGGCGCCGCGCGCCGTCGCGGCGCACGTCGCCGAGTGCCGCGGCGATGGCGGCCGCGACCGAAGCGTGCATCACCGACACGGTCGTATCGCGTGCGGCGGCATCGCCCTTCAATGTGTGATCGACGATGCGCTGCGCCATATCGGGCAAGGCATCGGGCAGCAATTCGGTTTCAAGCCAGGACCACAACGGCTGGATGACGCTGCGCGCGATGCGGCCGCGCGCACGGTCAACCTCCGGCGCGTTGGACAGCAAATCCTCGAAGGGCTGACAGAGGCGGCGCATCGGATCGGCCATGCCCGGACGCGCGCCGCGAAAGGCGGCGAGCAGCGGACGCAGGCCCGAGAGAATTGTCTCATAGGGAAGACCGGCATTGCCGCGCAGCTTTTCGCGCTCGATGCCCGAGGCGAGCTTCAACACGGCAGGCGGCGGCAATTGCGCCAGGTAGTTTGCCAGGCGCTGCGACAGCGATGCGTTCGGTTCTTTGGCCATGACGTCTCGGCTGAACTCGGCGGCCCCCATGCCGCTCCCCAAGGTTCTACCCTAGGGACCCATGCTTAAAATTTGGTTCCATATCGCCGTAAGTGGCGGAGTTTAGCCATTTTCGTCTGTGATATGGGAGAGTAAGCGCGATTGCGGGCGCCGTCTTCGGGACGGGATTTTCGTTGGTCCGAGCCAAATTTCGGTGATAGCGTTTTTTCTCGGGTGCGGCCCCGAACGGCGGCATCCGTTCGTTCTATCTCTATGCGAGGCAATCAACGCACTATGGCTAGCGGAGTCGTGAAGTGGTTCAACGCCACTAAGGGTTATGGATTCATCGCACCTGCCGACGGAGGCAAGGACGTTTTCGTCCACATTTCCGCCGTCGAACAGGCCGGCCAGAAGACCCTGCAGGAAGGTCAGCAAATCCAGTATGAACTGGTCGAGGGGCGCAACGGTCGCTCCTCCGCCGAAAATCTGGTACTCGGCTGATCGACAATCAGCATCGGCGCGGGCGGTGCCGCCCGCCCGCAAAATATCGAGGCCCTCCCCGGGAACGGTGGAGGGCCTTTCGGTTGCGGGCTCCGGCGTCTAGCATGGCGCCATGTTCGGCTCCGCTTCGCTCATCGAGCGCCTTCACGCTCTCATCTGGGATCGTACCCTCGACAACCAGCCCTTCTGGATGCGAACGATATTCATCGCCGCGCGGATCGGCTGGGCGACGGCGCGCGAGATCGCCGGCGGGGCGCTGAGCCTCCGGGCCATGAGCCTCGTCTATACGACATTGCTGGCGCTGGTGCCGGCACTCGCCATCGCCTTCGCGATTTTCCGCGCCTTCGGCTTCGACAGTTACATCGAAACCATCATGGCCGACTTTCTGGCACCGCTCGGCGACCAGGGGGCCGAGATCACGCAGCGCATGATGGAGTTCGTGCAACGGGTCAACGCCAATGTGCTCGGCACGGTCGGCTTCGCCTTCCTGCTCTACACGGTCATTTCGCTGATCAACAAGGTCGAGGCGGCGTTCAACAGCATCTGGCACGTCGAATCCAACCGCTCCTTCGCGCGCCAGTTCACCGAGATTGTCAGCATGGGCATTCTCGGACCGCTGATCGTGCTGACCGTTGTCGGCATCATGGCGGGCGCGATTTCCAACACATTTATCGGCAGCGCCGCCGAGCACTGGCTGGTCGCCTACATCGTCGAGCAATCGAGCCGGCTGCTGCCTTTCGCGGTGCTGATCGCCGCCTTCGCCTTCATCTACATGATGATCCCCAACACACGGGTCAAACTCGACGCCGCGCTTGTCGGCGCGACGGTTGCGGGCGTCGTCTGGGGGGCGGCAGGCTGGACCTTTGCGACATTCGTCGTCAAATCGGCGCAATATGTGGCGATCTATTCGGCCTTTGCCAGCCTGGTCTTCTTCATGATCTGGCTCTACGCGGCATGGCTGATCCTGCTCGGCGGCTGCGCCATCGCCTTCTACTATCAGAACCGCGCCTATCTTTCGGCGCAGGCTGGCGTCAGCCCGCTGACATTGCGCCAGCTCGACCGGATGGCGGTTCAGGCGCTGCTGCTGATCCACGATGCTTTCGAGCACGCGCAGACGCCCTGGACCGAAGAGGCGCTGGCGCGGCGGCTTCACGTGCCGATGGAGGCGATGGGCGAACTCTCACGTGCGCTCTGCAACGCCGGGCTTGTCACCTTCGCCGCCGGCACCCCGCCCCGCTTCGTGCCGGCCCGCCCGGCCGACAAGACCCGTGTCGCCGACGTTCTGGATGCCGTACGGGCGCAGCGCTACAAGCGCCATGTCGAGGATGCGAGCCTTGCGCATGAGCCCCGCGTCGACGCCTTTTTTGGCTCGCTGGCGGCGCGGGAGGCTGAACTTGCCGATCCGACCACCATTGCCTCGCTGCTGGCGGCCGAGGAACCCGCCGCCGAAGCCGGCGAAGCGACCGCTGCGGGCCGTTAACTTCTCGATTCGATGTCAAAATCCGCGCCGCTCCGGCCGTATCCGGCCGGCGATCCGCGGCATCGCGCGGTGCCGCAAGATTCAAAAATACCAATAATGACGGGCATCGCGGACACTCGATCGTGTGTGCATGAACTCTTCACACACATTCTCTTGACGCGCGCGCATTCCGGATTCACGCTTGCGATACTGGGTTCAACAATTGAAAGGAGGTGATCCGATGTCTAACGGTTACGTGACGCCGTTTGCCATCGCCAAGATTTCGATCTCAACAGAGGGTCGTGTGGCGAGGCCGGTAAGGTCGGAAACTTCCGGAGGCCTTTCTGCCTGAGCCTTTATCCTTCATCGCCGCACCGGTTCCGGCGCGGCGACTCTGCAATCGAAATAGATGGGCGCAAACGGGGCGGTCCATAGACAAGATAAACTGACCGCGTCGCTGCCGTTTCCGAACTGGCCGCCGCTTTCCTCAAGGAGAGCGGCGGCCTTTTCACGTTCGGTGTCGCACGAAGGAGATGTCTCACGAAGGTCTGGTTTCGTCTTAACCGACGATCTGCCATGAGCCGTCGGGCTGACGGCAAGCGGTGCCGTAGGCCTGTTCGGCGCGACCGCCGATATAGACGGTCTGGTTGTATTCGCGGCAGTAGCCGGAATTCGACTGATAGGAGCGGCCGGGATTGACGTAGCCGTAATTGCCGCTGTCCGGATTGCGCCACTGCGTCGACTGGCCGCTCTGGAACGCGCTGTAGGAGGCGTTCTGGAGATAAGCCTGGTCGGCGCGGTCGAGGCTGCGGCCGATACTGTTGCCGACCATCGCACCGATCAGAACGCCGGCGCCCGTTGCCCACAGCCTGCCCGAGCCGCCGCCGATCTGCGAACCGGCAAGGCCGCCCGCGACCGCGCCAGCCAATGTGCCGATGCCCTGCTTCGGGCCGCTGCCGCCATAACCGTAGCCGGGACCGCCGGTCTGACAGCCGGCCAGTGCCAGGGCCAGTGCGCCTACGACAAGTGTGCTCTTGATCTTCATCGCTGTACCCCATGTCCTGATTGGGTGATGTAACGATGATCAGGATAGGAGAGCGCCCTTGAGCGGGGCCTGAATGCGCCGTTCATCCGGCGTTCAGCTTCGCGCGCCGGATCGGGCCGGATTTCAGTCGGCGGATGCCGGGAGCAGGAGTTCGGCCCGCAAGCCGCCGGTTTCCGAGGTTTCGAGGCGCAATTCGCCGCCATAGAGTTCGGCGATTTCGGTGACGATCGAGAGGCCGAGGCCCGAACCCGGCTTGGTTTCGTCGAGCCGTGTGCCGCGTTTCAGCACCGTCTGACGCTGTTCTTCGGGTAGGCCCGGCCCGTCATCCTCGACCGCCAGCAGGAAAAATGGTCGCCCGTTGCGCATGACGCCCGGCGTCACGGTCAGCGCCACCTGCGCGGCGGCCCATTTACAGGCATTGTCGACAAGGTTGCCGGCCACTTCCTCGAGGTCCTGTGCCTCGCCGCGAAAGCCGGTCGTCGCCGGGCAGTCGACGGCAATGCGGATGCCGCGTTCGGCATAGATGCGTTCCAGCGCACGCGCGAGCCGCGCCAGCACCGGCGCGACCGGCGTGTTGACGCCGAGCACATTGGCCGATGCCGCCATGCGGGCGCGGGCCAGATGATGGTCGATCTGTTCGCGCATCTGCGCCGTCATGCGGGTCACGGTTTCTCCCAGAGGCCCGTCATGCGTGCGTGCTTCGTTGGTCAGCACGCTGAGCGGCGTCTTCAGCGCATGCGCCAGATTGCCGACATGGGTGCGGGCACGCTCCAGCACCTCGCGGTTGCCTTCCAGCAGCCGGTTCAGTTCCTCCGCCAGCGGTTCGATTTCCTGCGGAAACTGCCCTTCAAGCCGGGTCGCCTTGCCGGAGCGTATCTGCGCCAGCGCGAGGCGCACGCGTTCGAGCGGCTGGAGGCCGAAGCGCACCTGGATCAGCAAGGCGATCAGCAGGCCCGCGCCCATCGCCGCCATCGCCGCGAACAGCCATGTGTTGAAGCCCTGAATTTCAGCGTTGATTTCGCCGCGATCGCCGGCAACCGCGAAGGACACCCGGATGTCGTAGTCCGGCAGCGTCACCCGGCGTTCGGCGACGCGCAGCGGCTGGTTTTCGGGACCGGCGACATCGAAGACCTTGAGACCGAGATCGTTGCGCTCGATGCCGCGCCGCGCGGAAAGGTCGAGCGACTGATCGAACAGCGACCGCGAACGCAGCGCCGGCCGCTCCGCCATCGGCGAGACCTGCCAGTACCAGCCCGAATAAACGAGATCGAAGCGAGTTTCGGAGAGATCGCGGACGCGAACGATATTGCCGTCGTCATCGACCTCCGTCGTCGCGATCAGGCTGTCGAGCAGCACATCGAGACGCCCGTCGAAACTGCGCTCGACCGAATTGCGGAAAATGGCGGAGAGGATCAGGCCGCCGGCGACGAGTGCCACGACGCTCCACAGCGCCGCGCCCGCGACGAGGCGGAATGCGAGACTGTCAGACCGCATCTTCCGGCGCCGTCAGCCTGTAGCCGAGGCCGCGCACGGTCTCGATCACATCCTTGCCGAGCTTGCGGCGCAGGCGGCCCACAAAGACCTCGATGGTGTTGGAATCGCGGTCGAAATCCTGATCGTAGAGATGTTCGACGAGTTCGGTGCGCGAGATCACGCGGTCGCGGTGGTGCATCATATAGGCGAGCAGGCGGTATTCGAGCGAGGTCAGCTTGATCGCCCTGCCCTCCACCGTCACGCGCGAGCTGCGCGTGTCGACGCGGACCGGCCCGCATTCGAGTTCGCTGGTTGCATGGCCGGTGGCGCGGCGCAGCAGCGCCCGGAGCCGCGCCAGCACTTCCTCCATGAAAAACGGTTTGGCCACGTAGTCGTCGGCGCCGGCGTCGAAGCCCGCCACCTTGTCCGACCAGCGGTCGCGCGCGGTCAGGATCAGCACCGGCATGGTCTTGCCGTCGCGGCGCCACTTTTCCAGCACCGTCACGCCGTCCATTTCGGGCAGGCCGAGATCGAGCACCACGGCGTCATAGGGCTCGGTATCGCCGAGGAAGTGTCCTTCCTCGCCGTCCTGGGCGCTGTCCACCACATAGCCCGCTTCCTCAAGCGCGCCGACGAGCTGCCGGTTGAGATCGGGATCGTCCTCGACAACCAAAAGCCGCATACCCCTGTCTCCGCTTCTGCCCGTTACCGGGCGCCCATGACCCGGCCCGAGCTGGCATCAACCGCCACCACGACGACCCGGTTGTCCGCCGTCCTGATCTTCACATAGTAGGTCTGGCCCGCAAGGCTCATGTCGAGATAGCGGCCGGGATAGCTCGACAGTGCGGCCTGCTTGGCCTGGCCCGGCGAAATCACCCGGCCCTGGCGCACGGCGTCACGCGCGTCGTCCTCGCGGCCCCAGTACTGGGCTTCGACCAGCAGGTCGGAAGCGCCCGGGCCGCCGATCACATCGTCGGCGCGCGCCTGCCCGAGCCCCATTAAAATGAGGATCGGAGCGGCGAATGCCAGAGCGGCCCATGTGCGTTTCTTCGTCATGCCCCGTTCTTAGGTCATCCCGACTGAACCCGCGATGAACGGGCGTTCCGGCTTTCTGTCAGAATTCGCCGCTCAGAAACCGCTGAACGTGACAAATTCCTCAAGCGGCGCGCGATCCGTGCGCAATTGGTTAATGGGCGCCGCCTCGTCCATGTAGCCAAGCCCCATGCCGCAGAACAGCATAAGCTCTTCCGGCATCCCGACAAACTCCCCGACCGTCTTGTACCAGATCGCCCATGCTTCCTGCGGCGCGGTGTGGAGCCCGTGCTCGCGGGCGGCCAGCATCACCGACTGGATGAACATGCCGAGGTCGGACCACTGGCCGAGGCCCATCTGCCGGTCGATGGCGAAGAACAGCGCCACCGGCGCATCGAAGAAGCGGAAATTGCGCGCGAACTGCGCCTGCCGTCCCGCCTTGTCCTCGCGCGTCACGCCGATGGTCGCGTACATGTCCTCGCCGCATTTGAAGCGCCTGCCCTTGTAGGGCTCGGTCAGGCCTTTTGGATAAATGTCGTATTCGAGACCGTCGCCGAAGGGCGTGTCCTTCTGCTTCTCCGCCACGATGGCCAGAAATTCCTTCAGCCGGTCGCCTGCCACCGCATAGACGTGCCAGGGCTGCAGGTTGCCGCCCGACGGCGCATATTTCGCCTCTTCGAGTATCTGGCGCACGGTCGCTTCGGGCACCGGCTTGTCGAGAAAGGCGCGGCAGGTGATGCGGCTCTTCAGCGCTTCGGAAACTTTCATCTATGAGGCTCTCTCTTCGGTTGCGGATTCTATCGCGCCGTCACATAGGGCCAGAGCGCATCGGCGCCGCGCGAGATCGTCTCGCGGCCGAGGCTTTCGGCCCATTCGGTCCCGGCGCCGAACTCCGCGCGCCACGACCAGAGGCGGCGCGTTGCGAAATGGAGCCCGTGCTCATACGTGAAACCGATTGCGCCATGCACTTGATGGGCGATCGACGTGGCGATGCTCGACGCATCGTCGGCGCGGATCTTCGCCACCGCAATCTCGAACGTCGCATCGCCCTTGTTCAAGCTTGCACAGGCATGGTCGGCGGCGATGCCGGCAGCGGCGGCTTGCGTCGCCAGCACCGCGAGCTGCTGCTGGATCGCCTGGAATTTGCCGATGGGCTTGCCGAATTGGGTGCGCTCATTGGCGTAAGCAACCGTCTGTTCGGCCAGATAGTCGAGCGCACCGGCCATCTGGCAGGCGCGGATCAGCGCACCGTAAAGGCGCAGTGCGTTCTTCGGCAGCGAAACGGATGCCGATTGCACCGCCACGTCTTTCAGCGTCACCGCGTCGCGCGGCTCGCGCGCCACATTGATGTCATGCCCAATCGCAGCGCCGGCAAGCGGCGCCAGCACGACTTCCGCGCCGAACAGCGCCACGCCATGCGCCGCGTGGCGGCCCCAGGGCACGCGCGGCGCGGTGCCCGACAGCTTGCCGCCGGCAAGCGCGAAGTCACCTTCCATCACCGTCAGCACGCCATCGGGCGCGGCGATGCCGGCTTCCGCCAGCAGCCAATGCGCCAGCACCGCTTCCGCAAGCGGCAGCGGCGCGACATGGCGGCCCGCCGCCTTCAGCACGATGGCCGCATCCGCCCATGTGCCGCCCGCGCCGCCCTGCGCCTCCGGCGCCAGCACACGGGTCAGCCCGTTCGCTTCGAGTTCGTTCCACAAGGCTTGCGGCCACACGCCGTCCTCGGCCTTCTGGATTAGGTCCCTGGTCACGCGCTCGGACAGCAGTCCGTTGACGCTGTCGGCGAGGATCGTCTGCAATTCGTTCATCTGCCGCTCCTCACCGCAGTCCGAGCCCGCGGGCAATGATGCCGCGCAGGATTTCGCGCGTGCCGCCGCGCAACGAAAACGACGGTGTCGTCTGCGTCAGGTAGCCGAGCACCTGTTCGTAGTCGCTGCCCGCGCCGACCGTCGGCTCCAGCCCCAACAGCTCATGCGCGCGCACCGGCATGTCCTGCTCGAAGATCGCGCCGAGGTCTTTCACCACCGAGGCTTCGAGCGCCGGGTTCTCGCCCTTGTCCAGCATGCCGGCGACCGATAGCGACATCTGGCGCAGCGTCACAAGATGCGCGACGAGGCGGCCGATTTCACGGGCGCCGCGCGAACCGCCTTCCTTTTCAAGCTGGCGGATCATCTCGACCATCAGGATGAAACTTGAAAGATAACGCTCCGGCCCCGAACGCTCGAAGGCAAGTTCCGCCGTCACCTGGTTCCAGCCGCCGCCTTCGGTCCCGACCATCATCTCGTCCGGCACGAAGGCGTCCTGGAACACCACCTCGTTGAAATGCGACTTGCCGGCGAGGTCCTTGATCGGGCGGACGGTGACGCCGTCGGTCGTCTTCATGTCGACCAGAAACTGCGTCAGCCCGGCATGCTTGTTCTGCGGATCGAGATGGGTGCGGAAAAGACCGATCATGTAATGCGCGGTATGGGCGCCGGAGGTCCAGAGCTTGGTGCCGTTGACCTTGTAGCCGCCCTCCACCTTTTCGGCGCGGGTGCGCGTCGCGGCGAGATCGGAGCCCGAATCCGGCTCCGACATGCCGATGCAGAAATAACATTCGCCCTTCGCGACGCGCGGCAGGATTTTCTGCCGCTGTTCCTCGGTGCCGAAGCGCATCAGCAGCGGACCCGACTGCCGGTCGCCGATCCAGTGCGCGCCGACAGGCGCGCCGGCCGCCAGCATTTCCTCCAGCACCACATAGCGGTCGAAGGCGCTGCGTTCATGGCCGCCATATTTCTTCGGCCAGGTCATCGCGATCCATCCCTTCGCGCCCATCTTGCGGCTGAATTCGGGATCGGAGCCCGACCAGGTCTGCGCCCGCGTCACCGCCGGCACATTGGCCAATTCCTTTGCCAGAAAGGCGCGCACATCGTCGCGCAGGCCCTTCGTTTCGCCGGGCAGTTCACACAGATCGAAGTGGAAGGCCTGCATCTCGTCTCCTCACGTCACCAATGCGGTCGTGCCGCCGTCGATCCGGATATTGAGCGCGTTGATCGCACCCGCTTTCGGACTGGCGACGAAGGCCACCAGATCGGCGATTTCCTCGGGCAGCGGAATTTTCCCCGTCAGGTTGCCCATGAAATTCTTCAGCACATGCGGCTCGACCTCGTCCCATGTCGCGCCCCAGCCGCGCTCGCGGCCTTGCACGATGAAGCGCTCCTCCACTTCCTTCGTGCGGATCAGGCCCGGCGAAACCAGATTGACGGTGACGCCCGTGCTTTTGAGTTCCTTCGCCAGCGAAATCGTCATCGTCGCCAGCGCGCCTTTCGACGCGTAATATTGCGGCATGCGCGCGGCCGGTTCCGTCGAGCCGATAGTGCCCAGCATCACGATGCGGCCCCAGCCCTTGCGCGTCATCGCGCCCATGAAGGCGCGCGTCAGGCGCATCGCCGACAGCACGTTTTTCTCATAGGCCTCGATCCAGTCCGGCGTTTCGGATTTCGTCCAGGAGCCCGCATCGGCGGTGCCGTAATTGTTGACGAGAATGTCGATGTCGCCCGCGGCGGCCGCGACTTCAGCGGCGCCGGCATCGTTCAATATGTCGCCGGCGATGCCCTTTGCCGAAAACCCGAGGCTACGAATTTCATCGGCGGCGGCGTCGGCGGCGCCTTGCTCGAAGCCATGCACGAACACATGCGCGCCCTCACGCGCCAGCGCATGCGCGATGGCGCGGCCGGTGCCGCGATGCGCGCCCGAGACGAGTGCTGTCTTGCCGGTGAGTTGAAGGTCCATAAACGCCGATCCTGCCCGTCGCCCCTCATCGTTCGGGGGCGTTTCTAGCAGCATATGGTTCGCCTGTCCGCGTGGGAACAGCGGCGTTCGGATATTGAAGGGAGATTGGCGGCGGGTGAGAGCCTCGTGCGCGCGGCGGATCAGAATTCCGCTGCGGTAAGCGACACCGGCACGACATTGGAAGCAACGGGTGCCGCGGCTGTCGCGGGCGACAGCGATGCGAGGCTGAACAGGGCGGGATAGGACTTGCCGGTATAGACGCCGGCCGAGAACAGGGCGGTGGCAACGACGCAGACGCCCGTCACCGCCAGCATGCGGCGGCGTGATCGGCGATTGTAAAAAATCTTCCGCGCCATTGAGTTTCCCCTCGTTCGTTCGGACCGGCGAGAACCGGCCGTCCGGGGTACGCTACAATTGCGATTTTAGGGATTGCGCCCTAATGAAACTCTAATAAACCGTGGTGAATTTTAAGTTCGCGGCTGCGGAAATCCGCCAAAACAGACGCCTCGCGCCACGCCGAACCTCAATCGGTGCGGCATGGCGCAAGGTAATCGCCGGACTACAGGCGGCGGATGTTGCCGACATTGAGGGCAAGAAAATCGACGATGCGGACGATCTTGCCGACGATCTTGTCGTCCTTCTGCGTCGGCGTCGCAGCCGCGACGGCGGATGCGGCGCCGATGACGGCGAGCAGCGGTTCGATCCAACCGAGCAGCGCATTGAGGAAGAGAAAGTTCATACCGGGGTTTCCTTTCGGGGTTGGGCCCTGCGCGGCGAGCGGCTGCCCGGCGCATCAAGGCGGGTAAAAGAAGTGCTTTCCTATCAGCGCATTCGGCGCGGTCTGGCTCGCCCAGCGCGGATAATCCGTGTGCGAATGAAAGCGCGTGGCGCCGTCGGTCGGATCGGGCGCGTCGCCGGTCCAGGCACGGCAGGCGGCCGACAGCGCGCGCCAGAAGGCCGGATCGGCGAAATCGGAATTCGTCGGCGCAAAGCGGCTCTCGCCGAGCCGGGGGCGGCCGCCCGCGCAACGGTTCAGCAGCGCCCAGGCCAGCGCCACGCAGGCTTCCTCGCCCTCGTTTCCGGCCGCGTCGCGCACGATCGCTGCGAGCGCCGCCATTTCGGCAAGCGTCGGCGTCCGGTCGAAAAGGTCCCTCGCCCCGCCCATGGCTGCGGCCTCCACCTCTAGGATTTTGTTCCCATATCTCAGAACAAATAGGGAACACTGTCAAGCAAAAGCCACGCCGAATTGGAGAGGTCCGTCAGAGCGCGACGGTTGCGTGGCCGCCCGTGCCGCGGCCGAAGCGCGCGCTCAACTGGTAGACGGCGATTTCAAGCGACGGAAAATCCGCGCCGCCGAAATCGGCGATCTGGTCGGCGGTTGCGTATTCCGCTTGCTGCTCGCTCGCCGCGATGACGCGCTTCACCGTCGTGCCGTCGCGGATTTCGACTTCGTAGCGTTCCGTCTCTTCGGCGAGCGGCACGTCGAGCCCCGCCCAACTGTCGCCGCCGATGCGCGTGCGGCGGATCCATGCGATCTCTATATGCCCGTCCGCGTCGCGCCGCGCCCGCAGATGCACAGGACTCAACGGACGCAGGCCGACGCCCACGAAGGCCCGCGTCACGCTCTGATAGGTCGCGTCGTCGCGGGGCAGCGGCGCGGGCCCGTAGGCCCAGACGCGCGCGAGGCCGCGCTCGGCGTCGCTCAGCCCGAGTTCGCTCACCGCATCGTCGAGCAGCACGAAGCGGGCACCGGGCGCAAGCGGCGCGCGCATCGCCGCTTCGCTGCCCGCCTGTCCGCGCAACAACCCGGAAAGTTTCATCTCGCCCGCCGCGACCAGCAGCGCCTCGCGAAACTGCAATATCTCCCAGTCGCCGTCCGGCGTTTCGAGCGCGGCGGCATTGGCGCCCGCCAGCACGGACAGCGCATCGGCGCTTGCAAGCGCGCCGCTCGACAATTCGACGCTGAATGCGTTGACCTCGTCCCAGCGCCCGACCGGCCCCCGCATCAAGGGCGTCAGCGTCCGGCCGAGCGTCGCGGCGCGCGTCACCACGCGGTCGAAGGCAAAGCCCGCGCCGGCGCTCTTGAAAAAGGCGACGCCGCCCGGCCAGGGATCGGCTGCCACCGCGACGCGCGGCGCATGCGGCGTCTCCTCGCCGGTCAGGAGCGGCAAGTCCATCAAGACGGCCAGCGGCGTGCCGTAACTTGGCGCGGCGGCCGGGCGGCTCGTGCGAACCGGCGCCGTCACCGGCCCGTAAAGGCTCGCCTCGCTCTCGACGCCGCGGGCCTCGCGCGCACCGGCATCCGAAATTTCAGTCAGGCGGATGCGCGCGGCGCGATGCGGCAGGTCGAGCGTCACCACATCGCCCGGATCGAGCGCCAGGAGGCTCGGCGGCAGCGACAGCGCCGCCCGCTCGCGTTCGCTCCACGCTTTCTGCATCCATATATCGGCGATGCCTTGCGCGGCGGCTTGCGTCAGCACCATCGGCAGCGTCGTTGCCGCCACGCGCTCGCTGCTGCCTGCAAGCCGCCTTGCCTCGACCGCCGCCTGGCGGTATTCGCCGCCGCCATCGATATAGGCGAGCTTGGCGGCGAGCGGCAGTTCGGTTTCCTGTCCGCGCGTCAGCGCATAGCCGGGCGCGGCGCTGGCCTCGCCGACCGCCAGCATGCCGGGTATCAGCGCGACAACGGGCGCATCGCCGAAATGGCGGAAGCGGATCCGGCCTTGCGTCTCGGCCGCGTCGAAGAAATGCGCCAGCATCAGCGGTTCGAGCGCGGCGCGCGGCGACATGATGCGGTCGATGACGAAGCCCTCGACCGTGCCGCCGAGTTCGCCGACGTCGAAATCCTCAAAGCCCGCCTCGCGCATGATCGCGGCGGCAAGATCGGCGAGCGGTGCCGCGCCCATGCGGCCGTTCAGCCAGTGGCCGAGCCGCCAGTTCTCGCCATCGGACCAGATGTCGGTGCGATCCGGGAAGGCCGGAAAGGGCCGCGCGTCCCAGGTCCAGAAAAAGATTCGGGCCGGATCGACCATGCGTCCGCCATAGACCGCCGAAACGGGATTGGCGCCCGCGACATGATCCGCATGGGCCGGGTTCCAGTACGACATCTGCGCCTCAATGAAGCGGCGCTGCATGAAATCGTCCCGTGTGCCGCGCGAGAAATGCGGCAGCGCACTCTCGGCCGATTTCGGATCGACAAACACATTGGGCTGGTTCGTTCCCTTGTCGACCGCCGGGCAGCCGAGTTCGGTGAACCAGACCGGCTTCGATTGCGGCACCCAGGCGGTCGGCGTCGTGGCTTCCGCGCCGCCCGGCCGGTTGTAATGTTCGTTCTGCCACCAGGACTTGATGTCCTTCGCCCGCCACACCCAGGGCTTGCCATGCGCGCCGTCGGTGATCGGCGTGCGGATTTGCGCGGCGCGGTCTTCCTCGTTCGCATAATACCAGTCGAAACCCTCGCCGCCCGCGATGCGGCCGCGCAGATAATCGAGATCGTAGATCGAACGCCAGCCCGCCACGGCGTCGAGATGCGCGTGGCCGTCGCGCCAGTCGGTCAGGGCTGCATAATTGTCGATGCCGATGAAATCGACATTGGTATCGGCCCAGAGCGGATCGAGATGAAAATGGAGATCGCCCGTGCCATCGCCCGGCGCGTGGCCCGCATATTCCGACCAGTCGGCCGCATAGGAGATTTTCGTCGCGGGCCCGAGGATCGCGCGCACATCGGCGGCGAGCGTCTTCAGCGCCGCGACGGCCGGATAGGTGCCGGCCGCACTCCGCACTTGCGTCAGCGCCTTCAGTTCCGAGCCGATCAGGAAGGCGTCGACGCCGCCGGCATCGGCGCAAAGCTGCGCATAGTGCAGCACCATGCGGCGATAGGACCATTCGCTTCCCGTGGGCAATCCGCTGCCGAAGAATGCCGCGACCTGCGTTGCCGCCGCGCTTGTCTTGTCGGGCGTGCCGTCGCGGCCGGGCGCCGGGTCGCAGGTGATGCGCCCGCGCCACGGATAGGCGGGTTGCGCGGCCGCATCGCTCCACGGGTCGGGCAGTTCGTTGCCGGCCGCCACATCCATCATCACGAAGGGATAAAAGACCGCCGCAAGCCCGCGCGCCTTGATGTCCTGCAACGCCCGCACAACCGATGCATCCGACGGCGTGCCGCCATAGGCCGGACGGCCATCGATCGTGCTGACGGTTTGCGCGGCGGCGCGCGTGAGCCCCGCGACCGACCAGTGTCCCGGCTGCGTGATCTTGTGGCCGATTTCGACCTTCGGGCGAACCGTGCAATGCCCGCAGCGCAGATCGTCGCCGAACCAGCTCACCACCAGCGACACGGCCTTTGCGTTCGGGCAGGTCGCCTCGAGATCGTCGAGCGCCACGTGCCAGTCGGCGCGGGCATCGGATGTATGCACGTTCAGCGCCCGGCTCGACGTCTCGCTCAGGATTTCGCGCTGCGGGCTCGTGTCGTAGACGAATTCGCCCGCACCGGGGATCATCGTCACCGCGCGCACCATGCCTTCGACTTCGCTCAACGCGCGGAACACCTCGAAGCTCAGCTGCGGAATGCGATTGCCGAAGGGCGTCACATCCATGTCCTCGAAGACGACATAGGCCGTGCCGCGACAGGCGGGCGCCGCGTCCGCGCCCTCGATCGCCTCGATCAGCGGGGCGGGCTGCTGCGTTTCGCCGCCCTTGTGCAGCCGCCATGTGAGGCCCGACAGCGGCAGCGGCTTGCCGTCGGCCCAGATGCGGCCGATGCGCGTCACCTCGCCCTCGCAGAGGCCGACCGCGAAGGAGACGCTGTAACTGTATTCGGTGACGGTCGCCGACGATCCGCCGCCGCCCTTGCCGCCGCCTGACGAACGCCGGCTGACATGCTCCTTGTATTCGGTCGCCCAGATCACCTGGCCCGCCAGCCGCGCGCGCCCGTAAACGCGCGGCACCGGCGCGCCCTCGGTCGAGGCCATCACATGCAGATCGTTGAGGCGCGGGCCTTCGGCGCTCGCGGATGCGCCGAAAAGCTGGCCGTCGACGTAAGAGCCGAGCCCGGCACCGAGCGCGCCGCCCAGTGCCGCGCCGCTGATGGACGCGCCGAAAATGCTCAGGCCCGACGGCAAAAGCGCGCCGCCGATGGCCGAGCCGACGGAGGAGAGAACGAGTGTCGCCATGTTTCAGTCTTCCAAACCGGGAAAGCGGAACGCATAGGCGGTGCGCGCGCGCCACCAGCGGCCCATCGCCGTTTCGACAACCGCATGGCCCGACCAGGCGTGGATCATCCGGTCGGCGCCCGAGAGGATCGCCGCATGTTTCGCCGGGCCGCCGTCGCGCATGCGGAACAGCATCACGTCGCCCGCGCCCGCATCCGCCGCCGCAATCTCGATCATGTGCCGCCGCGCGGCCTCGGCCATGGTCTCGCGCGCGCCGCCGCCCGGCCGCTCGGCCCAATCGGCCGTGTAGGGCGGCGGCAATTCGGGTTCGGCGCCCACCGCCTCGCGCCAGACGCCGCGCACAAGGCCGAGGCAATCCGTGCCCGCGCTTTTGAGGCTTGCCTGATGGCGATAGGGCGTGCCGATCCAGCCGCGCGCCGCGGCCACGATGTCGTCGCGTCTTGTCATGTCAGTTCCGCCTGCCGCCGTCGTTCGGACCCTGGCCGGCGCGCGCCACCACGAAGTCGTTGCCGGGCATATGCGGGAAGCCGCGAAAATTGATGCCGTTCGAAAACTTCGCGCGGCAGGTCGCGAACTGCTTGTCGCATCCCGCCGTCACCGTGAACGTGTCGCCTTCCGCGACCGGCCGCGCCATGCGCCGCCAGAGTTCGAGCCGTGCGCCTTCCGGCGCAAGCGCATGCGCCTTCACTTCCATCGCCGCGCCTCCGTTGGCGCCGCTCGTGAAAACCAGCTTGCCGCGTTCGAACCATCCGGCGGTAAAGCCGCCAAGTCCGCTTGCCACAATCACACGGTCGTCCTCGGCGCTTGTCACGACGCCCTCGCCGCGAAAACCCGATGAAGAAAGATCGATGCCGCAGCGCGCATCGCCCAGATCCGCGTCGCAGCCATACTGGAAAATCCGGCCCGTCGGCTGGTTGAGCCGGTGCGCGAGGCCGCGCAGCTCGGCGGTGAAACTTCCGCGCCCGCGCGTCACCTCGCCGATATTTCCCTTGCGCAGCAACACGCGCTCCGCCGGCGCCTGCCAGTTGACGCGCCAGATCTCGACCTCGGCATCGTCATAGAGACCGGCCGCGAGGTCGCCCTCCTCGATCCGCGCCGAGGACAGCGCGCCCGCGACATCGAGATTGTCGACCGCGAGCCCCGAGGAATGTTCGAGCGCCGACGCGGTGAAGCCGCCCGCCGCCTCGTATGTCGTGCCGCCGAATGCGATGTCGCGGTCGTGATCGGTGAAGCCCATCGTCGCGCCGTCGGCGCGCGTCAGCTTCCAGCAGGTCGCCAGCGCCGTCGCGCCCGACGCCAGATGCGCTTCGAGGCCGGGGGGAAGGGTTTTCATCGGTCACATCCTCACTTCGACCACCGGCACCGCCGGAACGCTGCCAGCGTCGAAAGCACCGAGGTCGATGTCGAGAAAATCGGTGTCGAAGCGCACCGGCACGTCGAACTCAAAGCCCGCGGTCACGCTCGCGCCGTCCGCCGGCGGCGCCGCGAATGTCACGATGCCGGTCGCATGATCGACCGAAAAATCCGTGCCCGCTGTTTTCTCGACGCCGCCGACCGCAACACGCACGCTGCCCGCGACCGGCTTTGCAATTTCGCGCGTATAGCTCGCGCCGCCCGACGCATAGGTCTTGACGAGCTGAAACGCCGTGCGCGTTCCGTCGCCCGCACCGAGCGCCTGATCCGTCGCGGCGATGCCCGCGCCCGGCGCACCGCTCTTCCAGTCGGCACGGTCCTTCCAGCGAAAGCCGTGCAACCGTCCGTGCCGCGCCTCGAAAAATTCGATCAGCGCATGAATGTCGTCGAGCGCGCGAAGCCCGTAACCGGCATTCCAGCGCCGCCGCGATCCGGCCCAGGGGCTGTTGCGCTCCTCATGGCCCGACCCCAGCGTCACAATCTCGGTGCGCCGCTCCGGCCCGCCCGACGAACCGAAAGCGATGTCGAGCGGAAAGCGGATTTCGTGAAAGGCCATGTCGGGATTCCCATTTTCCGGTTCGCGTTCTTTTCTCCACCCTCCCCCATCCTTGGCGGCTTGTCCGCCAAGGCGAACAAGCTGAGGGGGAGGGTCGAAATTTTCGAGCGTCAGCGAGAACAATTTCGGGGAGGGGTAAGCGTCGAACCTCAGCGCATAATCGATCGCGCGTCGTCCGCCGATATCGGAGCACCCCTCCCCAAACGGCTTCCAGCCGTTTGACCCTCCCACAGGGGGAGGGTGGAACGAAAAGTACCTTGCGCGCTCCTCACAAATTCCTCGTTCCCCGTTTCGTCGCGCGGGCGAGCATTGCGGCGATCTGCGATTCCGAACGGCGGAAACTTTCGGCGTCGGCCGCCGTCACGTTGAAGGTCACGTTGATCGCGCGGCCGCCGCCTTCGGTCGCCACGCCGAGGCGGCCGTCGGCGCCGCGCTTCAGCGGCAATATCGCTTCCGGCCCCGCCTCGCCCGCGAGCCCCGCGCCGCCGCGCAGCGGAAACAGCAACGGGCTGTTGACGACGCCCCCTTTCGCAAAAGGCATCACGCGGCCATCGGCAAAGGCGTTTCCCTTCGCGCTGCCGACGATGCCGCCGACAAGACCGCTCAAGCCGCCCGCCACCGCGCCCGAAATCGAACGCGTCACGCTTTCAAGCGCGAGGCGCGAAATATCGAGCGCCAGTTTCCGCAACACGTCGGAAAGCGAGCGCCCCTTCAGCGCGATGCCGTCGAAGGCCGACGACAGCGCCCGGCCGAAATCACGCCCGCCGGCGCCGGCGCGGCGATAATCCTCGGTCACGCCGCGCAGCGTGCGCTGCGTTTCAAGGCCGAAGGCGAGCGTCGCCGCGGCCGCGTCCTCCATGGCGCGCGCCGTCGCGGCCGGGTCGTTGTCTGGGGTCATGCTCTCTCTTTCAGTCCGGGAACCGTCGCATCAATCCTTCAAGCTCGCCGCGCGCCATCGGCGCTTGCCCGCCCGGTGCGAAGGCCCGTGCCGCTGCCGCAAGCTCCGGCAGCGTCAGCCGCCAGAAAATTTCGGGTGCGAGGCGCAGGCGTCCGAGGCCAAGCGTCATCGCTTCGTCCCAGGGAAAACGCGCTTCTCTCATTTCATCTCCGCGCCACCGCCAAAGGTCGCCGACAAAAGATCGGCGACAATGGCGATGAAGCCCGCCGCGCCGCCTTCGGCCGTCAGCCGCGCCACCTCGGCGTCCGAAATCTCCGCGCCCGCGCCGCGCAAGCCGGCGCCGATCACGCGCACCGCATCCATCGCCGAAATGCGGCCCGTCTCGAAGCGCGCCGCCAGCGCCAGCATGTCCTCGCCGCCGAAGGCTTGCTCAAGTTCCGCCAACGCCCCCAGTGTCAACACAAGCACACGCCGCTCGCCGCCAAGCCAGGCCTCGATCTCGCCGCGATGTCTGTTGGCCATCGTCACGCGCCCGTGAACGAAATCGCGCCGGCGCTTTCGAGCGCCAGGTCGAATGTCACTTCGCCGTCATGCTCGCCGGAAAATTCCAGCGCGACGATCTGGAACGGGCCTTGAGCCGTTCCGAAGTCGGGGATCACCACCTGCCAGTCGCGGATCGCGCCGTCGAAGAAAATCTGGCGCACGCTCGCATCCGAGCCTGCATCCTTGAAGATGCCGCGCCCGGTCACGCCGGCCGAACGCACGCCCGCGCCCTCCAGCAGCTCGCGCCAGCGCCCGGCCGATTCCGCATGGGTGATATCGACGGGCCGTGCGTTGAAGGCGAGCGCGCGCGAGCGCAGCCCCGCAACGGTTGCAAAGCTGCCCGTGCCGGTCTCGTCGAGCTTCACCAGCAGGTCCTTGCCTTTCTGGGCGGTCATTACGCTTTCCTTTCGTTCATGTTTGTTCTGTCACCGCGCGGAAGCGGATCGTGCCGCGCCAGGTCGTGCCGTCCGGCTCGCGCCGCGTTTCGGCGTCGAGAAAGCGCAGATTGACCAGCGCATGGCCGTCCAGCGTCAGCGCCGCGTCGTGCAACGCCGCGCGCACCGCGCCGAGGATCGCCTTTGCTTGTGTCCGCCCGCCGCCGCGCGTGAAGGCATGAAACGAAAGCCGGTGTTCGGCGCCCGCGCCCTCGCCCGCGCTCCAGTCGCGCATTGCGCTTTCGCCGAGCGTCAGGTAGGGCATCGCTACGTCGTCCGGCGGGTTGTCGTGAAGGCGCGTCCCGACCAGCACGGCGAGCGCCGCATCGGCGGCCAGCGCCGCATGGACCGCTTTCTGCAAGGCGAAGTCCGCACTCATTGGCCGCCCTCCTCGCAATCGATCAGCAGCATGTGCCGCTTGCCGTCGATGTCGCACATGGTCCGGATATCGAGCGCGCGGCCCTGCCACACGAGCCGCATGGCCGCGGTCACGTCGCTCCGGTAGCGGATCAACACCTGCAGGCGGCGGCGCGCCTCCATGCGTTCGCCGGCGGGTCGCTCGCGCCCCGACAGCGCCATGACGCTCGCCCAGACGGTTGCGACGTCGCTCCACGTCACATCCGCGCCGCCGGCGCCGTCCGGCGTCCGGACCGGCACCTGCAGCGTCACGCGCTCGCGCATCGCGCCCGCGTTCACAGCCGCACCCGCTTGTAGGGCGCGACAAGCGCCGTGATCGTGCGCGGCAGTTCGTTGCCGAGGCCCACCGGCTCGCGGTTTTCGAACCAGTGCGCGACCAGAAACAGCAGCGCCTGTTTCAGCGGCAGCGGCACATCGGCGGCGGCGCCATAGCCCGCGGTGAAATCCACCGCGATGCCCGCCAGCCGCGTCGCCGGCTTCGGCCAGGCCTGACCGCGCTTGGCGGCAAGGCGCGGCGGTTCGCCGGCGAGGTCGGTTTCGTAGAAGCCCGGATCGATCGGCAGCATCGCGCCGCTGAGGCTTGCGACCTTCACCGCCGTCACGGCGGCAACCGGCGCAAGCGGCAGCCGCACGGGGTCCGCCGGCCAGTCGTCCAGTGTCAGCCGCCAGCTTTGCGTCACGAAGGCGCGCCGCGTCTCGGCTTCAAGCGCCGCGCGGGCCGCCGCGATCAGCGCCTCGACGAGCGGGTTCTCCTCCGTCCCGTCGAGGCGCAGATGCGCGCGGGCTTCCGCCAGCGTCACCGGCTCGGCGGCCGGGCCTGTCAGAAGCGCCAGCGTCATGGCGTCACCGGCTTCAGATGCGCGTGCGCCAGCAGCGCCAGCGCCGCAATCGGCGTGCCGTCCTCATGCGTGCCGGTCAGGCGGACCGCGACGCGCGTATAGCGCGCCGGGCCCACATAACCGATCCGGTAGTCGCGCTGGTCGCCCGCCACATCGTCGATGACGGCGAAAATGCCGTCCTCGCCGAGCGGGCCGCCCAGCACCTCGTGCTGCGCCGTCACCGGCTGCCAGTCGCCGCCGTTCTCCGAAACCTCGATCGCGCAAGCGATGGCGCGTTCCGGCGACAGCTCCTCGCCGGTCGCACCGATGCAGACGATATGCTCCACCGCCTCGAAGCCCTTGCGGTCGACCGGCGCGCCGTAGCGCGTGGCGGTCGTCAGCGCGGGGTCGAGGGTCTGCACGGTGGCGATGCCGCTATGAATGTCGCGCATCTCGTTCCTCCTATTCGGCGAATTTCAGAAACTTGATCGCCTCGAAGTTCTGCACCCCGCCGCCGACGCGCTTGGTGGTGTAGAACAGCACGTAGGGCTTGGCGCTGTAGGGGTCGCGCAGCACGCGCACGCCGAGCCGGTCGACGATCAGGTAGCCGCGCTTGAAATCGCCGAAGGCGATGGCCGGCGCATTGGCGCCGATCGACGGCATCTCCTCGGCCTCCGTCACCGGATAGTTCAGCAGCGTCGGCGGCTGACCGGCGGCCAGCGCCGGCTGCCAGAGATAATTGCCATCGACGTCCTTGAACTTGCGGATCACCGATTGCGTGGCGCGGTTCATCACGAAGCGGCCATTGGCGCGGTAGCCGGCCTTCACCGCATAGATGAGGTCGATCAGCTTGTCGGACGGATTGGTCGCCGGGAAAGCGCCGGCCGCGCCCGTCGCGACGAAGCCGAGCTTGCCCCATTCCCAACTCGCATCGGCCACCATCTCGTAGTCGAGGAAGCCGCGCGGCTTTTTGACGCCGTCGCCGGCGACGAATGCGGCGCCTTCCTGTTCGGCAAAGGCGGTCTGCACCTCTTCGGCCAGCCACTGGTCGATATTGACGGCGGCGTCGTCGAGCAGCGTCGAGGTCGCGGCCGGCATCGCGTAGAGCTCCATCGCCGGAAACTCGATTTCCGACAGCGTCGGCGTCGCGGTTTGCGCGCGCGCTTCCGTTTCGCCGACCCAGCCCGTTTGCGGGCCGCCGGTCGTGAACGGCTTCTTGTAGCTCGCGGCGCCGATCTGGCGGACGCCGGCGATGGCGCGTATCGGCGAGACTTCCGAGACGATGCGGTCGATCAGCCTTTCGGTCTCGACCGGCACGAGGTAGCCGCCGTCCGGTCCGGGTTGCGTCGACAGCGCCTTCGCCTCCAGCCCGCGCAGCTCATGCGCCTCGCCCTTGCGCACATAATGTTCGAAGGCGCGCTTGTGTTCGCGCGCCGCGGCGGGGCCGGCGCGTTCGCCGCCGAGTTCGGGCCGGGCCGCCGCCAGCGCCAGGTCCTCGACCTTCTTCGTTTGCCGGTCGAGGGCGCGGTCGATGCGGGCGAGCTTCTCGTCGGTCAGCGGATCGGCCGCCACCTTGCGCTCGATTTCGCCAAGCCGCTCGTCGTTCGCCTCCTTGAAGGCCTCGAAGGACGTCAGCAGCTCGTCCATCGCCTCGCGCATTTCGGCGCCGGTCGCATCGGCGCTCTTTCGCTCGCCTTTGGCATCGGGCGCGCTCTTGCGTTCCGGTTCCTTCAGCGAGGCGCCGACGCGCGGCAGGTCGTTCATCCAGAGGGACATGGGTTTCTCCGTTCGGGGGGTGAAAGGTTTCAGCTTCGGAAAAGACGCGCCGCCGCCCGCATCGCGCGAACGAGAGCCGCATCGGCGCTCCGTGCCGCCTTGACGGCGCTGACGCGCGCCTCCGGCAGCAGCGGCCACGGGCTCGGCGCGCAGCCGCTTGCCCCGCGTCGCATGGACAAGCCGGATCGGCGCGTCGGGCATTTCCTGGCGCATCACCTGCGCGACCATCTCGCCGCCGTTGTTCGCCTCGGCGACGATCCGGTCGGCCTCATGGGCGCGGTAGCAGCCGGCGACGCGCTTTGCCCAGGCAAGCGGCGAGAGGCGGCCCATCGAGCGGTCGTCGATGACGTAAGCCCGGCCGTCGGCGCCGAGCCCCGCGCAGACAATGCCGCATTCGTCGGCGCCGGTGCCGCTCGAGGCCGGCGGATCGACCGCCACCACCACGCGCACGAAATCGCGCGCGTCGCGCAGGCGCCCCCGCTCGATCGTTTCGCGCGTCCACAGCGCGTCCGGATTGTCTTCGATCAGCTCGGCGTCGAGTTCCTGCCGCCCGAGCCGCGTGCCTTCGTAGCGCGCGATCACGCTGCGGAAAAATCCATCGGCGAGGTTGACGCGGTTTGCCGCCGTCGCCGCCCGGGTCACCGCCGTTCTTTCGTCGGCGATCAGCCGTTTCACCAGCGGCGCGGGCCGTGGCGTCGTCGTCATCACCTGCCGGGGGCGTGTGCCCAGCCGCAGCCCGAATTGCAGCATGTCCCAGGCGGCCTCGGCGTGGCGCCATTTCGCCAGCTCGTCGCCCCATGCCGCGTCGAATTGCGGGCCCCGCAGGCTTTCCGGTTCGCCCGCCGAAAACACATAAGCCACCGCGCCGTTCGGCCAGAGCAGCCGCTTGCGCGACACTTCGTAGCGCGGCCGCATGTCGGCGCGCGCCACCCCGCGCAATCCCGACGGCCCGTCGATCATCACCTCGCGCACATCCGACAGCGTTTCGCCGACCAGCGCGATGCGGCCCGCGCGGCCGCTCTCGACCTCTTCCATCACCCATTCGGCGCCGGCCCGCGTTTTCCCGGCGCCGCGTCCGCCCAGCATCAGCCAGGTCGTCCAGCCGGTTTGCGGCGCGAGCTGGTCGGGCCGCGCCCAGAAGCGCCAGCAGGCTTCAAGCGTCCGCGCCTCGCGCGGCGTCAGCTTCTGCGTGAAGCCGGTCCTGATCGGCGGCGGCAAAGCAGCGAGCGAAGCGATCCCGAAGTCCGGCATGGATTCGCTCGTCTTCGTCGCGCCGCTTTTTTCTGTCGCTGTCGGGGTCATTCTTTTTCGCCTGCCGCGCCGCCTGTTCGATTTCGTGAAGCTTGTCGATCGAGCGCACCAGCGAGGCGAGCCGCCGCGCCTGCCGCTCGCCTTCCGCGTCGTCGCGCGTCATCCGCCGCTGTCCCTCGACATCGGCGATCTCGCGGGCAATCAATTTCGTCAGTCGCGCCGCCAGCGCCTCGGCATCCTCGGGCAGGTCGCCGCCGGTTTTCGGCGTCGGCGCCACCGCAACCTCGGCGCGTTTCGGCCAATTGTCGCGCTGGGCGCGCGCCGTGATCTTCTGAAACTTGATCGCGTGTTCGTCCGCTATTTCTTGGAGCCGCTTGGCGCCGATTTCATAGTCGGCGCGAATGCGGTCCCAGTCGATGCCCGCATCGTCCGGCTTGCGCATACGCGGCTTCGCCGCAGGGCGCACACGCGGCTTCGCCGCGGGCGGCGCCTTCACCTTCCGCTTCGTCGTCATGTTCCGTCCGGGGTACAATTCTGGAGATGGACTGTAAGTGGGTATCGAGCGCAACGCTGACAACTGGGGATATCTTCTGGCGCGCGAAAAAATGCGGGTGGAGCGGTTGGCGCGCTACCAAATCCCCCCATCCCCGCCGCGACTCGGCTATGCTGCCCCCGCATCACCCCGGAGCCCACATGCTGCGTCGCCTAGTCCTTTCGCTTCGCTACACCTTCCGCCGCCACGCGCCGCGCGCGCCGCAGCGGCAGGTCGGCGTCATTCCCTATGCGGTGGTCGATGGGCAGGTCGCGGTGCTGCTTGTCACCTCGCGGCGCACCGGGCGCTGGATTTTTCCCAAGGGCGGGTTGATCGACGGGCTGACGCCGGCGGAATCCGCGGCGCGCGAGGCCTTCGAGGAAGCGGGCGTCGAAGGCGAGATCGAGGCCGAACCGCTCGGCGCCTATCGCGGCTTCAAGCGGCGGGGCTTGCGCCCGCTTCCTATCGAAGTCGATCTCTACCCCTTGCGCGTCGCGACGCAACACGAGGAATGGCCCGAGAAAAAGCAGCGCCGCCGCCATTGGGCGACCGTCACGGAAGCGCGCAAGCTGCTGTCCGAGCCCGGCATCGCCAGCCTCGCCACGCTGCTGCGCCAGCGCCTCTAGGCGTCTCACATCACGACGAAAATTTTCAACGCCACATAAATTCCGGCGGCCAGCGCGCCCGCCGCCGGCACGGTGATGACCCAGGCGGCGGCGATGCTCAGCACATGACGGCGGCGCACCAGTTTGCGCGTCTCGCGCTTCGACTGGCGGCGGATCGCCTCTTCCGGCGTCTTGTTCAGCGTGTCGGGGTCGCCGGCGCGCACCTTTTTGGGTTTCACGCCGTCGGCACTCAATCCTCGATTGGCCAGAACCTCGCGCAGGAAGCCGACGCCGAAAACACCGCCGATCGCAACATGCGTCGTCGATACCGGAAGTCCGAGCGCGGAGGCGATCAGCACCGTGATCGCGGCGGCGAGCGCGACGCAGAAGGCGCGCACCGCGTCCATCTTGGTGATCTTCTCGCCCACCATGCGAATGAGGCGCGGGCCGAACAGCGCGAGCCCGAGCGAAATGCCCATCGCGCCGATCAACAGCACCCAGAGCGGCAGCGCCACCTTGTCGGGTGCGGCCTGGCCTGTTTCGGCGGCGGCGACGATGGCGGCCAGCGGGCCGACCGCGTTCGCCACGTCGTTGGCGCCATGCGCGAACGACAGCAGCGCGGCGGCGAAGATCAGCGGCAGCGTGAAGAGCTTCGCCACATGCTTGCGGCGGTTCTCGATCGTATCGGCGCGGCGCGCGACCCAGGGGCGCGTCAGCCACCAGCCGGCCGCGAAACCGAGCGCACCCAGCGCCCACACCGTTTCGGGCGCCGGCCGCCAGATGCGCGAGAAACCCTTCAGCGACAGATACATCGCGAAGGTGCCGGCCATCAGGCCGATCATCACCGGCACCCAGCGTTTGGCCGCCGTAATCCGGTCCTCGCGAAAGAGCACCGTCCATTTGACGAAGCCGAGAAGGCCCGCCGCGATGATGCCGCCCATCAGCGGCGAGACCACCCAGCTCGCGGCGATCGCGCTCATCATCGACCAGTTGATCGCCGCCATGCCGGCCGCCATCACGCCCGCGCCCAACACACCGCCGACGATCGAATGCGTCGTCGAGACGGGCGCATTGAGAAAAGTCGCGAGATGTATCCACAGCGCCGCGGCGAGGAACGACGCCATCATCAGCAACACGAAGTCGAGCACTTCGAGCGATTCCGACGGCCGCACGATATTGCGCGAAATCGTGTTGACGACATCGCCGCCCGCCAGGATCGCACCCGCCGCCTCGCAGATCGCGGCGATGATCAATGCGGCGCCCAGCGGCAGCGCGCGGCTGCCGACCGCCGGTCCCATATTGTTGGCGACATCGTTGGCGCCGATGTTCAGCGCCATGTAGCCGGCGATCACGCCACCCGCGATCACGAAGATGCTCAAGGGGCCGACCGGCGCGAGGCCCGCCATGAAAAGCAGGATCGCGAGCAGGAAAATGATGGCAAGACCCGGCGCCGCGATCGAACGCGAAAGCGCATAGGTCGCCTCTTCGAGACGGACGACCTTTTTGAGGTCCTTGTCGAGTGTGCTCTTCGCCAAAGCCATCCCCGAATCGTCGGTGGCCACCCCCCGCGGATCGGCCGGGAGAGCACTTAGCATTTCGGGCGGGGCCCGGCTAGCATTTGTGACAGTTTTTTGACAGTTCGATGACAGTCGGGGGTCCGGACGGCCCCTCGCGGCTCATTCGGGCGGCATCAGCGGCCAGTCGACGATCCGCATTTCGAGGTCTTCCATGTCGGCCTCGTCCTCGTAGAGAAACCGTCCGTAAACGGACATTCCGGCGAAGCGCACCGTCTCGAACTCGCCCGAGACCAGCGGGTGCCACCACGGCAGGTCCTTGCCCTCCTTCAACAAACGGTAGGCGCAGGAAGGCGGCATCCAGTCGATGTCCGCGAGGTTTTGCGGCGTCAGCGTCACGCAATCGGGCACCAGCGTCGAACGGTTCGGATAGTCCGAGCAACGGCAGGG
>PHEO01000372.1 GCA_002841195.1 Alphaproteobacteria bacterium HGW-Alphaproteobacteria-11
CACGCTTTTGCGCTGTCGAGATATCGAGCAGATGTTCGTCCGGCCAGCCCGGATCGGTCAGCGGCGTTCCGTTCGACTTCAACACCAGCAGCGCGGTAGGCCAGTCCTCCCCCGGCTGTGTCTGAAATCCGTTGACATAGCAGATGTTGAAAAGCCCCGGCGCCGGACTGTCGGTGCTGTCGCGCACGACCACCGTCACCCCTGCTGCGGGCGGGTAGGCCCCACCAAGCTGATAGTCCGCCAGCGCGTCTGCGGGTAGCGGGCCATCTTGGGGCTGAGCCGGGGTAGTCGGGGCCGGAGCCGGTGGTGTCACGACCTGAACCGGAGGGGGCGTGACCTGAACCGGGTCGGGGCCCCCATCATCACCACCGCAGCCAGCCAGAACCGCAAGCGCGAACCCTGACACTGCCAGCCCGCCCCACCGTGCATAATTGCAACCCGAAAAATTGAACATGCCCTACTCCCCGCCCGCAAGCGCGGCTTGCCAGTTGATCCGATACTGTTCGTGCTGGCTTGCGAAACCCAACCCATGCGCGGTCTGGCGATCAATCCACGGCGGGAAAAGCACGTCGCTGTACAATGTGCTTTTTTTGAGACGAAACAATATCTTCCGGAATTTCAGGGCTGATGTCGGATGGCCCGCGCCATCACCGGGCTGTAAAGCGGCGCTTTGCCGGGCTGGCAAGGTGCCCCTTTACTTTGGCCCTCCACTTGCCGATAGGTTTCTCCCGACAACTGATAACAGGCGTGCAGGAGAGAGACGATGAAGCGGATTGCGGTTCTGGCAGCGGGCTGCGCTGCGCTGGCATTGACCCCGGTGGCCGAGGCTGAGGCCAAAAGCCGCTACGAAGCCAGCATCACCCGCACCACTTATGGCATCCCGCATATCGCCGCCGATACCTGGCAGGGGGTCGGATACGGGGTCGCCTATGCCTATGCCGAAGATAACCTGTGCCTGCTGGCCGAGGAATTCGCGACCGTAGCCGGAACGCGCTCGCAGCATTTCGGGCCGGAAGCCAAGGCGGTGCTGGGCTTTCAGGAGGTCGACAACCTTTCTTCCGATGTGTTCTTCCGCGCGATGATTGATTTGCCGATGCTGCGCGAAGGCGCAAAATCGCAAGGCCGTGAGGCGCTGTTGCTGGCCGAAGGCTATGTCGCGGGCTACAACCGTTTCCTGAAAGACGCTGGCGCGGAAGGTGTGCCCGCCGAATGCCGGGGCAAGGCCTGGGTGCAGCCGATCACGCTTGATGATGTGCTGCGCCTCACCGAAAAACAGATGCTGCTGGCAAG
>PHEO01000004.1 GCA_002841195.1 Alphaproteobacteria bacterium HGW-Alphaproteobacteria-11
CTCGCTCGTCTTCCTGGCTCAGATCGCCTCCCAGTACGCGGCCTGAGCGGGAACGGCATCCCCATCAAGGGCGGCTCGGCCGCCCGCCATCAGAAAGACCAATGCCATGACGCAGAACCGGAAATTCTTCCCCCTCGTGGAGCGCGTCGCCGCCAAAGCCGTCGCCGCGCTGCTTGTGGCCTACACGTTCGCCCTGATCGTGCAGACCTCGGGCGTCGCCACCATCGTCTGATTTCCCCGTCCGGGCTCCTCCCCCTCCCCCTCAGGGAGCCCGGCGATCCCAGGACCCTTGCCCCCCAAGGGTCTCTTGACCCCGCCGCCTCCCCCGCGGCGGGGTTCTTTTTTACGGTCAGGCCTTTGCGCCGGCGGCAGCGGCCGCAGGATCGAGCGGCCAGCGAGCGCGCGGACCGGCCGAGATCGGGTCGGTGAGGCCGAGCGCCAGCCGCTCGGCGCCCGCCCAGGCGATCATAGCCCCATTGTCGGTGCAGAGCTTCAGCGGCGGCGCGACGATTTCGTAGCCGCAGGCATGGGCCGAAACCTTCAAACGTTCCCGCAGCATCATATTGGCCGCGACGCCGCCCGCCACGACCAGATGGCGGTGACCGGGCGGTATCGTTTCGCTCGCCAGCGCCATCGCATTCTCGGTGCGGTCGGCCAGCACGTCGGCGACGGCGGCCTGAAAGGACGCGGCGATGTCGGCGCGATCCTGTTCGTTCAATTGCCCGAGGCTTTCGGCTGCCTGTCTGACGGCGGTCTTGAGACCGGAGAAGGACAGATCGCAACCCGGACGATTCAGCATCGGCCGAGGCAGGTGAAAACGGGTTGCGTCGCCGCCCAGCGCCGCGCGCTCGACGGCCGGGCCGCCCGGAAAGCCGAGGCCGAGCAGCTTTGCGACCTTGTCGAAGGCCTCGCCGACCGCATCGTCGACCGTGGTGCCGAGGCGGCGATAGCGGCCGACGCCTTCGACAACCAGAAGCTGGCTGTGGCCGCCCGAGACCAACAGCAGTAGATAGGGAAAGGGCAATCCGTCGGTCAGCCGCGCTGTCAGCGCATGGCCCTCGAGGTGATTGACCGCCAGCAGCGGCAGCCCGCGCGCCGCAGCGATACCCTTCGCCGTCATCAGGCCGACAATGACGCCGCCGATCAGGCCGGGTCCGGCGGTGGCCGCCACGCCGTCGAGATCGTTCCAATCGACGCCTGCCTCGTTCATTGCCCGGGCGATCAGGCCGTCCAGATGTTCGACATGGGCGCGGGCGGCAATTTCAGGCACGACGCCGCCAAAGGGCGCATGTTCGGCGATCTGCGAGAAAACGACATTGGAGAGAATTTCGCCCCGGGCGCCCGCGCCCGCGCCACGGCGCACGACCGCGGCGGCCGTCTCGTCGCAGCTTGTCTCGATGCCGAGCAGGGTGAGCGGTTTCGTCACGGGTTTCGCATTCCAAAAAGCCCGGCTTTCCTCTCTCGCGGAGCGGACAATCGGGCTATAACGGGCCCCGGGCGGCCGGCCGCCCGGCAAATCTTCCCGCTGGCATACAACCTTAGAGACCCCGCATGCAACGCCGCTACCGCATCGGCACCAGAGGCTCGAAGCTCGCACTGATCCAGGCCCATGAGGTCGCGCGGCGGATTGCACAAGTGCAGCACCTGTCGGTCGAACACGCGGCCGAGATCGTCGTCATCAGCACCGAAGGCGACCGCACGCAGGACCGGGCGCTTTCCGAAATCGGCGGCAAGGGCCTCTTCACGCAGGAAATCGAGGACCAGCTTCTCGATGCCTCGATCGACATTGCCGTCCATTCGATGAAGGACATGCCGACGCGGCTCCCGGACGGGCTGATTATCGATTGTTTGCTGGAACGCGCCGATCCGCGCGACGCATTCCTTTCGCCCAAGGCCGCGACGCTTGCCGCGCTTCCGCAAGGCGCGGTTGTCGGCACCTCGTCGCTTCGTCGCGCCGCGCAGGTGCGGGCGCTCCGGCCCGACATTCGCGTGGTGCCGTTTCGCGGCAATGTCGACACGCGGATCCGAAAGCTCGCCGATGGTGTCGCCGACGCAACATTGCTCGCGATGGCCGGTCTCATCCGCATGGGACTGCAGGAAAAGGTAACGGCACCGCTGTCGCCCGAGGAGATGCTGCCCGCCGTCGCTCAGGGCGCGGTCGGCATCGAACGCCGCGCGGGCGACGACGAGGCGGCGCATCTGCTGGCGAAGATCCATCACGGGGAAACCGGCCTGTGCGTTGCGGCCGAGCGCGCGCTGCTGGCCGTGCTCGACGGTTCGTGCCGGACGCCGATTGCGGCGCTGGCCGAGATTTCAGGCGAGCGGATGCGGCTTCGCGGCATGATCCTGACGCCGGACGGCGCGGAGGTGCTCGAAACGGCGCGTGAGGGCCTCGCGGCGGATGCCGATGCCATTGGTCAGGACGCCGGTCTCGAACTGAAGTCCCGCGCCGGCCCGCATTTCTTCAGCGGGGTTTGAAGCCGATGCGGCTTCTCGTCATCCGGCCCGAAGAGGATGCGGCGGAGCTGGCGCGTCTCCTCGCCGCGCGCGGCCATGAGGCGGTCACCGCACCCGTCATGTCCGTGCGCTTTCTCGACGATGCCGAATTGCCGGCGCGCGCATGGCAGGCGCTGCTCGTCACCAGCGCCAATGGCGCGCGGGCGCTGGCGCGACATGCGCAGGCGGCGGCATTGAGGGATGTGCGGGTTCTCGCGGTCGGCCCGGCCAGCGCGCAAGCGATGATCGACGCCGGTTTCCGCTGGGTCGAGGCGGCAGAGGGCGATGTCGACGCGCTGGCGGCGCTTGTCTGTCTTGAACTCTCGCCGGATGGCGGTCCGCTGCTGCATGTGGCGGGGCGTGTGGTGGCGGGCGACCTCCGGGCGGTGCTGGCGGTTCAAGGTTTCGCGGTCGAGCGCGCGGTGCTTTACGAGGCGGTGGCGGCGAATCGTCTGCCTGAGGCGGCGCGCACCGCTTTCACCGAAGGCGGCATGGACGGCGTCCTGATTCATTCGCCGCGCACGGCGCGAATATTCATGTCGCTTGTGCGTGCGGCGGGTCTCGAAGCGGCGCTTTTCCGCATGACGGCCTTCTGTCTGTCGCAAGCCGTCGCCGAAGCGCTTGGCGATACGAACTTTCTTACGGTGAAAATAGCCGCCCGGCCCGAGCAGGCGGCGCTGCTCGACCTGCTCGGGCCCTGATTTTCCGCGGAACTTCGTCCTGACCGGCGGCGTTTCAGCCTCTATAGTGACGCCGGCGCGATACAGATCCCCCAGATGGTTGTTCATGTCCGATTCAAACGATAGCGACGCAGGCAAAGGGCCTGAGCCGGAATATCTGAAGCCCGAAGCGGAGGCGCGGCAGCGCAATGAGAAGCCGCGCAAGGAGCCGCGTACGCTCGAAGGCACGGCCGAGGAGGTCAGCGGCGAAGCGGCGGACGATACGCCGGGCAAATCCGCCGCGTCCGCTGCCGGTGGATTCGCCTTGGCCGCTGCCGCCGGTTTCGGCGGCGCCGCCTTGGCGCTTGCGCTTGCCTGGTTCGCCGGGTTCGGAATGCCCGCACCCGATACGGGCGCCGACGACAGGCTTGCCGAACTCGCGGCGCGGCTTGAAGCGGTCGAAAGCGGAAGTGGCGAAAGCGCGCGCGGCTTCGACGAACGCGCGCAATTGCTAGGCGCGCGTCTCGATGCGGCGGAGGCAAAAATTGCCGCCGCCGAAAGCGCCGCGCCCGACGTGCAAATCGCGCGGCTTGCCGAAGAGCAGCAGGCACTGAAGGACGCACTCAACGACACACGCGGCAGTGCGCGCGAGACGCGGGACCGGATCGATGCGCTGGCCGCCAGCCTGCCGCCTTCGGGCATTGCCGATCATGTCGGCAGCCTCGACGCGCTGGTGAAGGCGCTCGGTGCACGGCTCGCGACGCTTGCACCGCAGATCGAGGCGATGGAAGGGCGCGTCGCCGCGCTTGAGGAAAAGAAAGATGATCCCGACGCGGCCGCGCGCGCGGCGCTCGGGCTGGCGCTCGCCAATCTTGCCCGCGCCGCCGAGACGGCGGGTCCGTTCAAGACGGAGCTCGACGCCGTGGAAAGCTTTTTACCGGGTCAGGCGGGTCTCGATGCCTTGTTCGGCGTGGCGGCGAACGGCGTTGCGACGCGCGCCGCGCTGAAGGCGCGGTTTCCTTCGGTGGTCGAGAATATCTTCGATGCCGAACGCCGCGCCGGCGAGGACGGTCTCTGGTCGCGCTTCGTCACCAATGCGAAATCGCTGGTGACGATCCGGCGCACCGGCGAAATTTCCGGCGATACGACCGAGGCTGTCGTCGCGCGCATGGAAGAGCGTCTCGGAACCGGCGATCTCGCGGACGCAGTCGCCGAGGGCGAAGCGCTTCAGGGAGCGGCGGGCGAGGCGGCGGCGGATTGGCTTGAGGATGCCCGCGCGCGTCTCGAAACCGACATGCTGCTGCGCGATCTTGCGGCGCGGGTCGCGACGCGCCTCTCGCAGAGCGGGGAGTGAGATCCTAAATGCTGCGCGCGCTTTTCATCTTCATCGTCGTCGCGCTCCTGAGCGCGCTTGCGATATGGCTTGCCGACAATCCCGGCGACCTGACGATGCATTGGCGCGGCTACGAAATCCGCACCAGTTTCGTCGTCGGTGTCGGCGTCATGGCGCTGGCGGCTTTTCTGGTGCTTCTCGTATATCGCATCGTTTCGGGCTTCGTCGATACGCCGGCCAGCGTCGCGGCATTTCTTGAAAAGCGCCGCCAACAAAAAGGTTTTCTGGCGTTGTCGCGCGGCATGGTGGCGGTCGCGGCCGGAGACGCCCCCGAGGCAAAGCGCTATGCGGCGCAGGCGCACAAGCTTCTCGATGCGCCGCCGCTGACGCTGCTGCTCGCCGCGCAGGCCGCACAACTTGAAGGCGACGAAAAATCGGCCACCGGCTATTTCGAACGCATGCTGGAAGCGCCTGAAACGGCGTTTCTCGGCTTGCGCGGGCTCTTCATACAGGCGCGCCGCGCCGGCGATCGCGAAGAGGCGCTTGCGCATGCGCGGCGGGCTTTCGAGCTTCGGCCGCAAACGCCCTGGGCGGCGCAGGCGGTGTTCGAGATCGAGGCGGCGGAAGAAGATTGGGATGCGGCGCTCGCCACGCTCGACCGCGAGGTGTCGGCGAAAGTCATTTCGCGCGACAAGGCGCGCCGCCGCCGTGCCGTTCTGTTGACCGCCAAGGCGATGACGGCGGCGGAAGCCGCGCATGGGCAGGCGGGTGAGGCGCGAAAGGCGGCGCTTGAAAAAGCCGTTGCGCTGGCGCTCGATGCCGTTGCGCTCGAAGCGTCATTCGCGCCGACGGTCGCGCTTGCGGCGCGGCTCTGCGGCGAGACCGGACGCGCGCGCAAGGCGGCACGGCTGATCGAGGCCGCATGGGACGTCGAGCCGCATCCCGATCTGGCCGATGTCTGGCTCGACATGATCGACGGTGAAAGCGGTTACGATCGCGCGGTTCGCGCGCGCTCTCTGGCGGGGCGAAATCCCGAGCACATCGAAAGCCGTATTCTGGTTGCGCGCGGCGCCATCGGTGCGCGCGACTGGGCGGCGGCGCGCGAAGCGCTTGCCGCCTATGCGGGGCCGGACGCCACCGAGATGCCGACGCAGCGCATTTGCGAATTGATGGCGGAGATCGAGGAAGGCGCGTTTGGCGACCGCGGCGCGGCGCGGGGCTGGCTTGCGCGCGCGCTTCACGCGCCGCAGGACCCGCAATGGACGGGCGAGAATTATCGTTCGCCGCGCTGGTCGCCGATCGATCCGATGACCGGCGCTTTCGATGCGCTGGTCTGGACGGCGCCGGCGATCGCGCTCGCCCGCGAGGAACCGCGACCTGATGCTTTCGGGCAGGAGCCTGAGCGGCCTATCGAAAAAGCCGAAGCGCCGGCCGCGCCTGTCGTTTCGCTGCCGGAGCGGGCGGCGCCAAAGGAGCCGCTTGCCTTTCAGCCGCCGCTGCCCGACGATCCGGGCCCGGAGGATGCCGACGAAGCGCAGGAGGGGGAACGCAAATGGTGAAGCGGATATTGGCCGGGACGCTGACGCTGATCGTGCTGGCGTTTGTGGTGGTCGTCATTTCTGTGATGCGGTTCGACGTGCCGCGCGAGGAACTTGTCGGGAAATATGCCGGCGGCGCATCGCAATTCGCGACGCTGCCATCGGGCGCCAGCGTGCATTTCCGCGATGAGGGCAATGCGGACGGGCCGGCGCTGGTGCTGGTTCACGGGTCCAACGCCTCGCTGCATACATGGGAACCGTGGGTCGCCGAGCTTGGCGGCACCTACCGGATCGTCACGATGGATCTGCCCGGACACGGCCTGACCGGCCGTGTGCCCGGCGACGATTACAGCCGCGAAGGCATGGCTGCGTCGGTGCACGAGCTGACGGAAGCGCTCGGGCTGACGCGCTTTGCGATCGGCGGCAATTCGATGGGTGGCGGCATTTCGGCGCTTTACGCGCTCGAGCATCCCGAACGCGTCACGGCGCTGATCCTCGTCAACTCCTCCGGCGTGCCGGTCGTGCGCGAGGACACCGACCCGCCGCTCGCCTTCCGGCTGGCGCGGATGCCGGTGCTCAGCAAGATCATGCGCTATGTGCTGCCGCGTTCGGTGGTCGAGGAGGGCGTGCGCAAGGTTTTCGTCGACCAGTCGAAAGTGACCGATGAAATGGTGGCGCGCTATTTTGACATGACGCTCCATGAAGGAAATCGCGATGCGACGCGGTTGCGCTTTGCCAGCTATTCGGCGCGCGACGAAGTGGCATTTTCCGAACGTCTCGGCGGCATCGAGATGCCGACCCTCATCATCTGGGGCGACAAGGACCTGCTCATTCCGGTGGCGGCGGCCGATACGTTCAAGGAACGCATCCCGCATGCCGAGCTTGTGATCTATGAAAATGTCGGCCATGTGCCGATGGAAGAGGTGCCTGTGGAGAGCGCCGGCGCGGTGGCGGCTTTTCTCGGCGCGGCGCTGGCCGAGCCCGCACCGGCACTGGCCGCCGCGGCGGAAGAACCGGAAGGCGTCGAATAGGCCTGTTGCCAAAGGCGGCGGGGCGGGGTATCTGAAGCCCTTGAGCGGCCGGGCTTTTTCAGGGTCCGCGCCGCTCCGGCGCCGCTTTAGCTCAGTTGGTAGAGCACCTCATTCGTAATGAGGGGGTCGGGTGTTCGAGTCACCCAAGCGGCACCACACCCCCCGACTGTCACCGAACTGTCAAAAATCTGTCGTGAATCCGTCACGAACGGAAATCCTGTCCCGGACAAGATTGAGGCAAGGCATGTCGTCCGACGTCAAACACGCCCGATTCGAAGGCCGCATCGTCATTGTCGGGTTCGGAAGCATCGGGCAGGGCGTGCTGCCGCTGCTGCTCCGGCATATCGATGTCGCGCCGTCGCAAATCTCGATCCTGACCGCCGACGAGGGCGGGCGCGAGGTGGCCGAAAGCCACGGCGTCGGCTTTGCCGTGACGCCGCTGCGCCGGGGCAACTATCTGTCGGTGCTCGACCCGCTGCTGGCGGAAGGCGACTTCCTGATCAATCTGTCGGTCGATGTGTCGAGCATCGCGCTCATCGAGTTCTGCCGCGCGAAGGGCGCGCTTTATCTCGACACCTGCATCGAACCCTGGATCGGTCAGTACACGGATGCATCGCAACCGCCGTCGCAACGTTCCAATTATGCATTGCGCGAGAAGGCGATGGCGCTGAAGGCGAAGCATGAGGGCGGGCCGACCGCGATCCTGACGCATGGCGCCAATCCGGGCCTTGTGTCGCATTTCGTGAAACAGGCGCTGCTCGATATCGCGGCGGACACGAAGACGGCGGTCGCGAAACCGCAGACGCGCGAGGACTGGGCGCGGCTTTCGGCGCGGCTCGGCGTCAAGGTCATTCATATCGCCGAACGGGATACGCAAGTGTCGCCGACACCCAAGCGCATCGGCGAATTCGTCAACACCTGGTCGGTCGACGGTTTCGTCAGCGAAGGCTGCCAGCCGGCCGAACTTGGCTGGGGCACGCATGAACGGCATTTTCCCGATGACGGCCACCGGCATGCGAGCGGCCCCGCCTGCGCGATCTATCTGACGCGGCCGGGTGCCTCGACGCGGGTTAGAAGCTGGACACCGAACGAGGGGCCCTATCACGGCTTTCTCATTACGCATGGCGAGGCGATTTCGCTCGCCGACTATTTCACCGTGCAGCAGAACGGCGAAGCGCAGTACCGGCCGACCGTTCACTATGCCTATCACCCTTGCGACGATGCCGTTTTGTCGGTGCATGAATTTGCCGGCAAGAACTGGCAACCGCAAAAGTCGAAACGACTGATGATGGACGAGATCAGCGCCGGCATGGACGAGCTTGGCGTGCTGCTGATGGGTCATGCGCGCGGCGCCTATTGGTACGGCTCGCAGCTTTCGATCGGGGAGGCGCGCCGTCTCGCGCCGCACAACAATGCGACCAGCCTGCAGGTGACGGTGGCGGTGCTGGCGGGCGTCGTCTGGGCGATCGAGAATCCGGGGCGCTGGATCGTCGAGCCGGAGGAAATGGATTTCAAGCGCATTCTCGAGATTTGCCGGCCTTACCTCGGAAAAATGGCCGGCGCCTATAGCGACTGGACGCCGCTGCTCGACCGGGGCCTTCTTTTCGAGGAAGAACTCGATGAGGCCGATCCCTGGCAATTCCGGAATTTCCGCGTCGTCTGATGGCCGCGAAACGGAAAAGACCGCCCCTTTTGCGAGGGACGGCCTTGACCTGCGGAACCGCGCGCCGGACGCCTGTCGGGGACGGCAACCCTCCAACATTTGGCAGGGCGGCGGTTTCCGTCAGTCGTGCTGCGGGATGCCCCGGTAGCGGAGACCCACATGGCTCGCCTTCGGCTTGTCGTGAGGCGTCGCGCGATAGCTGGCGCCGCGATAGCGCAGGGTCGTGCTGCCTGTCGCGCCGGCCGGTTTTTCGCCGTGATGGGCGGCGCCCCGATAGGTGAGATCGGTCATGGAAGCCTCCTGCTGGCCTTTCAGTGTCCCTCGTTCCTCATCAATATGAGTAAGATGTGTAAGTTTGTCAATATGCTTAAAACAAACAATTACACATTCCTTAGACAGGATGCCGGGCGCCTGCTACAAAAAGGCGGAACAGCTTGAGTTTTCTTGTGTTTTCGGCGCCGCTGGCGGGACTGCCGGGCCGGTGCCGACCGGAGTACAAAGAAGAATATGGAAAAACTCGATCAGAGAATCCAGCTCGTCGCCTCGACCGAGTTCAACAATCTCGTCGATCGCTGGCGCCGGGAACAGGCCGACCTGCCCTCCCGCTCGGAGGCCATCCGCCGGCTTGTCCTTCACGGTCTCGAATATGAAAAGAGCTTCCCGATGCGCATGATCACGGCGATTATCCGGCCCCATAAATACGAGGAATTGCGCGACGCGCTGATCGCGCTCGGCATCGAGGGGATCACGGTGACCCAGGTTTCGGGCTTCGGCCGGCAGCGCGGCCAGACCGAAATCTACCGCGGCGCCGAATACAGCGTCGCCGAAGTACCGAAAGTCCGTATCGACGTCGCCGTTTCGGCGGCGCTGGTCGAGAAGGCGGTGCGCGAAATCGAGCGGGCGGCCAATACCGGCAAGATCGGCGACGGCAAGATTTTCGTGCAGCCGCTCGAACAGGTCGTGCGCATCCGCACCGGCGAGACCAACGAGACGGCGCTGGGCTGATCCATCCGGCCGTTTTCCGCAGAAACCGCGGTTTCCGGCCTCTGCCCGTTTACTTCCGGGCAAGGTGGCGGGGCGTATGCTGAGGGCCGGTCTCTCCCTCGGGCAGGACGCTGAAAACCGCAATGCACGGCCAGAAACATATGCTGTCGGCGCGGCGCAAGTCGCTGCTGGCGGATTATTCGACGGACCTCGGACAGCTGATGTCGCGAAGCCGGTCGGAAGCTGCGTTGCGGGCGGCCAAGATCGAGTCCGATGCCGCGAGCCGCACCAAATCCGAATTCCTCGCCAATATGAGCCATGAGCTCCGGACGCCGCTCAATGCGATCATCGGCTTTTCGGAATTCATCCAGCACATTGCCGCGAGCGGCAAGCCGTCGGAAAAGACCGGCGAATATGCCGAACACATCGCCGGCGCCGGGCGCCACCTGCTCAATATCATTTCCGACATTCTCGATATTTCGAAAATCGAGAGCGGCACCTTCACGCTGTCGACGGAGATGTACGGGCTGCGCGAGCTGATTGACGCCTGCACGGTGCTGATCGAGCCGCGCGTGCGCGAAAAAAACCAGATACTCGAGATCAAGGCCGACCGCGATCTGCCGGAAGTGCCGGTCGATGTCCGCCGCATCAAGCAGGTGCTGATCAATCTTCTGTCGAACGCCCACAAGTTCACGCCCGAAGGCGGCCGCATCGTGCTGGTGGCGACGCGCGCGCCGGATGGCGGCGCGACGGTCGCGGTCGCCGATACCGGCATCGGCATGTCGGACGAACAGCTCGCCTATGCGATGACGCCCTTCGGCCAGGTGCAGTCGAGCTATGCGCGTGGCCATGAGGGCACCGGGCTCGGATTGCCGATCGCGGCGGCGCTGGCGCGGCTTCACGGCGGCGAATTCCATGTTCACAGCGAGCCCGGCAAGGGCACGACGGTTTTCTTCACCTTGCCGCCGCAAGCACCGGACCATGCCGAAGCGCCGGAATCGGGTTCGTCCGCATCCAGTTCCTCCACACAAGGCCTGTTGCAATGAGTGTCGCCGTTCCTCCGCCCGCTCCGCAGGCCGGCTCGCCGGTCAGGCCCACCGAACCGGAAGCGCCGCCCTTCATCGAACGCCGTGGCGTGCCGGCGGCGCCGCCGCGCCGCATCGCGCATATCGTGTCGGTGTCGGGCTCGCAGGCGATTGCCGTGCTCGAGCGCGACAAGATGCCGGGCGCCGAGGAAACCCGTGTCGAGATCGGCCAGCTCGTCAAGATACCGACGCCGTCGGCGACGGTTGTGGGGCTCGTATCGGCTGTCAGCGCGCCTTCGCCGGCCATGGGCGGTGGCGGCGAGGCTCTCGGCCTCATCGAAATCAATCTCGCCGGCGAGGTCGCGCTCAATCCGAAGGACGGACGGCTGAGCTTCCGCCGCGGCGTCACGCATCTGCCGACGCTTGGCGACGGGGTGCTGCTTGCCGATCGTCACGACCTGACGCGCGTCTATACGCAGCCCAATGTCGCGACCATCGAAGTCGGCAGGCTTTATCAAGATCCGGACGTGCCGGCGCGTTTCCTGACCGACGACCTGCTTGCCAAGCACTTCATCGTCGTCGGCACGACCGGCTGCGGCAAGTCCTGCGCGCTGACGGCGATCCTGCAACGCGTACTGATGCAGCACGATCATGCGCATGTCGTCGTTCTCGACGTGCATAACGAGTATCCGACGGCGTTTGGCGACAAGGCGGAACTGATCGACCCGACCAATCTGCATCTGCCGTTCTGGCTTTTGAATTTCCAGGAGCTTGCCGCGGCGCTGACCAGCGGCGACGCCGACCACGATGCCGAAATCGAGATTCTCAGCGACGCCGTTCTGACCGCGAAGCGGCGCTATTCGGATGCGTCGTCGAACCGGCAACTGGCGCGCCGTCCGGGCGACCTCAGCGGCATGACGGTCGATGCGCCGACGCCGTTCCGGCTTTCGGATGTGCTCGCCGTTCTCGACGAGCAGCTCGGCAAGCTCGAACGCACGCAGAAGACGCTTCCCTACCGGCGGCTCAAGTCGCGCATCGAAACGCTGGCGAGCGACCAGCGCTACAGCTTCATGTTCGGCAGCCTGACCGTGCAGGACACGATGACCGACATTCTCGGCCGGTTGTTCCGTGTACCGAATGACGGACGGCCGATCACCGTGATCGATCTTTCGACGGTGCCGCCGGAAATTCTCGACGTGGTGATTTCGGTGATCGCGCGGCTGGCCTTCGACCTCGCGGTGTGGAGCAAGGGCGGCTTGCCGATGCTGCTGGTCTGCGAGGAAGCGCATCGCTATGCGCCGGCATCGGTGGGCCAGGGGTTCGAGCCGACGCGCCAGGCGCTGTCGCGCATCGCCAAGGAGGGCCGCAAATACGGGCTGTCGCTGGCGCTCGTGACGCAACGTCCTTCCGAACTCGACACGACGATCCTTTCCCAGTGCAGCACGGCGGTCGCGATGCGGCTGTCGACCGAACGCGACCAGCAGGTGATGCGCGCCAACACGCATGACGGCGCGCTCGACCTGCTCGATTTCCTGCCGCTGCTCGGCGACCGCGAGGCGATTGTGCTGGGGCAGGGCGTCGCCATGCCGATGCGCATTCGCTTCAACGATGTCGGCGATCAGGGCGTGCCGCGCAATCTCAACAGCGCCTTCTCGGACTCCTGGAGCCGCCCCAATCTCGACCGCGCGGGGCTCGAGGCGATCGTCGCGCGCTGGCGCCATGCGGGACGCGAACGGCCCTGAGGCGCCGCCGCGCCCCCGCGACCGAATGTCCATGCCGAATGGCTGTCGGCGCGGGTGCGGCGGCGGCGAAAGGGCGCTAGGATGGCTACGTCCCGAAAGCTCCAGCCGAAAGCTCCACCGATGATGCCGTCCCTCCTTCGCGCCACCTTCCTCACTCTTGTCCTTGCCGGTTTTGCCGCGCCCGCTACGGCCGGCGAAAACATTGTCGTTTCCGATCCCTGGGCGCGGGCCAGCGTGACGGCGACGGGGGCGGCCTATCTAACGCTCGAAAACGTCGGCGCCGAGAACGACGCGCTGGTCGAGGTGCGCTCGGATGTGGCGGAAAAGGCCGAGATTCACGACATGACGATGGACGACATGGTGATGCGGATGCGCAAGCTCGACCGGCTTGCGCTGCCCGCCAGCGAGACCGTGCGCCTCGCGCCGGGGGGTCTTCACATCATGCTGATCCGGCTCCACGGGCCGCTGGCGGAAGGCGACGCCGTGCCGCTGACGCTGGTCTTCGAGTCGGCCGGTGAGATCGGCATATCGGCCACGGTGCGCAAGGCCGGGCATGGCGGCGGTCACGGCGGGCATTGAACGCTGCCTGCTGTTGACAGCCTTTCCCTCGCTCGTCTTTGCCGGACTTGATCCGGCAACCCAGAAGGCGCGGAACGCGCCGTCTTGCTTCGCAAGAACCCCTTAACAAAACTCCATCTTTCCGTCGGGCGACTATCGCCTGCGAATTTTTGCGAAGAGAGACGCCGCCTCTGGCGGCTTCTGGGCCACCGGATCAAGTCCGGGGGAGACGAGCAGAGGGGGCGGGGCAAGCCAGACTCTCACCAAGCAACTGATTTGATTCGTTTTCAGTGGAAATGCTGCGCTGCATATAATCAGTGTGCGCCGCAATATATTTTAACACTCTCCCGTATCTCCATTACAGCCGTGTCATAATTGCAATAGTGCGCGGCAATGTTGCGCATCGGCGCGCGCCAGGCCCCCGGCAGTCTTGACTCAAACTTTCAATGACTGTCGTCTAGCAGGTGAGGGATGCTGACTGGCCGGGGGGACCAGTCGGAATACGTTCCGCACCACCTCCCGATCCAGCCCGCAAAGTTAGTGAAGCCATCGAGGATCGAGGAGGATCGCTCCATGAGAAAAGGTATTGCCCAGAAGCTACTTTTGGGCGGCGCGACGGGTGCAGCCATGCTGCTGACCGTCGGAACGGCGCAGGCCATCGAATTCAAGTTCGGGGAAATGTCGCTGGTCATCGACAACACCGCCTCGATCGGCGTTGGTATCCGCACATCGAAGCAAAATTGTCAGAACGTGAATTCGGCAAATGGCGGCTGCGGTGCGCCCGGTCCAATTCCCGGTACGCCTATCGATTTCGGCGTCAACGACGACGACGGCAATATCAACACCGATCAGTGGGATATCTTTTCGACGCCGGTCAAGCTGACCACCGACTTCGAAATGAAGTGGCGGAACTACGGCGCGTTTGTCCGTACCAAGCTGTTCTACGATCACTGGGTGTATGAAGAGATCGGTACGCGCAACAACCGCTTCGGTTCCCGCCCGATCACCGACGCCTTGCGCGGCGATCAGGCCCGGCGCTTCGGCGGTCGCGGCGCCGACGTGCTCGACGCCTTCGTCTACGGCAATTTCGACGTGGCCGGCAATCCGGTCACGCTGCGCGCCGGCAAGCAGGTCATCAACTTTGGTGAAAGCCTGTTCATTCCGGGCGGCATCAGCTCCTACCTGCCGGTCGACCTCTCGGCGCTTCGTACGCCGGGTTCGGAACTCAAGGAAGCCTTCCTGCCGGTGCCGGCGCTTTACGGCTCGATCGGCTTGCCCGGCAACATACAGGTCGAGGCCTTCTGGCAGTTCGGCTGGGAACGCACCCGCCTCGACGCTTGCGGCACCTTCTTCTCCGGCACCGACGCCGCTTGCGAAGGCGGCCAGTACGTCATGAACGCCGGCGACTTCCCGACCGGCGCCATCGTCATCCCCCGTCAGGCTTCCGACGAGGGCGACGACACCGGCACGTTCGGCATTGCTCTCAAGCATTATGCCGAGTGGCTCGGTCAAGGTACCGATCTCGGCTTCTACTATGTCAACCAGAGCCTGACGGCTCCGGTCGGCACCTTTACCCTGAGCAACCTGGCTGCCGCGGCTTACCCCGTAGGTCACCCGTTCGCGGCCCTGAACGGTCTGTTCCCGGCTTCGGGCGGCAGCGCCGCCGCCTTCTGTACGTTGGGTGGCGCTCCCGGCGCGGCCTGTCTGGCTCCGAACTTCTTCGGTCCTGCTACGCCGTCGCTCTTCCAAGCGGCCTTCATCGGCGCCGCCAACACCAAGAACTACCTGACGCAGTACGTCAATGATGTCGACTCCTTCGGCTTCAGCTTCAACACCTCGATCCCGCTGCTGGGCGGTTCGGCCTTCTCGGGCGAAATCAACTACACGCCCGACATGCCGTTCGCGCTGAACGACGTCGATATCAACTGTCACGATCTGAACGCCGTCGACTTCGGTGCGATTATCGGTCTCCCCGGTTTCGCCCACTGCCGTCCCGGCGCCGTCGCTCCCACCGGTCCCGGTGCGACGATCCAGGGCTACGATTTCCGGGAATCGATCACCGGTCAGATCGGCACCATCAGCACGCTGAGCGGTTCGCAGCCGCTGGTCGGCATGCTCGGTGGCGATATCATGGTCCTGGTGGCCAATGCCGGCTTCCAGTACATCGCGGACCTCGATTCGGCGACCAACCGGCTGGCGGTCCCGCGTGCTGCGTCGGCCAATCCGAACCCGCTCACCAACCAGGTGCTCGCCACCGCCGGTTGCGCCGGTGTTGTTCCTTTCGCCCCGACGCAGTGTACGCCCCAATATGCGGACAACTTCTCCTGGGGTTACCGCCTGTTGACGTCGGTCGACTACAACAACGCGCTTGGAACGGCGTGGACCTTGTCGCCCAGCGTTGCCTGGTCGCATGACGTCAGCGGTTACTCGGCCGGTCCGGTGGGCCCGGGCTTCGTTCAGGGCAAGAAAGTCGTGTCGCTCGGTCTGACGGCAAACCTGCGGAGCGTCTGGCGTGCCAACGTCCAGTACACGCACAACATGGGCAATGAATTCCGTAACTTTTCGAAGGACAAGGACTTCATGACCATGACGGTTTCCTACGCCTTCTGATCTTCGGATCGCACAACGAAAACGAAACCCGGCGGTGGCGACACCGCCGGGTTTTTTCTTTTGAGGGTGGATGGTGGCTTCTCCCCCCTTTTTTGTTCTTTTCCGGGCTTGACCCGGCAATCCAGGAGCCGCGTAGCGGCGTCTCTCTTCGCGAGAATTCACTTCTCCGAGGCGACAAATTTTTTGAAGAGCGACGCTGCCTTCGGCAGCTTCTGGGCCCCTGGATCAAGTCCGGGGGAGACGCGTGTGGGGAAGGTCGCACAAACCTCCCGTGTTGCGCCGCACAAAAGACGGCGCCGCCCGCGAGAATCGTCCGTAGACGGATCGACAGGCTTTTCGCCGCCGCGCGGTCCGCCGCGCCGCACATTAAAAAGATTTAATGCAACCACGGCGAAAAGGCCGTGAAAACGGGCTGAAAAGCGGCCCGGAAGACACACAATCGCCGGCGCGGCGATTTGCGCGGGCCAAGCAATTTGGTATCATTCCGCGAGAGTAAGGCGGGGAAACCGGCCTCGGTGCGCAGTCGCAATACACCTTTTCAAGCGCCTGATCATCGAAAGCCCGATAAGAAATCCAGTGGAGGGAACGTATAATGAAAAGGACGACCATGCTGGTGTCCGCAATTGCGATCAGCGCACTCGCGACGAGCGCGCTGGCCAAGGTGCCGGATGCCCAAGTGAACCGCCTGGGTCAGGATCTGACCCCGATGGGTTCGGAAAAGGCCGGCGATGGCGACATCCCCGCATGGACCGGCGGCCTGCCGACCGTGCCGAGCAATGTCACCTACACGCCCGGTCAGAAGCTGCAGAACCCGTTCGCCAGCGACCCGATCAAATACACGGTCACAGGCGCGAATGCCGGTCAGTACGACGACATCCTGACCGAGGGTTACAAGGCCCTGCTGAAGGCCTATCCGACCTACAAGATGGACGTCTATGAAACGCGCCGCACCTGCGCGTTCCCGGACCGCTTCTACGAAGCCAACAAGCGCAACGCCGCGGTTGGCGAACTTGTCGGCGGCGGCGCCGGCATCAGCCAGGCGATTTTCGGTTCGCCGTTCCCGATCCCGAACAGCGCGCTCGAGATCATCTGGAACCACACGCTGCGTTATCGCTCGTTCAAGGTGGTGCGTCAGTTCGCGGCGGCGCCTGTGACGCGCGGCGGCGACTACACGTTGCAGATCGTCCAGGACGAAGCCATCCTGCAGTGGTCGGATCCTTCGGCGGGCAAGGCCGAGGATCTCGAGAACATCTCGATCTACTACATCGCCAACACGATCGCCCCGGCCCGCGCCGCCGGCAGCGTGATCCTGGTGTATGAAGCCCTGAACGCGCAGGCTCAGCCGCGTCAGGCCTGGCAGTACAGCCCCGGTACGCGCCGCGTGCGCCGCGCGCCGAACATCGCCTACGACAACCCCGGCACGAACTCGGACGGTCTGTCGACCTCCGACTCGTTCGACGGTTACAACGGCGCGCCGGACCGCTACGACTGGACCGTGCTCGGCAAGACCAAGAAGCTCGTTTCGGCCAATGCCTATGACGGTGAATCGGTACCCTACAGCGACTACCTGAAACCGTCGCATATAAACCAGGATCGGGTTCGCTATGAGCTGCGTCGCGTCTGGGAAGTCGAAGCCAAGCTTCGCGCCGATACGCGTCACGTCTATTCCCGCCGCGTCTATGCGAACGAGGAAGACGCCTACCAGATGTCGACCGTGGCGCTTTACGACGGCCGCGGCCAGCTCTGGCGCGTGCAGGAAATGCACCAGATCCAGCGCTACAACGTGCCGCTCTGCGGTTCGGCGGGCGAGATCGTCTATGACCTGCAGGCCGGCCGTTATCTGGCGCTCGCCCTGCAGAACGAAGAGCCGCCGGTGAACTACTTCGCCGACGAAATCGACAAGTCGCGTTACACGCCGAACTCGATCCGTCAGCTCGGCGTCCGCTAAAGCGGCAGTCGTGAGGATTTGAGGGCCGGGCTCCGGGAAACCGGGGCCCGGTTTCTTTTTGGGCGGCGCCCCTTCTCCCGCGATCCGGCCGCAGCCGCCTTAACCCTGTTCGAAAGGGTTCGCCGCACAGGTTCACGAGGCCCAAGACCGCGCTCGAAAAATGCGCTATAAGGAAAAAAACGCTATAAAAAGACAACCAAACAGGAGGCTCGTCCGGGGGGAGACCGGTGGATTTCGGCGGATTGCCGGAGCCCCAAGTCTGCCTGCGGCGACCCAAACGCCCGAGTGCAGGAGCCCAAGGTAATGTCACCGTCGATTATCGAGACCCTTTCCAGCGGCTTGCCGCGCCTTCGCCGCGCCGCCGCCGTGTTTTTCGCACTGGCTTTCGCCGCCGTCGCGCCCGCCGCCGCGCAGGACATGGAGGGCGGCAGCAAACCGTCCTATGCGATGCAATCGGCGCTGGCGCCAGAATCCCTGCTGCTCGATGCGACCTATGCCAATGGCCGGCTGGTTGCCGTTGGCGAATATGGACATGTCGTCTATTCCGACGATCGCGGCGTCACCTGGACGCAAGCCGCGTCCGTGCCGACACAGGCGACGCTGACCGGCGTCACCTTCGTCGATGCGAAACTCGGCTTCGCTGTCGGCCACGATGCGACGATCATCCGCACACGCGATGGCGGCGAGAACTGGGATCTCGTCTATCACGATGCCGAATCCGAAATGGCATTCATGGCCGTCTATTTCGAAAATGAAGAGCGCGGATTCGCGCTCGGCGCCTTCGCCTTCATGGTCGAGACACAGGATGGCGGCGAGCCCGACAGTTGGGAAGAACGTTCGCTCAGCGATGGCTTGCTCGACGACTATCACCTCAACAAGCTTTTCTCGGACAAGGACGGCGATCTCTACATCGCCGCCGAGTTCGGCATCGTCTATCACTCCAGCGACAAGGGCCGCACCTTCACCAGCATCCAGACGCAGTATGAAGGTTCGTTCTGGGGCGGCTTCGGCATGAGCGACGGTTCGGTCATGGTGTTCGGCATGCGCGGCAACGCTTTCCGTTCCTGGGACAAGGGTCAGAGCTGGACGAAAGTCGACACGGGCACCGACAAGTCGATTGCCGGCGGCGTTCAGCTTGGCGGCGGCAAGATCATCCTGGTCGGCCTACAAGGCTATGTCGGCTACAGCGACGACAACGGGAATAGCTTCGTCGAGGTCACACGCGCCGATCGCCTCGGCTATGCGGCGGTTTCGGACGGACCGGACGGTCAGATCGTCGTCTTCGGTGAACCCGGCGCCAAGCTGATGCCGGACGATCCCGAGAAGGCCCGCGAAGCCGTTGGCGCGCGGATCACCGCCGCCACGGAAGGCGGCAGCTAGACAGAAGCGGCCATGTGCCCGCACGCGACAGACCCCGGCCATCGCGGCCGGGGTTTTTCGTTTGCCGGTGCGCGCCCCGGCGATTGTCCCCTTTTCATCGCCGGTCGCGCGGGCCACAATCCCGGAAACGAAAATAAAACGAGGGAGCGCGAAGCATGACGGACGGCGTCGATTTCAGCCGCTACAAAAGGATCAAGGCGAGCCGTCAGGGCCGCGTGCTGACGCTGGCGCTCAGCAACCCGGCGCTGATGAACGCGGTTGACGGCGAAATGCATCGTGAGCTTTCAAGCATCTTTCTCGACGCCGCCGACGATCGCGAATCCGATATCGTCGTCCTCACCGGCGAAGGATCGGCGTTTTCGGCGGGCGGCGACCTCAACTGGATGAAACGCAGTTTCGAAGCCGGCGACAAGGGCCCGGACGCGGCGGAGGCAAAGCGCATCGTCTTCTCGCTGCTCGATCTCGAAAAGCCGATCATCGCCAAGGTGCGCGGGCCGGCGGTCGGCCTCGGCGCGACCATCGCGCTGATGTGCGACGTGATTTTTGCCAGCGACAATGCGCGCTTCGCCGATCCGCATGTGCGGGCCGGCATCGTGGCGGGCGATGGCGGCGCGATCATCTGGCCGCAGCTTGTCGGCTATGCGCGGGCCAAGGAATATCTGATGACGGGCGACGCCGTTTCGGCGGTGGAGGCGGAACGCATCGGCCTCGTCAATCATGTGGTGCCGGATGCCGAGCTTGACGCTCGCGTCGATGCCTTCGCGGCGAAGCTTGCCAGCGGCGCCATCCAGGCGATCAAATACAGCAAGGTGTCGGTCAATATCGGCCTGAAGCAACTTGCGCATACGATCCTCGACACCTCGATCGGATACGAGATGCTGACCTTCACGACCGAAGATCACAAGGAAGCGGTCAACGCGTTTCTCGAAAAGCGCAAACCGGCATTCACGGGGCGGTGACGGCGATGGATGCTGCCATGAGCGACATGCCGCTCAATTTCGACGAGCCGGAGCATGTGCGGATGCTGCGCGATGCGACGCGCCGCTTCGTCGAAGCTGAAATGCCGCGGGCGCGGGCGCGCGAATGGGATCGCGGGAATATCTATCCCGCCGAAACGATGAAAAAGCTCGCCGCGATGGGCATGATGGGCCTGACCGTCGAGGAGAAATATGGCGGGGCCGGCGTCGACATCTACGCGACGATGGCGGTCATCGAGGAAATCGCCAAGCGTTCGGTTGCGGTCGCCTGCCCTTACATCATGGCGGTCTGTTATGCGGGCATGAATCTCGGTGAAAGCGCCAGCGAGGCACAGAAGCAGGAATTGCTGCCGAAGGTCGCGGCGGGCAACCTGCTCTTTGCCTATGGATTGTCCGAACCCAATGTCGGCGGCGATCTTGCCACCGTCGAAACGACGGCGCGGCGCGACGGCGACACGGTTGTCATCAACGGCGCCAAGCGCTGGTGCACAGGCGCCGATATCGCCGATTACATATTCTGTCTGCTGCGCTCAGGGCCGAAGGAAGACAAGTACAAGAACCTGTCGATCGTGCTGGTGCCGCCGACGCTGCCCGGCATCACCATCACGCCGCTCGGCCATCTCGGCATTCGCGGCGTTGAAACCAAGGATGTCACCTTCGACGATGTGCGGGTGCCCGCCGCCAATATTCTCGGCGGCGAGGCGATGTGGAACAAGGGCTGGCAACAGCTTGCCGGGCGGGCGCTCGAGGTCGAGAAGCTCGAATTGTCGGCCTGCGCGCTCGGGCTTGCCGAGGCCGCCGTCGCCGATGCCTGGACTTACGCGGAAGAGCGGGTGCAGTTCGGCCGCGCCATTGCCGGTCATCAGGCCATCCGGCACATGCTGGCCGAGGCGCGCACGAAGGTTCGCGCGATGCGCCTGATGCTCTACAGCGCCGCCTGGCTTGCCGATCAGGGGCGTCCCTGTTCGGTCGAGACGTCGATGGCCAAGCTCTTTTGCTGCGAAGGCGCGGCGGAAGTTACACAGACCTGCATGCGCGTCACCGGCGCCTATGGCCTCTCCGACGAGATGGACATGGAGCGCTATGTGCGCGACGCGATCAGCCTGCCGATCGTCGGCGGTTCGTCGAACATGCAGAAGAACAATATCGCCAACCGGCTGAAGCTCGGCGCCTGAAGGAGACCTCGATGAGCGATACGCAGATACGCATGGGCGGCGCGGCCGATCCTGTTGCCGCAGCGGATGGATTTGCAGAGGAGGTTGCCGCGCGCGCCGCCGAAATCGAGGCCAACCGCTTTTTGCCGCAGGACATCGCGCGGCGTTTCGCCGAGACGGGGCTCTACCGGCTTTGCGTGCCTGCCGCCTATGGCGGCCGGGAAGCGCATCCCGCCGTTCTCTTCGAGACCGTGGAGCGGCTGGCGCGGGCCGATGGGTCGGCGGCCTGGTGTGTCTTTATCGGCGCGACGTCGGGACTTGTCGCGGGTTTTCTCGCACCGGAGGAAGCGCAGGCCGTGTTCGGCGATCCGCTGACCATTACGGCCGGCGTCTTCGCGCCGCGCGGCAAGGCTGTGCATGCGGTCGAAAAGGGCGTGTCCGGCTACCGCGTCAACGGGCGCTGGCAATGGGGATCGGGTTCGCGCAATGCGCATTATATTTCCGGCGGCTGCATGATCCTCGGCTCCGACGGCAAGCCGGAAATGGCGGCCGAAGACATTCCGCAGAACCGGATGATGATGTTCGACGCCAAGGACGTGACGCTGCTCGATACCTGGGACGTGTCGGGACTTTGCGGCACCGGCAGCACCGATTTCGAAGTGAGCGATTTGTTCGTGCCGGCCAAGCGCGCGGTCAGCCTTGTCAGCGACAAGCCGCTCGCCCGGCCGCTCTATTGTTTTCCGACCTTCGGCCTTCTCGGCATCGGCATCGCGGCGGTGGCGCTCGGGCTCGCGCGCGGTTCGATCGATACGCTGGTCGAGCTTGCGGGCGGCAAGACGCCGCAAGGTTCGTCGAAGCCGCTGGCGCTGCGCGCCAAGGCGCAGCTCGACGTGTCGCAGGCCGAGGCGCTGACGCGTTCGGCGCGCAGTTGGCTTCTGGAGGCTGTCGACGCGGCCTACACGGCGGCGGAAAAGAACGGCGAGATGACGGTCGCCCATCGCCGCGATATTCGCCTTGCGACCACACATGCGGTGCAGTCGGCGGCGCGGGCGGTCGATCTGATGTACACGCTCGCCGGCGGCAGCTCGGTCTATCGCGGTTCGCCCTTGCAACGCCAGTTCCGCGATGTGCATGTCGCGACCCAGCACATGATGGTGTCGGATGCGACCTATGAGCTGACGGGCCGGTTGCTGCTCGGCGTGCCGACCAACACGGCGATGCTCTAACACATTGAATCTTTTACTTATTTCTGGAGACAAATCGCGATGAGCGAAGCACGAAAAGGCCGGGTCGCCGGCAAGATGGCGTTCGTCACCGGCGGCGCGCAGGGGCTCGGCAAGGCGTCGGCGATCATGCTGGCGCGCGAGGGCGCGAAAGTGACGCTGGCCGATATCAACGAGAAGGGCGCGCAGGAAGTCGCCGACGAGATCAACGCGGATCGTCCGGGTACGGCCTTTGCCGTCGGGCTCGACGTCACGCGCGAAGACCAGTGGAAGGCCGCGCTTGCCGAAGCCGACAAGGCGATGGGTGGCATCAATGTGCTTTTCAACAATGCCGGCATCGGCGGCGGCACGACGGTGGAGGAAACCGATTTCGAGACCTACAAGAAGGTCATGGCGGTCGATGTCGATTCGGTCTTTCTCGGCTGCAAATATGCGACCTCCTACATGGTGCCTCATGCGCCGGGCTCGATCATCAACACATCGTCGATCGCCGGACTGATCGCCGGTCACAACATGGCGGCCTACAACGCGGCCAAGGCGGCCGTCTGGCTGCTGTCCAAATCGGTGGCGCTGCATTGCGCCAAGCGCGGCTACCGCATCCGCTCCAACTCGATCCACCCGACCTTCATCGACACGCCAATCCTCGACGGCATGGCGCGCGGCATGTCGAAGGAGGAGCTGGTGAAGAAGCTCGCCAAGCAGGTGCCGCTCGGCATTGTCGGCGAACCGGACGACGTCGCCTATTGCGTGCTTTATCTGGCGTCCGACGAATCGAAATTCATTACCGGCGCCGAAATCAAGATCGATGGCGGCATTAGCGCGATGTAAGGGGTTCGCCGTTTAAGCTTTTCCGTCGGGTCTTGCGGGGAGGCGAGGCCGGTCCCATATCGGTCGGCAACCATGACCCAGCGCATTCTCATCGTGCTCCATCAGGAGCGTTCCAGCCCCGGCCGGGTGGCGCAGGCGCTGCTGCGGCGCGGCTGCGAACTCGACATCCGTCGCCCGGCGCTGGGCGATCCGTTGCCCGCCGATATGTCGGCGCATGACGCCGCCATTATTTTCGGCGGGCCGATGAGCGCCAATGACGAGCTTCCTTTCATCAAGGCCGAGACCGACTGGATCGGTGTACCGCTGAGGGAAGAAAAGCCTTATCTCGGCATCTGCCTTGGCGGGCAGATGCTGGCACGCTATCTCGGGGCCCGCGTCTGGGCGCATCCCGAAGCGCGGGTCGAGGCCGGCTATTATCCGATCCGGCCGACCGCCGAGGGCGGGCATCTCTTCGACGATCCGCAATATGTCTATCAATGGCACCGCGAGGGCTTCGAGCTGCCTTCGGGCGCGGTGCAGCTTGCCGAAGGGGCCGGCGACTTCCCGGTCCAGGCGATGCGCTATGGCGACAAGGCCTATGGCCTCCAGTTCCACCCCGAACTGACGACGCCGATGATGGATGCCTGGCTGACACTGGCGGCGGAGCGGCTGAAGCAGCCCGGCGCCCAGCCGGCGGAGGCGCATCGCGAAGGCCGCAAGGCCCATGACGCGGCACTGCGGGCATGGCTCGGGCGCTTCCTCGACCACTGGCTGCCGCCGGAGGCCGGCGCGGGCGTCGAGAGCTGAATTCGGGGGAAGGGATGCTCCGGGAATGGTGGAGCCGAGCGGGATCGAACCGCTGACCTCCTCATTGCGAACGAGGCGCTCTCCCAACTGAGCTACGGCCCCGGAGCCCTGCGCCTTTTCGGCGCCGGAGGCCACTTCCTAGGCGGCGGCGGGCGAGGTGTCAAGTGAGCGGCGGGGCCCTCGGAGGCCGCGTGGAAACCCGTCCTTGAACCCCGTGCCGGGCCCGTTTACACCTTGGATAACGGATTCGCCGCGGCACCCTTCGCGCCGCTCTCCGCGTGGCCGACTGCTGCGGCCGCGAACAATCAACAATGGCGAGGCCCCATGATTGCGCTGCTGAACCTGATCGCCTCGGCCATCACCATCTATGTCTGGATCATCGTGATCGGGGTGGTGCTGAGCTGGCTGGTCGCCTTCAACGTCGTCAACACGCATAACCGTTTCGTCTATACCGTCGTCGACACGATCAACCGGCTGACGGAGCCGGCGCTGCGGCCGATCCGCAACATCCTGCCCAATCTCGGCGGTATCGACATTTCGCCGGTCATCCTGATCCTGCTGCTTTTCTTCCTGCGCAACCTGATCGTCTATGACGTGCCGATCTGGCTCGGCTATGGGGTCGGGTACTGAGCGGGGCGGCATGAGCGAAGCGCGGATCATCGACGGCAAGACAATCGCCGAGGGCTTGCGCGTCCGCGTCGCCGCCGAAGTGGCGCGGCTCAAGAAAGATCACGGACTCACGCCCGGCCTCGCCGTCGTTCTGGTCGGCAACGATCCGGCCAGCGAAATCTATGTCCGCAACAAGGGTTTGCAGACCAAGGAGGCGGGCATGAACTCCTTCGAGTTCAAACTGCCCGATACGACGACGCAGGATGCGCTGCTCGCCAAGGTCCGCGAGCTCAACGCCGATCCGGCGGTGCACGGCATTCTGGTGCAGTTCCCGGTGCCGGCGCAGATTTCCCAGCAAGCGGTCATCGAAACCATCGATCCCGACAAGGATGTCGACGGGCTTCATCCGGTCAGCGCCGGACGGCTCGCAAGCGGTTTGCCGGGCCTTGTGCCGGCGACGCCGACCGGCTGCCTCGTTCTGGCGTGCGAAGCCTTCAAGGCGCGCGGCGAAACGCTGGCCGGCAAGCATGCCGTCGTGGTCGGCCGCTCCAATCTCGTCGGCAAGCCGGTCGCGCAATTGCTGCTCGGTGAAAACTGCACCGTCACCATCGCGCATAGCCGCACCGCCGACCTGCCGGCGGTCTGCCGCATGGGCGACATTCTGGTGGCCGCGACCGGGCGCGCCGAAATGATCCGCGGCAGTTGGGTGAAGCCCGGCGCTGTCGTCATCGATGTCGGCACGACGCGCATTCCGGCGCCCGAGCGCGGCGAAGGCAAGATGCGGCTCGTCGGCGATGTCGCCTTTGCCGAAGCAAAGACGGTCGCCGGCGACATCACGCCGGTGCCCGGCGGAGTCGGCCCCATGACCATCGCCTGCCTGCTGCGCAACACGCTTTTCGCCGCCGCGCGCATTCACGGCATCGCGCCACCGCAAGATATTTGAGGCCGCGCCATGGAAATGCGCCAGCTCGGAAAATTGTGGCCGGTCAGTGCGCTGACACTTGGCGGGGGCGGGCTCGGCCAGATATGGGGCGCGACGACACGCGACGAGGCGGTCGCCACGGTGCGCGCGGCGGCGGATGCCGGCATCACGCTGTTCGACATGGCGCCGCTTTACGGCCGCGGCGAGGCCGAAGCGGTGATGGGCGCGACCTTCGAGGGCAAGTGGCCGGACGGCATCCGCGTCACCACCAAATGCATGATCGGCCAGCGGCATTTTCCCGATGTCGCGGCGCGGCTCGGAACCTCGCTGACACGCAGTCTCGCGACGATGAAGCGCGAACAGGCCGACATCTTCCTGCTGCATTCCAATATCTGTCCCGACGAATATGTTTACGATCGCGAGCCCGATTTTCCGAATTTCGGCGCCGTCACGCGCACGCAATTTGTCGAGGTGATCGTCCCCGCGTTCGAGAAGCTGAAGGCGCAAGGGCTGATCGGCGCCTGGGGGGTCACCGGCACGGGCCTGCCGCGCGCGATCATGGATGTCTTGCGCGAGGGCCCGCGCCCCGCCGTCGTGCAGGCGGTTACCAATCTGCTCGATTCGCCGGGCGGCATGCGCCGTTACGAAGAGCCGGCCGAGCCGCGCAATATCATCCGCACCGCGAAGAACAACGATGTCGGCGTCATGGGCATTCGTGCCGTGCAGGCGGGCGCGCTGACTTCCGCCATCGACCGCAAGATGGACGAGAACGAACCCGAGATGCGGGACTATGCCCGCGCCGCGCCCTTCCGCGCGCTCTGCCGCGACATCGGCGAAGACCCGGCCATCGTCGCGCATCGCTATGCGCTGTCGATCCCCGGCGTCGACACGCTGGTGCTCGGCGTCAAGAACCGCACCGAGCTTGCCAGCATCGTCGCTGCTGCGGCGCCGCTTGATGCCGAACTTGTCGGCCGCATAGACGCCTTGCGCCTCAACTTCCAGGTACCGCGCATGCCGATCGACGGGGAGGACATGCTCTGATGCCGCTCCCCGCCGCGCGCCTATCTGTTGTCGAGCTGCGCCCGGACCGCGTGCAACCCGTCGCGTGTGATGCGATAGGGGCTGCCGTCGCGCGAGGCGATCAGGCCGCGTCGACGCAAGCGGCGGAAGGTTGCCAATGAGCAATCGCTCAAAACCCAACCCTCGCGCGTGACGCAGATGACGGTGCGGATTTTTCCCTTTTCATCTTTTTCGACGCGGATCGTACCGCCGCGCGCCAGCGCATGGAGCGTGCGCTGCTCGAATTTCGAGACGTTCATCGGAAGATACCTGGAGAAAAGCCAAAGCGGGACGGGCGGCACGGCCGGCGCAGGCAATCGCGCTGCGCGGGCGGCGGCCCGTCTTTTCAAATGGCCCGTCCGAGAGGGGAAACCCGTCTCAGCGGCCGCGCTTTTCTCCGGCTACAGACATCAACGCTCCATCGCGCGTGGTGCTTCATCTCTAGCCGACGGACGCGCGCCCCGTCAATCCGCATGTCTGGCCGCATGGCCGGCGCTGGCGGCGGCGCTGCTGGTTTTTGCCGCGCTGTTGCCGCCGGGCGACGCCCGCGCGGATAGCCATGCGGTTGAGGGCGGCATGATCGCATGGCCCGAACACGAGATGGAACGTGCCCTCGACTTCCTGATCGAGCGGCGGATGAGCGATCTCGACGTGCGCGCCGCCGCGGTCGCGGTCGTCGTCGAAGGCAAGCTCGTCTTCGCGCGCGGCTATGGCGTCGCCGATATCGACGGCGATGTGCCCGTTACCGAGCACACGCTTTTCGAGGCCGCGTCGCTCGGCAAGCCGATAGCGGCGTTCGGGGCGCTGCTGCTGGCGCGGGAGCGGAAGTTCGCGCTCGACGCGCCCGTCGCCGAAAGTTTCGATGCGCACTGGCTTGAGGATGCACGTGACCGCGAAACGGTGACGCCGCGCCATCTGCTGACGCACAGGTCCGGTCTTTCCAACAATCTGCGTTTCGGTTCGCGCCGCACCGGCTTCGAGCCCGGATCGCGGTTTTCCTATTCGGGCGTCGGCTACATGTATCTCGCCGACGCGATGGCCGGGATCGAGGAAACGGGTTTCGACCGGCTGATGCGCGAGCGCGTGTTCGCGCCGCTCGGCATGCATTCGTCGGGCTACGCTATGGCCGAGGCGCTGGTCGAGACGGTGGCGCGTCCGCATATGCCGCTCTGGCTGCCGATCGTTGCGCTGCTGGGGCCGGCGCTGTGTTTCCTTGCGATCCTCGGCTTTCTGACGCTTCTCATTGTTCGTTTCGGGTTCGAACGGTTGCGCGTCCGGCCGGTCGAATTGCTGCCGGCGATCGTGCTGTCGCCCTTGCTGGCGGGCGGCTTCGTTTTTCTGAGCTTCGGCCTCTGGCCGCTGCTTTTCAGCCTCGGCTATCTGCTTGCATGGCTTGTCGCGCTCGCCGCCGTTGCCGTGTCGCTGCAATATCTTCGCGTCGTTCTGGATCAGGGTCGAAGCGACCGCGTCATTGTCAGCGGCCGCATGCGCCGTCACGGTCTCGATCCGGCGATGCTCGGTGTCGCCTTTGTCGCCAGCCTTCTCTTCATGTTCTGGCAGGTGCCGGGGCCGATGCGGAACGGCGACGATCTCAACGCGGCCTCGTCGCTGCGTTCGAGCGCCCACGATCTCGGGCTCTTCATGGCGGGCTTCATCGACGGTGCGGTGATCGGGCCGGAATGGCGCGCCCGCATGGTGTCGGAGCGCGTTGAGATTGGCACGCGCGACGGCGCCCGCATCGGATGGGGCCTCGGTTTCGGCACACGCGAAACGGCGACGAGCTTCACCGCCTGGCAATGGGGGTCCAATGTCGGTTCGAAAAGTCTGATGGTGATCGAGCCGTCGCGCCGCGCCGGTGTCGTTATCCTGACCAATGCCGAAAGCGGCGATACGCTGACGCAGGAAATCGCCAGTCACGTGCTCGGCATCGACGGGCCGTGGCGGCTGCCCTGATCGCGGGCCGGGCTCTGCAACGCGGGAGTGTGCGTCATGGAAAAATTCGAGAAGGTTTTTGCGCGCGCCGCCAGGCGTCATGGCGGTGCGAAGGCGGTTGAGGCGAACCTCTCCAGACCGAAAAGCGCGGCGGCACTCAGGAAGATTTCCGACGACCGCTGGCTTTCCGGGATGACGCGCGCCGTCTTTCAGGCCGGTTTCGTCTGGAAGATCATCGAGAACAAATGGCCGGGCTTCGAGGAGGCTTTCGACGGCTTCGACCCATACCGCGTCGCCTTCTACACCGATGAGAAGATCGGACGCCTTGCCAGCGACACACGCATCGTGCGCAACGGCCAGAAAATAATGGCGACGCGCGACAATGCGCGTTTCGTCGTTGAGCTTGCGAAAGAGCATGGCTCCGTCGGCGCTTTCTTTGCCGGTTCGAAGCCGGAGCAGTTCGCGGTCCTGCTCGACATTCTGAAAAGGCGCGGCAACCGGCTATCGGGCGCTTCGGCGCAGTTCTTCCTGCGCCAGATGGGTGTCGATAGCTGGATCCTGTCGCCGTCGGTCGTTGCGGCGCTCGCCCATGCCGGCGTCGTCGGCAAGGCGCCCAGCTCGCGCAAGGCGATGGAGGCGGTGCAGGCGGCCTTCACGCAGTGGCGGAAGGAAAGCGGCCGCTCGCTGACCGAGATCAGCCGGGTGCTGGCGATGTCGGCGGACGGGTAAAGCCTATTTCGCCTTCGCCGCCGCGATCGCCTTGACGATCAAGGCACGCGCGACCTCGGGGCCTTCCCAGCCGGCGACCTTCACCCATTTGCCGTCCTCGAGATCCTTGTAGTGCTCGAAGAAATGGGTGATGCGCTTGATCAGAATGTCCGGCATGTCGGTGTAGCTCTGGACGTTCTTGTAATAGGGATTGAGCTGTTCGACCGGCACGGCGAGGATCTTTTCATCCTGCCCGGCTTCGTCATGCATCATCAAGACGCCGATGGGCCGCGAGCGGATGACGGCGCCGGGCACCACCGGAATGCGGCTGACGACCAGCACGTCCACAGGATCGCCGTCTTCCGACAGCGTGTGCGGCACAAAACCGTAATTGCAGGGATACTGCATCGCCGTGTGCATGAAGCGGTCGACGAAAAGCGTGCCCGATTCCTTGTCCATCTCGTATTTCACCGGATGGCCGCCATGCGGCACCTCGACGATGACGTTGATGTCGTCGGGCGGGTTCTTGCCGATCGGAATGGCGTCGATACGCATTTACTTTCTGGTCCTGTTGTCGCGGGCGGCGAGCAGACGCAGCCTGAGCGCATTGAGGCGGATGAAGCCTGCCGCGTCCTTCTGGTCGTAGGCGCCGGCATCTTCTTCGAAGGTCACATGGGCTTCCGAATAGAGCGAGTAGGGCGATGAGCGGCCAACAACCGTCGCCGCGCCCTTGTAAAGCTTCAGGCGAACGCTGCCGGTCACCATTTCCTGGCTCTTGTCGATCAGCGCCTGCAGCATTTCGCGCTCCGGGCTCCACCAGAAGCCGTTATAGATCAGCTCCGCATAGCGCGGCATCAGCTCGTCCTTGAGGTGGGCCGCACCGCGGTCGAGCGTCAGGCTCTCCATGCCGCGATGGGCAACGAGGAGTACCGTGCCGCCGGGCGTCTCGTAGACGCCGCGCGATTTCATGCCGACGAAACGGTTCTCGACAAGGTCGAGCCGGCCGATGCCGTTGGCGCCGCCGAGTTCGTTGAGCTTCGTCAGCAGCGTCGCCGGGCTCATCTTCACGCCGTCGATCGAAACGGCGTCGCCCTTTTCGAAACCCACCTCGACATAGGTCGGCTTGTCGGGCGCGTCTTCGGGCCGGACGCTGCGGCTATAGACATATTCCGGCGCTTCTTCCGAGGGGTCTTCCAGCACTTTGCCTTCGGCCGAGATATGCAGCAGGTTCGCATCGACCGAGAAGGGCGCCTCGCCGCGCTTGTCCTTGGCAATCGGGATCTGGTGCTTCTCGGCGAATTCGATCAGCTTCGTGCGCGAGGTCAGGTCCCATTCGCGCCAAGGGGCGATGATCTTGATTTCGGGGTTGAGTGCGGCATAGCCGAGCTCGAAGCGCACCTGGTCGTTGCCCTTGCCGGTTGAGCCGTGGCAGACCGCATCGGCGCCCGTCGCGCGCGCAATCTCGATCTGGCGTTTGGCGATCAGCGGCCGGGCGATCGAGGTGCCGAGCAGATAGACGCCTTCGTAGAGCGCGTTCGCCCGGAACATCGGGAAGACAAAATCGCGCACGAACTCCTCGCGCAAATCCTCGATGTAGATTTCCTTGACGCCGAGCATCTCGGCCTTCTTGCGCGCCGGCTCCAGCTCCTCGCCCTGGCCGAGATCGGCGGTGAAGGTCACCACCTCGCAGCCATAGGTCTCTTCAAGCCATTTCAGGATGACGGAGGTGTCGAGGCCGCCGGAATAGGCCAGCACCACCTTTTTCACGTCTTTTGTCGCGCCGCTCATCTCTTCACCCTCAAGCCGGTCGATTTTGCGGCGCATCATAGGGAAATCGGATCGGGCGGCAAGGGGCGGCGGATGCGGCGTCTTCGGCGGCGACGGAGGGCGATTTCACTGCCATAATCGCGCCGAATGAGGCCAATTTCGGGGGTTCCCATGGATTCGTCGCTCATCCTGCTCATCGTGCTGGGGCTTGTTCTCGGCGGCGGCTATGCCTGGTATGTCGCGCTGATCACGCGGCGCAACGAGGTGCGCGAGGCGATGGGCTCCATCGACGTCCAGCTTCGCAAGCGCTTCGACCTCCTGCCCAACATCGTGGCGCTGGCGCAGAAGTTCATGACCCATGAGAAGGAGTTGCTGGAGGGGCTGACGGCGCTCAGGGCCAAGGTCGCCGAACCCTATGCAAGGGAGGATCCCGCGGCGGTCGCCGCGCATCTTGATGCCTCGCGGGCGCTCGAGGCCGGGATGATGCGGCTCTTCGCGGTGGCCGAGAACTATCCCGAGCTGCGCTCCGCCGAGACGATCACCCGCGCGCAGGCGACATTCGAGGAAGTCGAGGGCAATATTGCGGCGGCGCGGCGCTTCTACAATTCGGCGGTGACGCGGCTCAACAATGCGGTCGAGGTTTTTCCGGGGTCGATCGTCGCCGGTTTCGCCAAGGTGCAGAGTTTCCCCTTCTATGAGGTCGAGGACGCGGCGGCGCGCCAGCCCGTCGACGTCAACAAGCTGATGTCGTAGCGGCGCAATGCCGGCCGCCGACGCACCCTCCGGCTTCGACGCGTTCTTTGCGCGCGAGATCGCGCCCTGGATCGCCGAGAAGGAGATCGAGCGCCGAGCCGTCTTCCGCCGCACGGTGTGGCGCGCCGCTCCCATCATCGGCGCCGGGCTTTTCGCCTTTGTCGTTTCCGCGCAGGCGATCGAGGGCGAGGACATGCGCGGATTTGCGCTTTTCGCCAGCGTGGCGATTATGGTGGCTGGCGCGGCGATGTTTGGATCGGTGCTGCTCTGGGGGCGCAAGTTCGCCGAGGAGCTGTCGACGAAAATCTTCGGCCATTTCGGCTATTCCTATTCGCCGAACGTGCCGGCGGATTTCCTCGCGCCCTTCGAGCGCTGCCACCTGCTACCCTCCTACAGCCGCAAGTCGCTGGAGGATCATGTGCGGGGCGAAGCCGGCGGCGTTCCCTTCGAGCTTGCGGAAGCCTTTCTCGAGCGCAAGGTCCGGCGCGACAAACGCGATGAATACGATCTCGTTTTTCGCGGCATCGTCGCCCGCTACCGGTTTCCGAAGCGTTTTTCAGGTCGCACCATTCTCCGCGCCGACCAGGGGTTGCTGAATGCATTGGGGCATTCGGGCGTCTCCGGCGAGCGGGTGCGTCTTGAGGATCCGCGCTTCGAAAAGCTGTTCGAAGTCTTCTCGAGCGACCAGGTCGAGGCGCGTTACCTGCTGACGCCGGCTTTCATGGAACGGATGGCTGCCCTTGCCGAGACAACCGACGCGCCGCTGCAAGCGGCCTTCGAGGGCGGCGAGCTGCTGCTTGCCATCGACGGGCGGCGGGGCTATTTCGCGCAGCCCTCGCCCTGGCGCGATCTCGGGCGCGGCGATCATATCCGCGCCTTTGTCGACGACATCCAGTTGGTCGGCGACATCGCCGCCACGCTCAAGCTCGACGCGCGGACGGCGGTGTGAGTTTTCGCAAAGGCTCTTGCGCCGGGCCGGCTATCGCCCCACCTGTCACGGGGCAATAATCGCGGCAGCGCAGAAGAGGGCATCATGCAGGTCGAGTTCTGGTACGAGTTTGCAAGCACCTATTCATATCCGGCGGCCATGCGCGTCGAGCGGGCCGCCGCCGAGGCCGGCGTCGATCTCGTCTGGCGGCCGTTTCTTCTGGGCCCGATTTTCGGCGCGCAGGGCTGGAACGACAGCCCGTTCAACATCTATCCCGCCAAGGGAAAATATATGTGGCGCGACATGGCGCGGCTCTGCGCCGACGCCGGACTGACGCTGAAAGAGCCGGTGCGTTTCCCGCAGAACGGCTTGAAGGCGGCGCGCCTCGCGCTGCTCGGGCAGCACGAGGGCTGGGGGCCGGAATTCTCGCGCCGCGTCTATCTCGCGAACTTCGCCGAACAGAAAGACATTTCCGACGAAGCCGTTCTCTCCGGCATTCTTTCCGCGCTCGGTCTCGATGCGGCGGCGCTCACGGCGCGCGCGAACGAGCCCGCCCACAAGGAGCGGCTGAAAGCGCAGACCGAAGCGGCGATTGCAAAGGGCATTTTCGGTGCGCCGTCATTCGTTGTCGGCGACGAACTCTTCTGGGGCAACGACCGGCTCGAAGCGGCGCTGCAATGGGCGAAGCGTTGACGGGTCCATTTCCTGAAAGCGTTCGGGGCCATACGGCTTTCCCCTTGCCGTGCCGCCGTTCTCTTCCGATTTAAGCGCGAGCCTGTTTTCCGGAGGAGATTTCCATGACCGATATCGTTTTCCATTCGCAGCCCCTCAGCGTCTATCTCTGGACCGCTTCGCTCGTCGCCGCCGAGAAGGGCGTTTCCTGGTCGGTCAATCCGGTCGAGCCCGGCAGCGAAGCGCATCTCGCGCTCAATCCGTTCGCCAAGTCGCCGGTGCTGCAACATGGGCAGACCCGCCTCTACGAGACGCTCGCCATCGCGCATTACATCGACCGCACCTTTGACGGACCCGCATTGCAGCCGGCGGATGTGCCGGGTCAGGCGCAAGTGCTGCGCTGGGCGAGCCTCGTCAACGCCTACATCTTCCCGACACTGACCAACGGTATCGCAAAGGAACGCCTGCTGGTGCCGATGCAGGGCGGCGTGGCTGACGAGGCGCGTGTCGCACAGGCGGTGAAGGATGGAGAGATGCAGCTCGGCGTCGTCGCGCGCGATCTCGAAGCGCATGCGTTCCTCGCCGGCGATGAAATCTCGATTGCCGACTGTTTCCTGCTTCCGCATCTCCATTTCGTTTCGATGACGCCGGAGGGTGCGGCGCTGATCGCGGCGGCGCCGAAAGTTTCCGCCTGGCTCGAAGCGATGCGCGCCCGGCCGAGTTTCGCCGCGACCGATCAGCTCGCGCGCCGCGCCGCGTAAACTACCTGAAGCGTTCCGGCAGGTCGGCTTCGGGGATCAGCAGATCGTCCTCGATTTCGAGCCAGACTTCCTCGATCAGTTCGGCGCGGCCCTCGCGTTGCGGCGTTGAGCGTTTCGCCGAGTAGTCGGCAAAGGCCTTGTCGCGCGCTTGCCTGCTGGGCCAGCGCGCATAGGCGACGAAGTCGCCGTTTTCGGTGCGGTGCAGCCGCGAGCCGCCGCCGCCATGATCGCGCATGATGTCGACCGTGATGTCGTGCCAGCGGCGCCTGAAGTCGTCCTCGTTTTCCGGCGTCACGCGCCAACGATAGATGGCGGCTTTCATCGTCAGGTTCCGGCTTTTGGCGTCTTGGTCAACCACGTGTGCCGTTTCGCGACGAACCAAAAGACAAGCCCTGCGATTGCCCCGGCTGTAAATGCGATTCCATTGAAATAGAGAAGCGTCGAAGCCGCGCTGGCCCATGTCGATGGCGAGAGCAACACGTTGCCGACAAGCGGAGCCAGGAACGCACAAAGTGCACCGCCTGCCGCGAACCAGAGCGGATGATCTACTTGCCTGAACTCAGCGAGGAAGATGAGGCAGAGTGCAACAGGCGTCACACCGAGGAGGATGTTGGGGCTGACCCTCAGGAAGATATCGATCAGCGAAAGACCCTCGCTGATGGAAATTGAAGCGCCATAAGCAAGAGTGGTGACAATGCAGAGAAACGCACAACTCGAGAGATAGCCCAGAGCAATGCGGAGTGCTGCCTTCATGCTCAGGCTTCCGTTCTTGCTTCCTTGATCCGCTCGCTGGCGCGCTGCTTCACCGTCTCGCTCTTCAACTGTCCGCAGGCCGCCATGATGTCGCGGCCGCGCGGGGTACGGACGGGGCTCGCATAACCGGCGCGATTGACGACGTCGGCGAATTTCTCGATCGTCTCCCAGTCCGAACATTCGTAAGGGCTGCCCGGCCAGGGATTGAAGGGGATCAGGTTGATCTTCGCCGGGATGTGCTTCAACAGCCGCACCAGGGACTTCGCGTCCTCGATGCTGTCGTTCACGCCTTTCAGCATCACATATTCAAAGGTGATCCGCCGCGCGTTGGAGACACCGGGATAATTGCGGCAGGCCTCCAGCAATTCCTCGATCGGATATTTCTTGTTCAAGGGCACCAGCTTGTTGCGCGTCTCGTCGTTGACGGCGTGCAGCGAGATCGCCAGCATGCAGCCGATTTCGGCGCCCGCCTTTTCGATCATCGGCACGACACCGCTTGTCGACAGCGTGATGCGCCGCTTCGACAGCGACAGGCCTTCGCCGTCCGAGACGACTTCCAGCGCGTCGCGCACATTGTCGAAATTATAAAGCGGCTCGCCCATGCCCATCAGCACGATATTTGTGATCAGGCGGTCTTCCGAATTGCGCCCGCCATCCGGCCATTCGCCCAGCGCGTCGCGCGCAATCAGGATCTGGCCGACGATCTCGCCGGCGGTCAGGTTCCGCACCAGCTTCTGCGTGCCGGTGTGGCAGAAGCTGCAGGTCAGCGTGCAGCCGACCTGGCTCGACACGCAGAGCGTGCCGCGGCCTTCCTCGGGAATGTAGACGGTTTCGATTTCCGGTCCCGGCACGCCCGGCTTCTCGCCCGGCAGGCGCAGCAGCCATTTGCGCGTGCCGTCGACCGATTTCTGTTCGGTGACGATTTCAAGCCGCGAGAGATCGAAAGCCGCGTTGAGCCGCCCGCGCAATTCCTTCGACAGCGTCGTCATGCCCTCGAAGCTTGTCAGCCCGCGATGATAGATGCCGTTCCAGATCTGCCCGGCGCGCATCCGGCACTGATTTTCGGGAATGCCGAAATCCTTCAGCGCCGCGGCGAGCTGCGGCCGCGTCAGCCCGACAAGCCGCGTCCGCGCGCTGGCCGTTGGTGCCGGCGCGGGTGCCTGCTTTTGATGTGCGATGTCGAGGCTCGTCATGGCCGCTTCATATCACAGACGGCATAACGGGGGCCAATGGCCCCCGTTTTCCTCAGGAATCCGGCGTTTTCAGCCTATTTGCAGGTCTCGTCGATCTTCTTCAAGGCGGCCGAGGAACCCTTCAGCGAATAGGTGTCGGTGGTCAGCGTGTCGCGCGAGGAGGTGCCCTTGATCTCCATCGAGGCGCCAGCCTTCAGCGCCTGCACCATCTTGCCCTCTTCGGAGGGGTTTTCCAGCCAGGCCCAATACTGGTGTTCGCCGCCTTCCTTCGTGCCGTTGAACATCTGGAACCGGTCGGTCCCGATGGTGGCGAAGGGGCGGCTCGTGGTCTTGAAGGGATAGCCGGCGCGCATGCTGACTTCGTTGCGCGCGTTGCGGCCCGGGCGGTGCGTCACCATGAAATAGACGTCGCCGCGATTGGCGCCCGCCGGGAGCATTCTCGTGGGCGCGCTCATCGCGTAGCACATGCGATCGCTGCCGGAGCCGTAGCTATAGGCCGACCAGTCGTCGTATTTGCCGAGCAGTTTCGGAGCTTCCTGTGCGGCCGCAATGCCCGATGTGGTGGCCGTCAGCAGGACGGCTCCGAGGGCGAGGGCGGCGGCGCGGGCGAAGGTCGTGGAAAGGCGCGGGCGTCTTGGCATGATCTCTTCAACTCGTTGATTGCACTTGTTATCCGGGATCGGGCGGCGATGCGCCTGACCATAACGGCCCCTCGCCCCGATTTCCAGTTGTGCCACCTGAAAATGGGGCAATTTCCGGTCGGTGGCGCGGGGCGGGCCGGCCGGGAAATTCACCGATTCTTGTGGCGGAAGCATGGCGGCGACGGGTCTTGCGCGGTTCGGCCGGCGCGGTCTCAATCTGGCGAAAGCCGCCCCGCTCGTGCTAAGTGAGAGGCACCGCCATTTCCGGAAATCAACCATCCAAAGCAAAATCAGGGGGAGACGACCATGAAAGCCGTTCTGTGCAAGGAATACGGCCCGCCCGAAAGCCTCGTCATCGAGGAGGTGCCCTCGCCTCAGCCCAAAAAGGGCGAAGTCCTGCTCGAGGTCCATGCGGCGGCCGTCAACTTCCCCGATGTGCTGATCATCGAAAACAAATACCAGTTCAAGCCGCCGCTGCCCTTTTCGCCGGGCGGCGAGGTCGCGGGCAAGGTCGTCAAGCTCGGCGAGGGCGTTACCAAGGTGAAGGTCGGCGACCGCGTCATCGGCTCGTGCGGCTGGGGCGGCTTTGCCGAGGAAATCGCGCTCGACGAGGCGCGCGTGACGCCGATCCCCGACGAAATGGATTTCGTCACCGCGTCGGCCTTTCTGATGACCTATGGCACCTCGCATCACGCGCTGAAAGACCGCGCGGCGATCAAGCCGGGTGAATCGCTGCTGGTGCTCGGCGCGGCGGGCGGCGTTGGGCTGGCCGCCGTCGAACTTGGCAAGGCGATGGGCGCGCGCGTCATCGCGGCTGCCTCGTCGGAAGACAAGCTCCAGGTCTGCCGCGATCACGGCGCCGACGAGACGCTGCTCTATCCGACAGGCGCGCTCGACCGCGACGCGCAGAAGGCGCTGACCGACAGGATCAAGGAACTGACCGGCGGGCAGGGCGCCGATGTCGTCTACGACCCGGTCGGCGGCGACTATTCCGAACCGGCGCTCCGCGCCACCAACTGGGAAGGGCGTTTCCTCGTCATCGGTTTTGCCGCCGGCCCGATCCCCAAAATCCCGCTCAATCTCGCATTGTTGAAAGGCTGCCAGATCGTCGGCGTCTTCTGGGGCGCCTTCACCGGGCGCGAGCCGAAGCGCCATCAGGAAAACCTGAAAGAGCTGATGGCCTGGTTCAAGGCCGGCAAGCTGAAACCCCATGTCTCGCGGCAATATAAATTCGAGGAAGCGGCCGAAGCGCTCAACGACATGGCGGCGCGCAAGGTCAAGGGCAAGATCGTCCTTGTGCCCTCGCGTTGAGCGGTCGATGACCCGATTGCGACACAAACTTAATCGTCATGACCCGCTTTATGCGGGTCATCCACGTCTTTGCTTTGCGGCACCTGCTCAAGACGTGGATGGCCCGGACAAGCCGGGCCATGACGTGTTTTTTGTCAGCAACACATGCGCATCGTGAGGCACATGAGAATCGAGGCGCGCGCATGAGGCGCATGCTGGTCACGCTCGGTGTTTTCGCCAGCATCGGCGTCATCGCGCTGTTCGCGTTTTTGATCTATGTGCTGCTCGCCTCCGGCGATCCGAAATACTGGGAAGGCGAAATCGCGGCGTTTGAGCGGCGCGACGTTTCCAATCCGCCGCCGCCCGGCGCGGTGCTTTTCGTCGGCGGGCGCGATGTCCGGCTCTGGCCGCGTCTTGCCGAGGACATGGCGCCCGTGCCCGTCATCCAGCGCGGCTTCGGCGGCGCGCAGATTTCGCATGTCACGTATTACATCCACCGCGTCGTCCTTCCCTATCACCCGCGCGCCGTCGTCGTGATGGCGGGCGATGCCGACCTTGCCGACGTCTATGGGCGGCGGCCGGAAGATGTGCTCGACGATTTCCGCACGCTGGCGCTGTCGCTGCGCGCCGAAGGGCTTGTCGCCCCGATCTATTTCGTGTCGATCCGTCCGCAACCGGCGCGCAAGGAGCGCTGGTACGGTGCGCAACGCGCCAATGCGCTTGTCGCCGATTTCGTTGCCGGCCAGCGCGACATGTATTTCATCGACGCCAGTGCCGCCATGCTCGATGGGCAAGGCAATATCCGCGACGATCTTCATCGCTGGGACGGGTTGACGCTCAACGAACGCGGCTATGCGGTTCTCACTGCCGCCATCCGCCCGGTGCTGATCGACGCCGGCTATGGCGGGTTGCGCTCGACGCGATAGATTTGACGACAAACAAAAAACAGGGAGGCCTTCATGGCCGAGACGCTTTCGAAAGACACAAAGGCCGGCAAGATCGAGGGCACTTACGATCCGAAATTCAAGCCCGTGGTCGATGCCTTCATCGAAAACTGCGAAACGCGCGACGAGGTCGGCGCCAATGTCGCGATCACGCTCGAAGGCAAGACCGTTGTCGACATCTGGGGCGGACGGAAAGCGCGCGACGGCGCGGCGTGGGAGAAAGACACCGTCTCCATCGTCTTTTCCTGCACCAAGGGCGCGACCGCGCTTTGTGCGCATATGCTGGCCGATCGGGGCAAGCTCGATCTCGATGCGAAGGTCGGCGCCTACTGGCCCGAATATGCAAAGAACGGCAAGGAAGAGACGCTGGTCTCGATGATGCTCGACCATTCGGCCGGTCAGCCGCATGTGCGCACGCCGCTGAAGGAAGGCGGCTATTACGACTACGACTACATGGTGAAGCTTCTTGCGGATGAAGAACCGTTCTGGAAACCCGGCATGCGCAACGGCTATCACGGCGTCACCTTCGCCTGGACGGTGGGTGAGTTGGTGCATCGCGCCTCGGGCAAGCGCCTCGGCCGTTTCTTTGCTGACGAGGTGGCAAAGCCGCTCGGTCTCGACTTCACCATCGGCACACCGGAAGAAACCGAGCCGCGCATCGCGGCGATGATCTTCGCCGAGCCCGATCCCGCCGCCGCGAATTCGAAGTTCACGCAGGCGCTTCTCACCGATCCTTCGAGCGCGGCGCATCTATTCCTGCTGAACAGCGGCAACACGGATTTCAATTCGCGCGAATGCCACGCCGCCGAAATCGGTTCGGCTAACGGCATCACCAACGGGCGCGGCCTTGCGGGCATGTATGCGCCGCTCGCCAATGGTGGCGGGAAGCTTGTCGGCGCGGACACGCTGGCCCGCATGGGCCGCGTTGCGATGGCGACGCATGAAGATGCGACGCTCCTCATCCCGTCGCGTTTCGCGCTCGGCTACATGAAGTCGATGGACAATCGCAAGGAACCGAACGCGCCCAATTCCTCCTGCATCATGGGCGACGCGGCTTTCGGCCATGTCGGCATGGGCGGTTCGCTTGGCTTCGCCGATCCGGAATGCCGCATGAGCTTCGGCTACAACATGAACCGCATGGGCGCCGGCATCCTGCTCAACACCCGCGGCCAGGCGCTGGTCGACGCGGCCTATAGCGCGCTCGGCTATCGCTCCAACGCGTCGGGCGTCTGGGCGATGTGAGGATTACTTCTCCGCGTCCGCCGGCGGCAGGTCGAGCGCGGCGCGCGCGGATTTGCGGTGGCTCGGGCGGATATGGCTCGACACCAGACCGATCGCGGCCATCAGCACGGCCGCGTCGTCGGTGAAGCCGAAGGCGGCGACGACGTCGGGAATGAGATCGACCGGCGTCACGAAATAGGCGAGTGCGGCCAGCAGCGTCGCCTTGACGCGCAGCGGCGTCCGCGGATCGCGGGCGCAATACCAGGCGGCGGCGGCTTCCTCGGCGAAGGGCACCTTGCCGGCGAAGCGCACCATTTTCTTCCAGAAGCCGTCCTCGACGGTCTTCTCGTTGCGGGCGATCACGGCCGGCAATTGGTGGGCCGGATCGAGCGGCGCGTCCGGGTGTCCGCTGGATGTGGTCATGGCCTTGTTCCGTCGTTCTGCCCCCGCCTGCAGTGCTGAAGATGGGCGTTGGGCGCTCCCGGTGCAAGCCGGGCGGACGTAGCGTCAGGGCGGGGCGCGGCGCAATTGCCCGCCATTCAAGGCATTTCCGGGATTTTTGGCTCGCAAGAGTGCCGACAAATTTGTAAAACCGGCGCCAATCGGGCCTCGCGCTATGCCGCGTCCCCGCAAGACCGTTCATCAAGGGAGACGACCCATGAAACTCGATTCAGGCATCAGCGCCATCATCACCGGCGGCGCTTCGGGCCTCGGCGCGGCGACCGCGCGCCGCCTCGCCAAGGAAGGCGTCAAGATCGGCATTTTCGATCTGCAGGAAGACAAGGGCGAAGCACTCGCGAAAGAACTCGGCGGCGTCTTCGCGAAAGTGAACGTCACCGACGAAGCCAGCGTCGATGCCGGCTTCGAAAAAGTCCGCGCCGCCATCGGCCAGGAGCGCATCCTGGTCAACTGCGCCGGCACCGGCAATGCGGTCAAGACTGCCAGCCGCAACAAGGAGACGGGCAAGCCCGAGCACTTCCCGCTCGACAAGTTCAACCTCATTATCCAGATCAATCTCGTCGGCACCTTCCGCTGCATCGCCAAGTCGGCGGCCGGCATGCTGACGCTCGATCCGCTCGAGGGCGGCGACCGCGGCGCCATCGTCAACACCGGCTCCGTTGCCGCGCAGGACGGCCAGATCGGCCAGGCGGCCTATTCGGCGTCGAAGGCCGGCGTCGTCGGCATGACGCTGCCGATCGCCCGCGACCTCAGCCGCGATGGCATCCGCGTCAATACGATCCTGCCCGGCATTTTCGACACGCCGCTGCTTGCCGGTGCGCCGGAAAAGGTGCGTCAGGCGCTCGGCGCGCAGGTGCCGTTCCCGGCCCGTCTCGGCAATCCGGAAGAATACGCCTCGCTCGCGACCGAGATGATCCGCAACGGCTACTTCAATGGCGAAACCGTCCGCCTCGACGGTGCGATCCGCATGGCGCCGCGCTAATCTATCAGCGCATCCAAGACGAAAGCCCCGGTGGAAACGCCGGGGCTTTTTGTTGGGAAGAAAATCGAATTGTCATTGCGAGACTGCGGGAATCGGCTTTGGCGATGTCGAAGACCGGGATGGCGCTCTTCGCAATGACGATGAGAAAAACCGGAAATCCAGACCGAACCCCGCCTCACGGCAGCTTCGTCGATCCGGTGATGAGGCGGACGCCGCCGCGCAGCGTTACATAGGCCCACATCCACTGCATCATGACGATGATCCGGTTGCGGAAACCGATCAGAAAATAGATATGCGCTGCGCCCCAGATGAGCCATGCGAGAAGCCCCTTCAAGCGCACAGGCCCGAAATCGACGACGGCGCTCTTGCGGCCGATGGTGGCGAGATTGCCTCGATGACGATAGCTGAACGGCGCCGGTGCGCGTCCCGCGATGTCGGCAAGAACCGCGCGCGCGGCATGGTCGCCCATCTGTTTGGCGGCCGGTGCGATGCCGGGGACAAGCCGTCCCTTCGTCCACGGAGCGGCGGCAGTGTCGCCAACGACGAAAATGCGGGCATCGTCGATCAGCCGCAGGTTTTCGTCGACGGCGACGCGGCCCGCGCGATCGCCGGTGACGCCGAGCCATCTTGCGGCGGGGGAGGCTTCGACCCCGGCTGCCCAGATGATGGTGCGCGCGCCGATGCGTTCCTCGCCGATCTCGACGCCGCCCGGCGCACAATGCGTTACCCTGCAGTCGAGCCGCACCTCGACGCCCATGCGCAGAAGTGTTGTGCGTGCGAAGGCCGAGAGATCTTCGGGAAAGGTGGGTAGAAGGCGCGGTCCGGCTTCGACGAGCAGGACGCGGGCCGAAGAGGGATCGATGTGACGGAAGTCGCGCACCAATGCGGTGCGGGCAAGTTCGATGATAGCGCCCGCCATCTCGACGCCGGTCGGGCCGCCACCGACAATGACGAAGTTCAATAGTTCGCGCCGTCGTTCATCGTCGTCCTCGGTTTCGGCTTTTTCGAAGGCGAGGAGAATGCGGCGGCGAATTTCGGTCGCGTCCTCGATGCGCTTCAGGCCAGGCGCCGCCGGCTCCCAGTCGTCGCGGCCGAAATAGGCATGGCGCGCGCCGGTGGCGACGATGAGATAGTCGTAGGGAAACCGGCGGTCGTCGTCGAGCGTCACTTCGCGCCGCGCCCGGTCGATACCGGCGACATTGCCGAGCAGCACGTTCGTGTTCTTCTGATCGCGAAAGGTCGAACGGATCGGCACCGCGATGTCGGCCGGCGACAGGGTGGCGGTCGCTACTTGATAAAGAAGCGGCTGGAAGACGTGGTAATTCTGGCGATCGATCAGCGTCACGTCGACATCCGCGCGGCCGAGTCTCGTGGCCGCGCTCAAACCGCCGAAGCCGGCGCCGAGAATGACGACGCGCGGGCGCTTTTCGCGAAAGTTCATTCACGCGTCCTTCCGGCCTTGCCGGCGATCTTGTCGATGAATGTCGCGAGCTCGATGTCGCGCTCCGACAGACCATTCGCATCATGCGTCGTCAAGGTTACGTCGACCCTGTTATAGACATTCGCCCATTCGGGATGGTGGTCCATCTTCTCGGCCACCAGCGCCACACGGCTCATAAAGCCGAATGCCTCATTGAAATTCTTGAAGCGGAACGTCTTTTCGATGGCGTCGCGGCCTCTTGCCTTCGTCCAGCCCTTGAGTCCCTTGAGCGCCTTCTCGCGCGCCTTGCCCGTCAATCTATCCGTCATCTTCGCCTCCCCGAATCCGGGTGAAAATTTGCAGCGTCAGCCTTGCCCGCCTAATCTGCCCGCGCAAGAGGAGAGAAGCCGATGGACTGGAAAGGCGTCAAGGCGCCCACGCTTGAGGAATTCGAAAAGCTGGCGGATGCGGCCTTTGCGCGGCTGCCGGAAGGCTTTCGCGCGCGCTGCGCGGGGCTCGTCATCCGCGTCGAGGATTTCCCGGACGACGAGGTCGCCGTCGAAATGGAGCTTGAAAGCCCGTTCGACCTGCTCGGCCTCTATCAGGGCATTTCCCATGTCGACCGCTCGGTGATGGAGCCGGCGCATATGCCCGACATGGTGTTTCTCTACCGCCGGCCGATGCTCGACTACTGGGCCGAATATGACGAGCCGCTCGATCATTTGATCGCGCATGTGCTGGTGCATGAGATCGGCCATCACATGGGGCTGTCCGACGAGGACATGCATGCGATCGAGGAAGCGGCGGGCGACTAACCCTCGCCATCGCGCAGGTTTTCCGGCCACTCATCTTCGGGATAATGCCGCTCGGCCACATAAGGCCCGCCGCCGGTTCCGCCCCGCGCCGAAAAAAGCGTGAAGCGGCCGACCGTGAAACGCGGCGCGGCGAAGAGATTGTTGGCCTCGATATAGCGCCCCACATCCTCCGGCGCCGCGCGGCCAAGCCGCGCCACCGTCACATGGGGATGAAACTTCCGCGTCTCGGGCTTGAGGCCAACGCGGCGCATCGCGCCTTCGTGGCGGCCCTGAAGCACGCGCAAGGGTTCCGACATTTTGACGCCCGCCCAAAGCGCGTTGGGCCGCGCGCCGCCAAACTCGCCGACGCCCTCAAGCTCGACCTCGAACGGCGTCAGCGGAATTTCGGCCAGTGCCGCGTCGATATCGGCGGCGATATTCTCGGCCACATCGCCGATGAAGCGCAGCGTGATGTGAAAATCCTTCCGCTCGATCCAGCGCGCGCCTTCGAGCCCCTGTTGCAGCCGCGCGAGCTTCTCCGCCGCCTCGTCGGGAATTTCCAGCGCGGTGAAGAGGCGGATCATCGCGCCCTCAAGGCGCCGGGTTGGGCTGCATGAGATGCGCGGCCTCGATGTCCTTTTCGAGTTCCTCCGTCCATTTCACGTCCACGCTCGTCACCGCGAGCTTCAACTGTTCCATCGTCGTCGCGCCGATGATGTTCGAGGTCACGAAAGGCCGTGTCGTCACGAACTGGTTGGCCATTTGCGAGGCATCGAGCCCGTGCTTCTTCGCAATGCCGAGATAGGCCTCGATGGCGCGGTCGGTCATCGGCGATTCATAGCGCTGCAAGCGATTGAACAGCGCCTTGCGCGAACCTTCGGGCAGTGCGCCGTTCTGGTATTTGCCGGAGAGATAGCCCTGCGCCAGCGGTGAATAGGCGAGCAGCCCTACCTGGTCGCGATGGGCGATTTCCGAGCCGCCAAGTTCGAAGGTGCGGTTCAGGAGGTTGTAGGCGTTCTGGATCGACTGCATGCGCGGCAGGCCTTTGGTCTCGGCGTGATGCAGGAATTTCATCGTCCCCCAGGGCGTTTCGTTCGACAGCCCGACATGGCGCACCTTGCCCGCCTTCACCACCTTGTCGAGCGCCGCCAGAATTTCGTCGATCGGGTTCGTCGTCCCCTCGATATGCTTGTAGCCGAGGCCGCCGAAAAGATTGATCGGCCGGTCGGGCCAGTGAAGCTGGTAGAGATCGATATAATCCGTCTGCAGACGTTTCAGGCTCTTGTCGACCGCTTGCGCGATCTGCGCCGCCGTCTGCTCGGTGCCTTCGCCGCCGTCGCGCAGCCAGGTCATCGGGCTGCGGCCGGCAACCTTGGTGGCGAGGATCACCTTGTCGCGGTTGCCGCGCGCCTTGAACCACGAACCGATGATCCTTTCGGTCGAGCCTTGCGTCTCCGGCTTCGGCGGCACCGCATACATTTCCGAGGTGTCGAAGAAGTTGATGCCTTCAGCCAGCGCATAATCCATCTGTTCGTGGCCTTCACCTTCAGTGTTCTGCTGGCCCCATGTCATGGTGCCGAGACAGATCGCGCTGACCTTCAGGTCGGTGCGCCCGAGCGTGCGATATTCCATTGCCGTCCCCCCGGTCGATTTTGTGCTGGTGGTTTATACAAGTGAATTTTGGCGTTGCTATATCAAAAGTCGTCATGGCCCGGCTCGTCCGGGCCATGACGGTAATAAAATAAGTCTGAGGAACCATCTCCCCCCTCAATTCACCGTCGCATCCTCCGCGCCGACTTCCGCAATCAACGCCTCGACCTTCGGCAGGATCCGCTCGACAATGACGCCGACACCCTCCGCCGTCGGATGGATACCGTCGCCGAGATTGAGATGACGCTCGGCGGCGACGCCGTCGAGGAAGAAGGGATAGAGGATCAGCCCGTGCTCGGCGGCGAGTTCGGCATAGATCGGGTTGAAGGCTTCGCCGTATTCGCCGCCGAGATTGGGCGGCGCCAGCATGCCCGCCAGCAGAACGGGAAGCCCGCGCGCTTTCAGCCGCGTCACGATGGCGTCGAGATTGGCCCGTGTCACCTCGGGGTCGATGGCGCGCAGCGCGTCATTGGCGCCAAGCTCGACGATCACCGCGTCGGCATCCGGCCCCACTGCCCAGTCGAGCCGCGCCAGGCCGCCGGCCGTCGTGTCGCCCGAGACGCCGGCATTGGCGATCTTCACATTCTCGTGACCGGCGGCGGCCAGCGCCCGTTCAAGCCGGGTCGCGAAATCCTCGCCGGGACCGAGCAGATAGCCCGCTGTCAGGCTGTCGCCGAGCGCCACGATTGTGATGGCCCGTTCGCCGGCTTGCGCCATGCCGGGCGCGAAAGCGAGGGCGGCCGCCAGCAGCAACGCCGGTAAAAGCTTGCAATACGCTGTCGAAAAGCCATATCGCCCATATCGTCCAATGCGCATCGTCGCGTCTCTTTCTTTTCCCGCCGCCATCTGCCGGCCTATGCTGGCCCCCGCCTTCTCGCGAACATACATATAGAGAGCCCCCGCCCCTTGCCCAATATCATCGAGCTTGAAGACGTCCGCCTGACCCTGCCCAGCGCCGCCGGTCCGGTCAACATCCTGCGCGGCATCGGCCTTTCGATCGCCAAGGGCGAGGCGGCCGGTCTCGTCGGGCCGTCGGGCTCGGGCAAGTCGACGCTGCTGATGGTGCTGGCCGGTCTCGAGCGGCCGAGTTCGGGCCGCATCGTCGCGGCGGGTGAAGATCTCACGGCGCTTGGCGAGGATGCGCTGGCGCGCTTCCGCCGCGACCGCGTCGGCATCGTCTTCCAGTCCTTCCACCTGATCCCCACCATGACGGCGCTTGAAAATGTCGCGATCCCGCTTGAGTTCGCCGGCCGCGCCGACGCCTTCGCGCGCGCGGAAGAAGAGCTTCGCCTTGTCGGCCTTGGCCATCGCCTGACGCATTATCCGGGCCAATTGTCGGGCGGCGAGCAGCAGCGTGTGGCGCTGGCGCGCGCGGTCGCCGGCGATCCCGAAATCCTGCTCGCCGACGAACCGACCGGCAATCTCGACCAGACAACCGGGGCCGAAATCGTTTCGCTGATGTTCGACCTCCATCGGCGCAAGGGCACGACGCTGATCCTGATCACCCATGACGAAGCGCTCGCCGCGCGCTGCGACCGCACCATTCGCCTGCGCGACGGGCTTGTGGAAAGCATCGAAGCGGGCGTGGCCGCATGAGGATGGGTGGTTTGTCTGCGGACAGGACTGGAATGTCCATATCTCCCCCCAAACACGTCATTGCCGGGCTTGACCCGGCAATCCAGAAGGCGCGGTACGCGCCGTCTATCTTCACAAGAATTTCGCGCGTGCCGGCCGAGTTGGCGCGGCTTGTTTTTTTGAAGAGAGACGCCGCTTCGCGGCTTCTGGACCCCCGGATCAAGTCCGGGGGTGACAACTCCGGGGAAATGCGCCCATGAACGCCACCCCCGCTTCCTACCTCCTTGCCGCCCGCCTTGCGCGGCGCGAGTTGCGCGGCGGCCTCAAGGGCTTTCGCGTTTTCATCGCTTGTCTGGCGCTTGGCGTCGCGGCGATTGCCGGTGTCGGTTCGGTTTCGGCGGCGCTGACGCGCGGCCTGGCCGAAGGTGGTCAGGAAATTCTCGGCGGCGATGTCGCCATTCGACTGATCCACCGCGCGGCCAGCGCCGAGGAGCTTGCCTGGATTTCGGACGGCAATGCGATTTCCGTGGCCGCCGAAATGCGCGCAATGGCGCGCCATGTTGAGGACAAGAATGGAGTCGGCGGCGATAGCGGCGGCGCGCGCGGCCAGACGCTGGTCGAGTTGAAAGCCGTCGACAATCTCTACCCGCTCTACGGCAAAATGGAACTGGCGCCCGCCATGGATTTCGCCGAGGCGTTGGCTTTTCGCGACGGTCACTGGGGGCTTGTCGTCGAGCCCAATCTGATGTCGCGTCTCGGCGTCGCGGTGGGCGATCTCGTGCGCATCGGCGAGGCCGAACTTGAGCTTCGCGCCGCCATCGCGCGCGAGCCCGACCGTGTCGCCGACGGTTTTGCGCTCGGGCCCCGCGCGATGATTGCAATGGAGGCGCTCGAATCGACGGCGCTGGTGCAGCCCGGCAGTCTCGTCAACTTTTTCTACCGGGTGAGATTGCCCGAAGCGTTGCGCTCGTCAGCCGGCATTTCGGGCTGGGTCGCGGCGCTTGGCGAACGTTTTCCGGATGCGGGATGGCGCATTCAGGACCGCAGCGACAGTGCGCCGGGCGTGCGGCGCTTCGTCCAGCGCGTGGCGCTTTTTCTCTCGCTGGTCGGCCTCACCGCGCTTGTCGTCGGCGGCGTCGGCGTTGCCAATGCGGTCAAGTCCTATCTCGACGGCAAACGCGTCGTCATCGCCACCTTCAAATGTCTCGGCGCGCCCGGCACATTGATTTTCCGCCTCTATCTGATGCAGGTGATGGCGCTTGCCGCTGTCGGCATCGCCATCGGCCTTGTCATCGGCGGCGGCGCGCCCTTCATCGTCGAGGCGGTTGCCGGCGCCGCGA
>PHEO01000373.1 GCA_002841195.1 Alphaproteobacteria bacterium HGW-Alphaproteobacteria-11
AGGTGGTCCCGCCTTCTTGGACAGTTTGGCGGCTGAGTTAAGCTAATCCCGGTTGTCGTTCATGCCGCCTGTTTGATCATCAGATCATGGGGGGCATGCGGCAAGGGCACATCGTCATTCCGGCGGCGCTGACGCCGGTGACCGTCGAGAAGCGAACGCTGCCGTCGTCCCTCGAGCACAGGATGGCGTGCGATCAGGCGATCATCTTCGAAGATCCGGATCTCGTCAGCAAGGCTGTGGACCTCCACAACACGCCGACGGGTCGCATCTGGAACCGAGTAGTAATTGCCGCCAACACTGACCATCCCCTCATGGCTGATCCGGCGCTCAAGCTTGAGAACCGCACCGAACGGGACCAGCGGCAAAGGCTGCAACGCTGGCATTTCCTCAGCGAAGGCCTCGTTCACGACTCGCCCCGTGGTTGCATGCAGGCGGAGATTGGCGACCGTGCTGAGCCAGCGATTGAACTGGGCATTCAGATCATCCAGGTCGCGGAACACGCCGCCAAGGAAGAAGTCCTCCCGGATGTAACGGAACGGCCGCTCAACCTTGCCCTTGGTCTCCGGCCGATAGGCACGCCAGGCCTTCGGCAGATAACCGTAATGCTTCGCAAATTCCCCGAGCGTCCGATTATAGACGACGCGGCCGTCCTCATCCTCGCCAATCACCGCGGTTTTCATGCGGTCGTAAAGGATCTCGCGCGGCACCCCGCCGATCGCCTCGAACGCGGCCCGATGGCAAGCCAGCACGCTCGGCATCGTCTGACGCATCACGAACCGTCCCCAGATCAGCCGCGAGAAGCCCAGCACCATGGAGAACAGCCAGACCACCTGCACACGATCCGGCGCATCAGCAAAACGCACCCGGAACTGCGCAAAGTCGACCTGAGCCTGCTGACCCGGCGGGGTCTCGAACCGCACAGCATAGGGCTTGCCGCCCCCGGCCGGACGCAGCGAACGCACCGTGTCGCGCACCGTGCTGTATCCGCCCGTATAGCCTCGGTCGCCAAGCTCACGAGTCAAGCGCTGGGCGCTGAGCCCGGGGTAGGCCTCCAGTCGCCGCCCGCAGGTAATCAAGATGTAGGTCCAGCAGCCGCTCCCGCGGCTGCCGCGGCCCGTATGTCGGCACCTCGACGCCACGTGCAATGTATTTGCGGATCGTCTTGCGGTCCACGCCCACTTACCGTGCTATCACGGCGATCTTCACGCCTTGGCGATGCAAATCCAGGATCATCATCAATTCTCCAAGCTTCTTCATCGCAGCATCGCCTCCCAACAGGAGGACT
>PHEO01000374.1 GCA_002841195.1 Alphaproteobacteria bacterium HGW-Alphaproteobacteria-11
GCCCGCCATGATCGCGCCATAGGTCATCAGCGCGTGTTCGATCGAATTGCCGGAAAGGATCATCACCGGCGTCTGCTGATTGAAGCCGCGGTCGAGCAGCGCCTGCGCGATGGCGCTGACCTTGCGGTTGGCGTCGGCATAGGTCAGCAGTTCCCAACTGCCGAGGCCTTCCTTTGCGGCGCGGCGCTTGCCGAGCCAGGCGCGGTCCGGCGCCTCGGCCGCCCATTTACGGATCGGTTCGATGAGGTTTGCGGGGACGGCGCGCAGCGGATGCGGATTGCGCAGCACGACCGAGCCGTCGGCGCGGTGCTCGACCTCGACTTTCGGTTCGACATAGCCGGGATCGCGGAAGGGCGGCAGGTTCATGTCCAAGGCTTTCGCGCTCCGCTCAGGCGTTGACGTCGATAATGGCGCGGCCACGCACCTTGCCGGCGATGATTTCCTCGGCAAGACGCGGCACATCGTCGAGCTTCGCGCGGAAGCTCATCGCCTCGAGCTTCTTCATGTCGAGATCGGCGGCGAGGCGCTTGTAAGCCTCGATGCGGATCGCCTTCGGCGCCATGACGCTGTCGATGCCGCAAAGCGTGACGCCGCGCAGGATGAAGGGCGCGACGGAGGCCGGCAGGTCCAGGCCCTGCGCCAGACCGCAGGCGGCGACGGCGCCGCCATATTTCGTCATCGCCAGCGCGTTGGCCAATGTGTGGCTGCCGACCGCATCGACGGCGCCCGCCCAGCGTTCCTTGCCGATGGGCTTGCCGGGGGCTGAAAGCTCATTGCGGTCGATGATCTCGGCGGCGCCGAGGCCTTTCAGGTAATCGGCTTCCGAGGCGCGGCCGGTGGAGGCGATGACGCGGTAGCCGAGTTTCGACAGGAGCGCGACCGCGACCGAGCCGACGCCGCCCGCCGCACCCGTCACCAGCACGTCACCCTTGTCGGGCGTGACGCCGTTTTTTTCGAGCGCGAGGACGCAGAGCATCGCGGTGTAGCCGGCGGTGCCGATGGCCATGGCCTGTTCGTTGGAAATCGCATCGGGGAGCTTCACCAGCCAGTCGCCCTTGACGCGCGCCTTCTGCGCATAGCCGCCATTGTGGCCTTCGCCGACGCCGAAACCGTTGAGGACCACGCGGTCGCCGGGCTTGAAATCGCCGTGGGAGGAACTCTCGACCTTGCCGGAGAAATCGATGCCGGGGATCAGCGGCCAGGAACGCACGATCGGCGCCTTGCCGGTGAGCGCCAGGCCGTCCTTGTAGTTGACCGTCGAATAATCGACCGCGACCGTGACGTC
>PHEO01000172.1 GCA_002841195.1 Alphaproteobacteria bacterium HGW-Alphaproteobacteria-11
GCAAGGCAAAGCCGCCATTAAGACGCCGGCAATCCCGTTGGTCTAATGGTCGTTGTACCCGGGCCGGGGAATTGCTATACCCCGCCCGCCCTCGGAAATGGCCACGTGGCGGAGTGGTGACGCAGCGGACTGCAAATCCGTATACCCCGGTTCGATTCCGGGCGTGGCCTCCAGGGACCCTTCGAGTTGTGGAATATGACGTTCCGGCCCGGCCTAGCGCCAGACCGTCGGCGCGGGCTCGGCCGTCTCGCCGCCGGGCTTTCGAGCCTCGACCGCCAGCATTGCGCCCCAAAGCATGCCCAGCAGCAGATAGAGATGGCGCCAGCTGTCGATGTCGATGATGAGGCCCTCTGCAAAATGGCCGACAAGCGCCGCATAAGCGACAATCAACATGCCCTGTTGTGGCCCGGGCACCGACGCGGCCCGCCCGCCCCTGACCAGCGTCACCCCGATGAAGCCGAGAAATGCCAGACCGGACAGGAAGCCGCCCGCGACCAGCACATGCAGATAGACGTTGTGGGTGTCGAGATCGTTGATGATCGCCCATTGCGCCTGCCCGATGCCCCACGGATTTTGCAGCACCATCGAAAACGCCCGCGCCTGGCTCTCGAAACGCCCGCGCTCGGGATCGACGTCATAGTCCTGGGTCAGGGACGCCCGTTCCGTAAACAATTCCGACACGCGCGGGTTTGAAAGCGCCACGCCAATCAGGATCGTCAGCGCGAAGCCCATCAGCGCCGCAAAGACCATCAACCGAAAGGTCTGTTGCGACGAGCGCGAGGTCGCCAGCGTCAGGACGAGGAACACGACGGCCGACAGGAACAGGTTGCCCCAGCCGCCGCGCGAAAAGCTGAGCAGCATCGCCATGACCAGAAGACCAAGCGGCGCGAGCATCCAAAGAGATCGAAGACGCCGCGCCGTGCTGAGCTTCATCGCCAGAAAAAGGATCGGCGCGACGAGAAAGGGCGCGAACACGTTGGGATCGTTGAACGTGCCGGTCGCGCGGCCGAAAACCAGAAACGATTCCGAACCCGGAAAAAGATGGAAGTAACCGCCGACGCCAAGCGCCGCGACGAAGCAGGCCGCCACGGTGTAGGCCCAGAACATCAAACCGAGACGCCGCGCCGCATCGGCATAGACGAAAGACGCAAAGAAGAGAAAGGAGCCGACCAGATAGATCGTCACGATCAACGCGGGGCGAACTTTCTCGAGATAAAGCGCGTCCATCGCGCCGATGCCGTAGCCGATGACGACGAGGCCCCATAGCGCCGCCGGCCATCCGAGACCGCGCGGAAACTTGAGACCGAACAGAAACAGTATGCCGACGGTCAGCACCATCAACAGGTCGTAGGGCGTCGGATCGTCGGCGCCCTGCTCGGAGCGGACATAGAAACTCGTCAGCAAAACCAGAACGACGAGGCACTCGCCGAGGCCGAGCATTGAGCGCCGGCCGGACGCGCCGGTGCGTCGCGGCGCGGTTTCGATCTGCCAGCCCTCGACGCTCATCGTCCGGCGCCTTCAAGTACCGGTACGGCCGGTGCCGGCGCGCGGCGCGACCTCCGGCCATCGAGAATGCGGGCATAGAAGCCGTTGATCGACGCCACCATTTCCGTCACCGAAAACATCTGCGCCACGCGCGCCCGCAGCCGTATGGCCGAAGCCGCGATCTCGCCTGGTTCGGCAAGCGCAGCGGCAAGCGACTGCGACAAGGCGGCGGCATCGCCCGGCGCAACGAGACGATGCGCCTCGCCACCGAAAATCTCCGGAAGGCCCCCTACCCGCGTTGCGATCAGCGGAATGCCGGCCGCGGCAGCTTCGAGCGCCACATAGGGCAACGATTCGTGCCATGACGGCATCACAACGATGCGCGCCAGACGAAACGCCGCCCGCGCCGGCATCGCACCGAGAAACTCGACATGGGCATTCGGCGGCAGCGAACGCGCCAGCGCCTCAAAATGCGCACGGTCCGTTCCATCGCCGACAATCCGCACCCGCACCGGCCGGTTCAAATGCCGCACCGCTTCGATGAGGGTCGAGACACCCTTCAGCATACGCAGCTCGCCGATGAACAGAAAATCGGCCGCCGCATCGGCATGGCCGACCGGCAAAAATTCATTCGTGGCGAGACCGTTGTGAATGACTGCCGTGGGCGCACGCGGCTGGCCTATCTTGGCGATGAACGCCGACCGGCTGAACTCCGACTCGAAAATGAACCCGTCGGTCCAGCCGCGCATCAGCCTTTCGGCGGCGAGAAACGCCAGGCCGTGCGGCGTCATGCCGCTGTAGTGAAGCGTACCGCCATGCGGCGTATAGACACGGATCGCCTCGTGATGCGTCGAGGCCAGACGCGCCAGCAACCCGCCCTTGGCGCCGTGGCCGTGAACCACGTCCGGACGGAGCCGGTCGATCAGCGCACCGATTTCGCGCATGTTGGAAACGTCGCCGAAACCAGGCAGCCGCCGCATCGGCACGACATGAAGACCAAGACCACATTGCGCTTCGAGCGTCGCAAGCTGTGCGGCGCAAGCATCATTACCCGGCGCCTCGCCGCAGACGACCCCAGCCGCGATGCCCGCCGCCTGCTGACCGGTCACAAGATCCTGTACATGACGAAAAAGACCGCCCACCGGCGACCTCATGACATGCAGAACCCTTGCCGGAGAAGATGCGCGGCCATGCGCGGGCGATTGCATCAGAAGTAACGCTCCCGCACCAGGATCGTATCGCCCGGCATGACGACAGACTTGCTGTTGACGCCGAGTTCGACGATCCGGTCGCCCATATTGCGCGTGATACGGACCCGGTCTTCACTGGCGCGGTAGGTGTAACCCCCGGCAATCGCAACCGCGCTCTGCACCGTCATACCGCTGACATAAGGGTACTGACCAGCGCGCTGCACCTCGCCGAGGATAAAGAACGGCCGGAACTCCATCACCTGAACGCTGACATTGGGGTTGCGAAGCAGGCGGCGGCCAAGCTCGGCCGCAACGGACGCCTCGAATTCGTCGGTCGTCAGGCCGCGCGCCACGATCGGCGGCAAGAGCGGTATCGAAACGGTGCCCGCCCCGTCGACCGAAAAATCGCCACTGAGATCGGCCTGTCCAAATACAGTGATCCTGAGTTGGTCGCCTGTGTCGAGCAGATAGACGTCGTTCTCACCCGCGATCTCACGCTGTTCGAGGACGCCGTATTGCGCGCAAGCCGCAAGGCTCATGCAAACGGCAACCAAAATGCCTGTAAATCCAGCCTTCATCCGCGCCACTTTCCAAACCGACCTGTCCATCCGGACGGTAGCGCCGGATCGGTTAATTTTTTGGAATCATCAATCACGTAGACGACCGCCAGTGCGTTGAAAATCCGCAGCTAACCCGGCTATCTCGGCATTTCCATGGTTTCCCGTTAAGCCTTCCGTTACCCAAAGGCCGTCTACTGCATGCTGCATTGGACGGGGTATTTGCGAGGCTCCGCGCGCCACCGGCAGGCGCGGTCTTGCACATACCGGCGGGCGGAATTGATGACCGATACCCAAATGAATCAGGCTGTGACCTTCGGCGACAGGCGCCACGCCGCGCCAGGCGACGGCGCGACGGGCGATATTTCGCCGTGGGACATCCTGCGTGGCATTTGGGCGCGCAAGGAAATCGTCGTCCTGGTGTTTGCCGGCTTCATGGCGCTGGTACTCTTCTGGCTCGCGACTGCGACACCGATCTACACCGTCGAAACCCGCATCATGCTCTCACCGCGCGCCGGCGAAATCTCGACATTCGACACCGATCTGCAGGGTCCGCTGCCCGACAGCGAAACGGTGCAGAGCGAAATTCAGGTGATGACCTCGCGCTTGCTGGCCGCGCGGCTGATCGAGGACATGGGGCTCGCCGCCAATCCGGAATTCAACCCGGCGCTGCGCAGCCCCGACTTTTTCGGGCGTATTGCCATCGCCTTCGGCATGCGCGAACGCGACCCTGTTACCGATATTGACGAAATCGTCGATCAGGTACTCGGCCGCTTCGAAGTCTTCCAGAAATCGGGCTCGCGCGTCATCGCCCTGGTATTTACATCGACCGATCCGCGCATGGCTGCCGCAATCCCCAACCGGCTGGCCGAACTCTACATTACCCAGCAGATCGAGCAACGGACCGGCATCAACAACGAGGCGACCCGATGGCTCGCCCAGCAGATCGACGAGTTGCGGGTCAAGGTTCAGGAATCGGAAGCAGCCGTCGAAACCTATCGCACCGAGTCGGGCCTCTTCCTGACCAACGGCTCCACGGTGCCTCAACAGCAACTTACCGAACTCAACAGCCAGCTTTCGGTAGCCGAAGCCGACCGCGCGGCCTCGCAGGCAAGACTTTCCAACGCCCGCAACCTCATCGCTTCCGGCAATGCGGTCAACTCGGCCGCCGAAGTGCTGCAGTCGCCGTTGATCCAAAACCTGCGCCAGCAGGAAGTGGCGCTGCGCGCGCAGATTGCGCAAATGGCCGAGACGCTGTTGCCGACGCATCCGCGCATGATGGAATCGCTCGCCAACCTCGAAGATCTCGAAACGCAAATCGAAAAGGAAGTCTACAAGGTCATCGACGCGCTTGAAAACGAAGCGCGCGTCGCCAATGCGCGCGTTGCGGCGCTGCGTGGCAACCTCGACCGTGCCCAACGCCGCACCGCGCAGCTTAACCAGGACGAGGTGAAACTGCGGGCCCTGCAGCGCGACGCCGAAACCAATCGCGGGCTGCTCGAGTCGTTCCTGCGCCGCTACGAGGAAGCCAAAGCCCGCGCCGAGGCCGACGCGCAAGCCGCGAACGCACGCATCGTCTCCCGTGCGCAGCAGCCCACAGCCCCAACATCTCCACGCGCCGGAGCCGCCCTGACGCTCGGCGCCGCCGCCGGACTGACCCTCGCCTTCCTTGTCGTGTTCCTGATCGAGGTATTCGCGCGCGGATTCCGGATCGGCGAACAGATCGAGCGCGCCACGGGAATGCCCTTTCTCGGATTGACGCCGGAACTTGAACGGCGCGCAGGCACACACCTGCCGGCCGCGGACGTCCTGCGCGACCCGCACGGCCTCTACGCCGAGGCGATCCGCGCCTTGCAGGGAAATGTGCTGATGGCGCGCGTCGGCGAGCGCCGCGCCCGCACCGTGCTCGTGACATCATCGGTCGCCGGCGAGGGCAAAACCTCGACGGCCGCCGGCCTCGCCCGCGTCTTTACGCTCGGCGGACACAGCACGATCGTCGTCGATGCCGATATGCGCGCGCCCGCGCTTCACATCGCGCTGGGCGCCGCGCCGCAACCCGGATTGTCGGAATTGCTGACCGGACGTGCCGCCTTCCAGCATGTTCTCCGCAAGGAGCCGGGAAGCCCGGCGCATGTGCTGCAGGCCGGCGCGCCGCTCGCCAATCCGACGGCAGCGCTCGCCTCTCCGCAGATGCTGTGGGTGCTGTCGGCGCTTCAGCAGACCTATGACTATGTCATCATCGACTCGCCTGCCGCCATGGCAGCGGCCGACGCGCAGGTCTTGACCAAACTCGCAGACGTGACTGTTCTCGTCGTACGTTGGTCGTCGACCGGCCGCAATGTCGTGGCGCGCGTTCTGAAAATGTTGGCGGCCGCAAGCAGCCGCCGCGTCGGCATCCTGCTGACGCGTGTCGATGTCCGGCGCTATCGCCGCTATACCGACACAGTGATCGAGGAATATCCGGTGCGTGCGCCGCGCCGCCGCTTCGCGATGCGATGAGGTTCAGACGGCGGCTTCGGTCGCCTTGCGCCCCAGAAAGATCGCAAGCGCCTTCCTCCGATCGCCGACAAGCTTCTTGACCGCATCGTAGGCCGGACGCAGCGCCCTGTAGGCCGCAATCTTCACCCAGTCCCATGTCTCGTTGACGCCTGCGGCCTGTTGCGGCCATCCGAATCGGCGCAACACCGCATTGACATAGGATAGCTGCACCAGCCGCTGCGTTTCCTCCGTCTGCCAGGTGATCGAAAACGAAATCGAGACCGCGTCGCCATTCTTCACCCAATGCGGGTCGAAGATCGGCACGAAGATACCTTCGCCGGGTTCTATATGCTGGTGCGTCGCCTTTACTTCGAGTACGTCGCTGTATGGCAGGTTGCGATGCTTGCCCGGAAAAAGTTCAGAATTCTCGGCGCTGACAATTTCACGGTCGCGATGATCGAACAGCGACATGCGTTTGGCGCCGCGAATTTGTAGCAGGAAGTTCTGTTCCGGGTCCGAATGAAACGGCGTCACATTGCCCGGCGACGTTACGAAAATGAACGCCTGCCGGTCGAGCGCGCCGCCCATCAAGCCGCCGGTCTGTTCAGCCGCCTGATCGAGGCAGGCATCGAGCAGCGCCTTGTATTCAGGATCGGATTCGGCATTTTTAATCACCATCCACGACTTCGCATGTTCGATGCGGCGCACGGTTTCTTCCGGCGTCATACCGTTCGACGGCGTCAGGTTCGGGTCCTGGTTCGGCTGGACGGGACCGTTGAACTCAATCCGGTCGGCGGGCAGCGACGCAGCGAGACGTGCCAACCGGTCGAGCTGGAACAGCGGATGGTCGGCCAGACGATGGCTGACGCGAAAC
>PHEO01000375.1 GCA_002841195.1 Alphaproteobacteria bacterium HGW-Alphaproteobacteria-11
GGGCGGCGCTCTGGGCGGTGCGTGGGCTTGGCGGTTATGGCGGCGGGAGCACCGGCAGGCAGCCCGCCGCGCTACCGCTGTTCGCGGCGCTGGAGGAGGGCGGGTTCCAGCGTGAGGAAGAAATGGCGCTGCCAGCCATGCCGCTTGGCGAGCATGTGGTGCTCGACTATGCGACGCTCCGGCTGTCGCTGAAGGCGCATCCGGTTTCCTTTCTACGGTCGCGCTTTGCGGCGCGGGGCGCGATGCCGCATGCGGGGCTCAAGACGATTGAGGCCGGCCGTCGCGTGACGCTGACGGGGCTGGTGCTGGTGCGGCAGCGGCCGAGCACGGCAAGCGGCGTCATATTCGCGACGCTCGAAGACGAAACGGGCATCGCCAACATCATCATCTGGCCAAAGCTTTTCGAGGCGCGGCGGCGCATCGTCATTACATCGAGGCTTCTGCTGGTGCGCGGCCGCGTGCAGAAGGCAGGTATCGTTATTCATATCGTGGCGGACGAGATCGAAGACATGACGCATGAACTGGCGAGCCTCTCGGAGAACGACGGCATTGGTGAGGCCGCGTTGTCGCCCGCCGATGAAGCGAAGCGGCCGTCGCACGACCCACGCGAGGTTGTTACGACCCGGTACGAAGAGCGGCGGCTGCGCGCCGCGCGCTTCGTGCCGAAAAGCCGGGATTTTCACTGAGCCGATTTTCGCCGCAGGACCGCGAACTGCGCCGCGCCATGGCGACGTTCCGAAAATCCGGCACAATCGGCATGTATCGCGACAAGTTCATCGCGGGCATGCGCGCCAACGGATACGAGGCCGATTTCGCCGAGCGCTGCTTCAAGCAGATCGAGGGCTTTGCCGATTACGGTTTTCCCGAAAGCCATGCCGCGAGTTTCGCGCTGCTGGCCTATGTTTCCGCCTGGCTCAAACATCACTATCCCGATGTGTTCTGCGCGGCGATCCTCAATGCGCAGCCGATGGGTTTTTATGCCGCCGCCCAGCTTGTGCGCGATGCGCGGGAGCATGGTGTCGAAATATGCGAGGTCGACGTCAATCACAGCGACTGGGACTGTACGCTTGAACGGCGGACCGGGGATAAGTGTGCCGTCCGGCTCGGTCTCCGGCAGGTGAAGGGGTTTCAGGAAGCATCGGGCCGGATCGTCGAGGAAAGACGCGGCGGCGGACTCGATTCCGTGCGCCACTTCTGGCTGAGGACGGGTCTCGGTCCGCGCGTCATCGAGCGGCTGGCGGACGCGGATGCCTTCCGCTCGCTGGGGCTCGACCGGCGGG
>PHEO01000376.1 GCA_002841195.1 Alphaproteobacteria bacterium HGW-Alphaproteobacteria-11
GTGCGATGCGCGAAGGAACGGTGGTCGATTGCGGGGCGTTGTGGGAGAGGCTTGAGGCGGAGATGGGGAATACGCGCACTGCGACGTGATTTAATCGCGCGCTCGAATATGACGTATCCGCCGCAACCCCGCCCCGAAATTCGCTACGCGAATTTCGACCCGCCCCTGGGGGGCGGGTGGAAGAGAAGTAACAATCGTCAGAGCTTTGCGCGCCCCTACGCGCTTCTTCCCCGGGCCTCGATCGGCCAGATGTCGACCAGCGTGTCGCCGCGCACCACGTGGTAGGCGTCGTAGAGATTGACGGTCGGGTCGCAATGGGGGGTCATGGCCGTCAGTGTGCTGCCGATTTCGAGCCGCGCGCCGTCGGGGAGCAGGACGCCGCCCTGTTCGTCGCCGAAGAAGAAGTAGCCTGCCCCTTCCGGCGCGCCCGACAGCAGCAGGGGCGGGTCGGCGTCGGTGGAGAAGGATTTGAAGCCGGCATCGGTGGTGGCGAGGTTTTTGGTGTTGGCGGAGACCACCGTCATCTGCACCGAGAGCGAGGTTTCGAAGGGGAAGGTCGCGCCGTTGCCCAGCGCGACGTCATTGTATTGCTTGTCCATGAAAATGTAGGAGCCGCCCTGAAGTTCGGTGAGCACGTTCGCTTCCGGGTCGATGTTCCAGGTGCCGGTGCCGCCGCCCGAGACGATGTCGCAGGGCAGACCCTTCGCGCGCAACGCATCGCGCATTTCGCCGAGCGTCTTCATCGCGGCCAGCGACTTTTCGCGTCGTTCGGCGAAGTCGTGGATGTGCATCAGGTGGCCGGCATAGGCCTGAAGGCCTTTCAGTTCGAGCGTGTCGGCGGCGTCGATCAGCTCGGCGAGTTCGAGCGCATCCTCGCCCGGGCGGATGCCGGTGCGGTGCAGGCCGACATCGAGATCGACCAGCAGCTTCAACGTGCGGCCGGCTTCTTTCGCTGCGGCGGCGAGCGCGCGGACATTGAGCGCGTTGTCGACGACGACCATCAGGTCCGGAATTCTCGCATTGAGTGCGGTCAGGCGTTCGATGCCCTGCGCGGTGACGACGGGCGAGGTGATGAGGATGCTTTCGATGCCCCCTGCGGCCATCGCTTCGGCCTCGCCGAGCTTCGCGCAGCAGATGCCGAGCGCGCCGGCGGCGATCTGCGCCTTCGCAATGGCGACCGATTTGTGCGTCTTGGCGTGGGGACGAAGCGCGAGGCCCGCCACCTTGCAGTGCGCGGCCATCAGCGCGACGTTGCGTTCGAAGGCGTCGAGGTCGAGC
>PHEO01000377.1 GCA_002841195.1 Alphaproteobacteria bacterium HGW-Alphaproteobacteria-11
TTCCGGCGATGATGGAAGTCGAGCGCTACGGCCAGCGCTCCACCGCCTTCGACAAGATCATTTCGGCGACCCATGACCATTTCTGGGATCCGCTCGACACGAAATATATCGACTTCTCGGCGCCCTTCGACATGAAGACGCAGACGGTCGTGCCGATGGAATTCGTGCTCGAACTGCAGACGCCGATCGCCGACCGCCTCTCGGAGGAACAGAAGATCGCGCTGTCGAACGAAAGCGCGCGCTGGATGCTGTCGTCGATCCTGCATGGCGAGGCGGGCGCGCTTGCCTTGTCGGCGAGCCTCTGCCACATCCTGAAGGATCCCGGCGCGCAGGAATATGCCGCCAACCAGACGCGCGAAGAGGCGCGGCATGTGACCGGCTTTTCGAAATACATCCAGGCGCGCTGGGGCTCGCCGCTGCCCGTCGGGCCGACGCTCGGCAACCTGCTGACCGAGATGGTCAACGCGCCGGAGGTCTACAAGAAGATCGTCGGCATGCAAATGCTGGTCGAGGGTCTGGCGATGGGCGCCTTTGCCTCGCTCTATTCCTATTCGCACGATCCGGTGCTGCGCCATCTCTGCCAGTTGGTGATGACGGATGAGGCTTTCCACCACAAGTTCGGCAAGATCTGGGCCGACCGGACCGTGCCGCATCTGACCGAGCAGGAACGCAACACGATCGAGGACTGGGCGGCGGAATGTTTCCAGACGCTGCTGTTCAACCTCGCCAATCCGGAACAGAAGAAAGTGATCTACGCGCAGTTCGACCTCGACTGGGAGGAAGTACTGCACGAGGTCGTCAAGAGCCGCACCGACGACAAGCGGCGCAAGGCGATGTCGAACCAGACCAATATCTTCCGGGTGCTGATCAAGACGCTCTTGAAGGCCGGCATCATCACCGACCGCACCAAGGCCTTCTATGCGACCTATGTCGACATGGACGAGCTTCGCCGCGAGGGCGACGAGATGGTGGGCGACGCGATTGCCGAGGACGGCATCGAATATCTGAAACGGATCAATTTTTCCGGCGCCGGGCGCGCGGCGAGCGCGGCGGAATAATCAATCGGTACGGGCGAGCGGCATCACGAAGCGTTCGCCCTCGCCGCCGATGATGGCGCGGATGCGGTAAACCGCTTCGAGATTTTCGGGCGTCAGGACATCCTCCGGACGCCCGTCGGCTTTCACGACACCTTCATCGAGCAGCACCAGCCGGTCGCAATAACGCGCGGCGAGCGAGAGATCGTGCAGCACGGCGATCACCGTGCGGCCTGCGCTC
>PHEO01000173.1 GCA_002841195.1 Alphaproteobacteria bacterium HGW-Alphaproteobacteria-11
ACTCGCGCGTGCCGAATGGCTGAATGCCGCCGACACGAAGACCGTGCTTGCGGCGCTCGGCGCCGATGGCGGCACGGCGCGCATCGTCGGCGGCGCGGTGCGCAACGCGCTGATGGGAGAGCCGGTTTCCGACATCGACATCGCCACCACCGAGACGCCCGAGCGCGTCATGGCGCTGCTCACGGCAAAGGGCATCAAGACCGTGCCGACCGGCCTCGACCACGGCACCGTCACCGCCGTCACCCCAAGCCGTCATTTCGAAATCACGACCCTGCGCGCCGACATTGCGACCGACGGCCGCCGCGCCGATGTCGCCTTCACCGGCGACTGGCTGACCGACGCGCAGCGCCGCGACTTCACGATCAATGCGCTTTATTGCGATGCCGACGGCACGGTTCACGATCCGCTGGGCGGCGCGGCCGACATCGCGGCCAGGCGCGTGCGCTTCATCGGCGATGCGCACCAGCGTATTCGCGAGGACTATCTGCGCATCCTGCGCTTCTTCCGCTTCCATGCGCATTACGGCAAGGGCGAGCCGGATGGGGAAGCGTTGCGTGCCTGCGCGGATGAACGCGACGGCCTGAAGCAGCTTTCCGGCGAGCGCGTGCGCGACGAATTGCTGAAGATCGCATCGGCCGAAGCCGGACCCGCCGCCTATCGCCAGATGGCGGCGTCCGGCATTCTCACGATCGTGCTGCCGGAGGCAACGCGCCTCGACCGCTTCGAGAAACTGGTCGAGATCGAGACGACGCAACTGTTCCGGCCGGAGGCCGATCCGATCCTGCGTCTCGGCTCGATGCTCGATCTCGATCAGGCGGGCGTATCGGCGCTGGCGTCGCGGCTCCGGCTGTCGAATCGCGACCGCGACCGTCTCGCCGCCATGCTCACCGACCCGACCAAGATCGTCTGCTACATGTCGATGCGCGAAATGCGCCGCGCGCTCTACCGGATGGGCGTCGAGCTTTTCAAGGATCGCGTCTCGCTCGGCTGGGCCGATGACCGGCGCGGCCACAATGCTTTCCAGTGGCGGGCGCTGCTCGCCATGGCCGACAGTTGGGAGCGGCCGGTGCTGGCCTTGACCGGCGACATGATCAAGGCCGCCGGCGTTCCCGAAGGCCCGGAGATCGGCCGGGTGCGCGCGGAAGTCGAGGAATGGTGGATCGACAGCGATTTCATCGAGGACGAATTCTCGATCATCGAACGATTGAAGGCGGTGGTGCAGGCGACGGTTTTTTGACGAGATCAACGACGAGGGGGCTCACATGCGCGTTCTTCTTGCGTCCGTTCTTCTTCTTTTCCCGCTCGCCGCATGCGGCGACAGCGATGCCGCGCGCGGTGCGGCCGAGGCGGCGGCGAAGTTTTACGACATTCGCTTGAGCGAGGGCTCGGGCGGCGTGCCCGAAGGCGATTTCCGCACGCAGCTCCGGCCGGTCGTCTCTCCGGCGCTCGACAGCCTGTTCGCGCAGGCCGCCGAGGCCGAGCGCCGTCACACCGAACGCACGAATAATTCCGAACCGCCCTATCTGCAGGGCGACATTTTCTCGTCGCTGTTCGAAGGCGCGACGGGCTACGGGATCGGCAAGTGCGAGGCCGACGAAAAGGCGCTCACCGCCACCGTTGTTTGCGACGTGCTGCTGGTGCACGACACGGAAGATGAGCCCGTGCAATGGACCGACCGCGTCGTGCTCGTGTCCGACAACGGGCGCTGGATGGTCGACGACATCCGTTACGGCGGCGACTGGGATTTCGCCTCGACGGGATCGCTGCAGCCGATGCTCAAGGCGGTGATCGCCGAAGAGGAATAGGCGCGCGCCCCGCGACCATCTGCCGCCCGGCTGCGGCATTTGTGCCGATTGCGGGCGCCGCGGCGCACCGCCTAGCCTTTTTCCATGCGCAGCGAATTCATCGAGCGATACGACCTCCGGGTCCCGCGCTACACCTCCTATCCGACGGCGCCGCATTTCGGTCCGTCGGTGGACGGGGCGGTCTATGCGCGCTGGCTTGGCGGCCTCGATCCTGCGCTGCCGCTGTCGCTCTATCTCCACATCGCCTATTGCGCCGAGATGTGCTGGTTCTGCGGTTGCCACACCAGGGCGACGAAGAAATATGCGCCGGTCGCCGACTATCTCGATGCGCTGCTCGCCGAGGCGCGGCTCGTGTCGCGGCACCTGCCGGCGCGCATGAAGATCGACCATGTTCATTTCGGCGGCGGCAGCCCGACGCTGCTGACGCCCGGCGATTTCGGCCGCACGCTGGCCGTCCTGCGCGAATACTACAACATCCCGCTCGACGCCGAGATCGCGGTCGAGCTCGACCCGCGCACGGCGGATGAACCTTATGTCGCGGCGATGGCGCGGGCCGGCGTCACGCGGGCTTCGATCGGTGTTCAGGATTTCGACGAACGGGTGCAACGCGCGATCAATCGCATCCAGCCGCATGAGGTGACGGCGCGCGTCATCGGCTGGCTGCGCGCGGCGGGTATTTCGGCGATCAACATGGATCTCTGCTACGGGCTCCCCCATCAGACGGTGGCGAGCCTTCTCGACACGGTCGACAAGGCGGCGGCGCTCAGGCCCTCGCGCATCGCGCTGTTCGGCTATGCGCATGTGCCCTGGATGAAACGGCACCAAAGGCTCATTCCGGAAGCGGCGCTGCCCGGCCTCGCCGAGCGCTGGGAGCAATATGAGGCCGCAGCGGCGCGGCTCGCGGCGCACGGCTATGTCGCTGTCGGGCTCGACCACTTCGCGCTGCCGGATGACGAGATGGCGAAGGCGCATGAGGCGCATGCGCTGCATCGCAATTTCCAGGGCTATACGACGGATGCCGCGCCGGTGCTGATCGGCCTCGGCGCCTCGGCCATCGGGGCGCTGCCGCAAGGCTATGCCGCGAACGAACTGGCGATCGACCGCTACAAGGAAGCGGTGCGCGAGGGCCGGTTGCCGGTGACGCGCGGCATCGCGGTGACGCGCGAGGACAGGCTTCGCCGCGCCGTCATCGAACGGCTGATGTGCGACATGGGCGTCGATCTCGACGAGATCGCGCTGATGCATGATGTGGAGGCGGATCGTTTCGACGGCGAGCTCGACCGCCTCGCGCCGCTCGAAGCCGACGGCATCGTCACGCGCGACGGCCGCCGCGTGACGCTGACCGAAGAAGGCCGCCCGCTGGTCCGCGCCGTCTGCGCCGTCTTCGACAAATATCTGGGGCAGGGCGCGGCGCGGCACTCGAAGGCGGTTTAGCGCCTTACGGCCACTTCACCGTCGGCGGCATCGACGACAAGATCGCGTTGACGTTGCCGCCGGTCTTCAGGCCGAAGGTCGTGCCGCGATCGTAGAGCAGGTTGAACTCGACATAGCGGCCGCGCCGCACGAGTTGTTCCTCGCGTTCGGCCTCGCTCCATGTCTCGTTCATGTGGCGGCGGACAAGTTCGGGATAAATCTCAAGAAAAGCGCGGCCGACATCCTGCGTGAAGGCGAAGTCCTTTTCCCAGTCGCCGGAATTGTGGTGATCGTAGAAAATGCCGCCGGTGCCGCGCGGTTCGTTGCGGTGGGGCAGGAAAAAGTATTCGTCGCACCACTTCTTGAATTTCGGATAATAGTCCGCATCGTGCCTGTCGCAGGCGCGTTTCATGGCGGCGTGAAAATCCACCGTGTCCGGGTGGTCGTCGCGGCGCTGCACGTCGAGCACCGGCGTCAGGTCGCCGCCGCCGCCGAACCAGCCCTTCGTCGTCACGACATGGCGGGTGTTCATGTGCACGGCCGGCACGCGCGGGTTCTGCATATGGGCGATCAGCGAAATGCCGGACGCCCAGAAGCGCGGGTCATCCTCCGCGCCCTGCATCTGCTTGCGGAAGTCTTCCGAAAACTCGCCATGCACGGTCGAGATGTGGACGCCGACCTTCTCGAAGACGCGGCCGGTCATCACCGACATTTCGCCGCCGCCTTCGTCTCTTGTTCCGTCGCCGCGCGTCCAGGGCGTGCGCACGAAACGCCCGGCCGGGCGGTCGGCGAAGGTGCCGGTCAGTTCGTCTTCCAGCTTCTCGAATTCGGCGCAGATCGCGTCGCGCAATTCGCGGAACCAGGCCGCGGCGCGCGCCTTCTGCTTTTCGGTCTCGTCGGTCGCGGACATGGCGGGCACATTTCGCTGGAGCATTGTCATTCGGTCACCTCTCTATTAGCCGCAGCGAAACCGTTTGTCTGCCTGAGCGCCTCACCCATCACCATCGCCGCGGCAAGCGCCACGTTGAGCGAGCGGGCACCCGCCCGCATCGGAATCGTCAGGCGCGCATCCGCGGCTTCATGCACATCGTCCGGCACACCGGCGCTTTCGCGGCCCAGCAACAGGATGTCGCCGGGCTGGAACCTGAAATCCACAAAATTATTATGGCTTTTGGTGGTCAGGAGAATGAGGCGCGACGCCGCAGGCCGCGCCGCCTCGAAATGCGCCCAACTGTCGTGACGGGTAACGTCGGCCAGCGCGCCATAGTCGAGGCTGGCGCGCTTGAGGTCGCGGTCCGACCAGCGAAAGCCGCAGGGTTCGATGATGTCGACCGCCACCCCGACACAAGCCCCGAGGCGGATCAGCGTTCCGGCGTTTTGCGGGATGTCGGGTTCAAAGAGCGCAAGGCGCATCGGATGCCTTTCCATGGGGTGGTGAAGCGGCTGCCGCATGGCGCCGGTGGACGCCCTTTGCGTCAATTCGACATGCGGCGATGCGTCATCCTGCCACAGGCGCGGCGGGGCTGGACAATGGCCCGATTGGATGCCACAAAACCACGCAATGCATGGGGCGAAAGCAGGGGATTCGTCGGTCTTTCGTCCCGCGCAACGGGTGTCTTCCACCCCGTTGCCGCACTTCAACGAGGAGACCTGAACCGTGGCACAAACCCACGCGGTCGAGCCGACAAGGCGCGATTTTCTCTATGTAGCGACCGGATCATTTGCCGCCGTCGGCGCGGCCTTCGCGGTCTGGCCGCTGATCGACCAGATGAACCCCGACGCCTCGGTCCTGGCGCTGGCTTCGATCGAAGTCGACATTTCCAACATTCCCGTAGGCCAGGAGAGCACGTTCAAGTGGCGCGGCAAGCCGGTCTTCATCCGTCACCGCACGGATGCGGAGATCGCATCCGCCGAAGCCGTCGATGCGGCGGCGCTGCCCGACCCGGAAACCGACAGCGCGCGTGTGCGCCCCGGCCCGTCGGGCGAGCTTGAAAAGAAGTGGCTCGTCGTCATCGGCGTCTGCACCCATCTGGGCTGCGTACCGCTCTCCTATCGCGGCGAGTATGACGGTTATTTCTGCCCCTGCCACGGTTCGGTCTACGACACCTCCGGCCGCATCCGCAAAGGCCCGGCGCCGACCAATCTCGAGGTGCCGCCTTACGAGTTCGTGTCCGATTCCAGAATTCTGATCGGCTGAGGGGCATATAAAGATGAGCCATCAAAGCACCTACACACCCGGCAACGGCTTCTCGCGCTGGATGGACGAACGCCTGCCGATCATGCGGCTGGTCAATGACAGCTTCGTCGATTACCCGGTACCGAAGAACCTCAACTACTGGTGGACCTTCGGCGCCGTGCTGAGCTTCTGCCTCGCGATCCAGATCGTCACCGGCATCGTGCTCGCCATGCACTACATCCCGACGACGGAACTGGCCTTTGCCAGCGTCGAGCACATCATGCGCGACGTGAATTACGGATGGCTGATCCGCTACATTCATTCGAACGGCGCCTCGATGTTCTTCATCGCCGTCTATATCCACATGTTCCGCGGTCTCTATTACGGCTCCTACAAGGCGCCGCGCGAAGTCCTGTGGATTCTCGGCGTGCTGATCTACCTGCTGATGATGGCGACTGCCTTTTTCGGCTACGTGCTTCCCTGGGGCTAGATGAGCTTCTGGGGCGCCACCGTCATCACCAACCTCTTCGGCGCCATTCCGCTGGTCGGCGAGGCGCTTCGCACCTGGCTCTGGGGCGATTTCGCGGTCGGCGATCCGACGCTCAACCGCTTCTTCTCGCTGCACTACCTCTTCCCCTTCCTGATCGCCGGCGTCGTCATCCTCCACATCTGGGCGCTGCATGTGACGGGGCAGGGCAATCCGGCGGGCATCGAGGTCAAGGATCCGAAGAAGGACACCGTCGCCTTCACGCCCTATGCGACGATGAAGGATGCCTTCGGTCTGGCGATCTTCATGATCCTCTTTTCCTACTTCGTCTTCTTCAATCCCAATGCGCTGGGTGAGCCCGACAACTACATCGTCGCCGACCCGCTGGTGACGCCTGCCCATATCGTGCCGGAATGGTATCTCCTGCCTTTCTACGCGATCCTGCGCGCGGTGCCGGACAAGCTTGGCGGCGTGGTGTTGATGTTCGGCGCCATCGCAATCCTTTTCGTGCTGCCTTGGCTCGACACGTCGAAGGTTCGTTCGGCGCGCTTCCGGCCGCTCTACAAGCAGTTCTTCTGGATTTTCGTCGTTGCCTGCATCGGCCTCGGCTGGGCCGGCGGGCAGTCGCC
>PHEO01000174.1 GCA_002841195.1 Alphaproteobacteria bacterium HGW-Alphaproteobacteria-11
CCGGTACATTCTTCCTCAACCGTTGCGATTATCTCGATCCCGCGCTCGCCTGGACCGGCGTGAAAAATACCGGCCGCGGCGCCACGCTGTCGCCTGTCGGCTATGAAAGCCTGACGCGCCCCAAGAGCTATCACCTGAGAACACAAACAAAATGATCGACACCTATCCCAATCTTGTCGGCAACTGGAACTTCCCGACCAAGATGCGCTTTGGCGCCGGTCGCATCAAGGAACTGGCCGAAGCCTGCGGCGCCGCCGGCATCGAACGACCCTTGCTGGTCACCGACCCCGGCCTGAAGCCGCTGCCGATGATCGCCGAGGCGCTCGCCCTCCTCGAAAGGAACGGCCTCGCCGCCGCACTCTTCGCCGACGTACATCCCAACCCCGTCGGCGCCGATGTCGAGGCGGGCCTGAAGGCATATCAACGTGGCAAGCATGACGGCGTGATCGTATTCGGCGGCGGCAGCGCCATGGATGCGGGCAAAGCCGTTGCCTTCATGTCGGGTCAGACGCGGCCGATGTGGGACTACGAAGATCGCGAGGACTGGTGGACCCGCGCCGACCCCAGGGGCATTGCGCCGGTCATCGCCGTGCCGACAACAGCAGGCACCGGCTCGGAAGTCGGTCGCGCCGCCGTCATCACCGACCAGAGCGACCACACCAAGAAGATCATCTTCCACCCGAAGATGATGCCGGTCGATGTGATCTGCGATCCGGAACTGACCATCGGTCTGCCGCCGAACATCACCGCAGCCACGGGCATGGACGCGCTGTCCCACAATCTCGAAGCCTATTGCGCGCCCTTCTGGCACCCGCTGGCGCAGGGCGTTTCACTCGAAGGCATGCGGCTATGCAAGGAATGGCTGCCGGAAGCCGTCAAGCGCGGCAGCAACGTCGAGGCGCGCTCGTTCATGCTTGCCGCCTCTTCGATGGGCGCGACGGCGTTTCAGAAGGGCCTCGGCTCGATGCATGCGATGAGCCACCCCTGCTCGTCGTTGCGCGGAACCCATCATGGGCTCACCAACGCTGTCGTGATGCCTTATGTGCTGCTGCACAACCGCAAGGCCATTGAGGAAAAGATCGTCGCGGCCGCCAACTACCTCGCCCTGAAAGACCGCAGTTTCAATGGCTTCGTCGATTGGGTTCTGGCGCTGCGTGAGGAGATCGGCATACCGAACACGCTGAACGAGATCGGTGTCGATAGCGGCATCATCCCGCAACTGGCGGCCATGGCGCAGGAAGACCCCTGCACCGGCGGCAACCCGTTGCCGATGGGCGTACCGGTCTATGAGGATCTGTTTTCAAGAGCGATCGAAGGCAAGCTCGCCTGAGCGTCACTCGGGGTGCCCCGGCACCCAACCGCCGCGCGCATCGTGGTGGCCGGGGACATAGCCCCTGGACTTCTGGCCCGGCGGCGGCAACGGCACTGGTCCGCCCTCGCGTTCATAGGGCCGCACCCATCCGCCATGCTCGCTGTGATGGCCCGGCACATAGGTCTTGAGCGGTGCGACGCGCGGCCCTTGGGGCTCAATGATCTCCGGTGCCCCAACATCGGTGAAGATCGACGTTTCAGCCATCGCCGGAACAGCGAACGAAACAACCAGCACGGCGGCAGCGACAATCCGTTTCATCTTCTTGATATAAGGCGCCAAACGCCCGAAACCACCAGTCGATTGATGTCGCCGGGCCCTGCCGCTATCTTCCGCGCGGTTTCAGGAGAGTTCACCATGCCGCTCGACACCGCGAGCCACAAAGTCCCCGTCGCCCGCAACACCGCAGATCTCCGCGCCGCCGTCGCCGAATGGCGCGCACGAGGCGAGACGGTCGCACTGGTGCCGACGATGGGCGCACTTCACGAGGGGCATCTTTCCCTTGTCGATCTCGTTCGGACAAAAGCCGATCGCGTTGTCGTCTCGATCTTCGTCAATCCGACGCAGTTTGCCCCGCATGAGGACTTCTCGGCCTATCCCCGCACCGAGGCCGTCGATGCCGCGAAGCTTGAGGGCAAGGCCGACCTGATTTTCGCGCCGGATGCCGCCGATATGTACCCCGAAGGCTTTTCCACGACGATCTCACTGACCGGTGTCACCGAACCGCTTGAGGGACAGTTCCGCCCGACGCATTTTGCCGGCGTCGCGACGGTTGTGGCCAAGCTGCTCCTGCGCGCCATGCCCGACATCGCGATCTTCGGCGAAAAGGACTGGCAGCAGCTCGCTGTGATCCGCCGGATGGTCGCCGATATCGACATCCCGGTCGAAATCCTCGGCGGCCCGATCATGCGCGAAGCCGACGGTCTCGCCATGTCGTCGCGCAATGTCTATTTGACGCCCGGCGAACGAAAAGCCGCTGGACATTTGAATGTGATCCTTCGGGAAACGGCTGCAAGTGTTTCCGCGGGCACACTTATTTCCGAAGCAACCAAATCCGGAGCAGCAAGAATCCTCGCCCTCGGTTTCGACAAGCTCGACTATCTGGATATCCGCGACGCCGCCTCGCTGGCCGCTTTTCCGACTGACCGACCGACGAGTTCCGCGCGCATTCTCGTTGCCGCGAAAATCGGCAAGACGCGCCTGATCGACAACATGCCGGTCTGAAGTCTCACTTGAGATGCGTCGTCAACCAGTCGCGCTGCACAGGTGCCGACATCGCGAACACATCTCCGGTATAGGCCTCGAAATGCATGCAGGGCAGCGCCAGGAATTTCTTCGGCTCCAGCGCCGTTTCATAGGCCGCCGCCGTCATGTCGAAGGGCGTCAGATGGTCGTCGAGCGCCGCCACCATCAGCAGCGGCGTCGGCGAAATGCGTGGAATGTAGATGCCGGGTTCGTATTCGGTGAAGAGCTCCACCGATTGCAGCGTCACGTCGTTCCGCCACGACGTCTCGCGCTCTTTGCTGAATGACGTGAAAAACTCATAGGTGTCGGCGGTCGGTAGGGCCGACGGCTCGCCCTCCGGCGCGGTGACGGGCATACGGGCAGGCGCAGCACCGCCCATCCGTGCCGCGCGGTCGGCGTCGAAACCCGCGCGCAAGCCCTTCCAATGATCGCCCCGGATCAGCCGCCGCGCGGTCTCTAGCCCGGCGACCAGCGGTACCTGCGCAATCACGCATTTGACGCGCCTGTCGATAGCGGCCACCACCAGCACATGCCCGCCCGAATAGCTCGAACCCCAAATGCCGATGCGGTTCGGATCGACCTCCTTCATCGATTGCGCATGAGTGATCGCGTCACGATATCCGTCGATCTGCTGCCGCGGGTCGATATGTCCGCGCGGTTCGCCATCGCTCGCGCCGAGATTGCGATGGTCATAAACCAGCGCCGCCACGCCAGCCTCGGCAAAGAAAGCGGCGAAATCGTCGAGATACATTTCCTTCACGGCGGAAAAGCCATGCGCCATGACAACGGTTGGCGCCGGCCCCGCCACGCCATTCGCCGGATAGAACCAGCCGCGCAACGTCACGCCGTCTTCGGTCTTGAATTCGATATCCCGGCGCATCGCTCTCCCCCGCTCCGTTTTCCAAAGCCCACCACAGACGGCAAGCGCTGTCACCCGCCCGGACGGGCGGGACGTCAGATCAGCCCGAGCTCCTCGAGCTCGCGCCGCATCTCATCCGGCATTTCGGTGCCGGGATCGCCCTTTTTCACATCGGGGGGCGCGTCCTTGGCCTCGAAATAGCGCCACCCCTGAAAGGGCCGCCGCTCCTGCCGGCGTGTCGCCACGATCTCCTTGTCGAGCACCAGGCGGCAACGGCCGATGCCCTCGCCATCCTTGAACGGCTCAATGCCGATCAGCCTTTGGCGGCACCGGATGACGCCCTTCATCACCCAATAGAGCGAGCCGCCGGCCAGGATTTCGTCGGCGCGCTTCGGCACCATGCGCGTGACGTGAACGAGTTTCTGCGGCTGGCGGCGTTTTTTCATTTCGGCGAGCCGCGCCGCCTGCCATGTCGCCAGATCCGCAATATCATCTGCGCCAACGCAAAGCTTGATCAGGTGAAGAGGCATTGACGGGACACTTCTTCCTAAACTATAACACCGTTATAAACGCACCGGACAGGAGCCTGACAGATGAGCGATCCCGCCCAGACCTTTCTGACCCGCTGGTACGCCTATGTCGAGAACCACGACCCGGCGCTGCTGCAGACCATTGTCGCCGAAGGCGCCACGATCTCCTCCCCCGCCTTCTACAAGCCGAAGACCTCGAAGGATTATGTGATCGCCATTCTGACCACCGTTGTCGCCGGTTTCGAGGATTTCACCTACACGAAGGAATGGATCGACGGCAACGAGATCATCCTCGAATTCGAGTCGCGCATCGGCGACACGAAGCTGAAAGGCATCGACCGCATCACCGTCGACGCAGACGGCCGGATGAGCCATATCGAAGTGCTGATCCGCCCGCTGAACGGCCTGATCGCGCTCGCCGAACATGTGAAGGCGTCGCTCGGGCAGGCTGCCGCCTAGTTCAGCCGCTCGATTGCCACCGCCGTCGCCTCGCCGCCGCCGATGCAGAGCGAGGCGACGCCGCGCTTGCCGCCGGTCTGCTGCAGGGCGTTGAGCAGCGTCACGAGGATGCGCGCCCCCGAAGCACCGATCGGATGACCGAGCGCGCAGGCGCCGCCATAAATGTTCATGGTGTCGTGGCTGAGGTTGAGTTCCTTGATCGCGGCCATCGCGACCACGGCGAAAGCCTCGTTGACCTCCCACAGATCGACATCATTGGTCGTCCAGCCGGTGCGTTCCAGCAGCTTCGAGATCGCGCCGACCGGCGCGGTCGAGAACCAGGCCGGCGCCTGCGCATGCATCGTATGACCGCGAATGGCGGCAAGCGGCGCAAGGCCGCGCTTCTCGGCCTCCGACAAACGCATCAGCACCAGCGCCGCCGCGCCATCGGAAATCGAGCTTGAATTGGCCGCCGTCACCGTGCCGTCTTTCGCGAAGGCGGGCTTCAGTGTCGGGATTTTCGATGCATCCGCCGTCAGCGGCTGCTCGTCCTGCGCAACATCGACGGCACCCTTCCGGTCCGGTGCGCTGACGGTCACGATTTCCGGTGCGAACGTGCCGCCCTCGACCGCCTGCTTCGCCCGCTTCAGCGACTCCATCGCATAGGCATCCTGCGCGTCGCGCGTGAACTGGTAGTGCCGCGCGGTATCCTCGGCATAGGAGCCCATCAGCCGCCCCTCATAGGCATCTTCGAGACCGTCGAGGAACATGTGATCCTTGATCTCGCCATGCCCGAGCCGCAGTCCGCCGCGCGCTTTCGGCAGCAGGTAAGGCGCATTGGTCATGCTCTCGAGACCGCCCGCGACGACGACATCGCCGTGACCGGCGACGATCGCGTCATGCGCCATCATCACCGCTTTCATGCCCGAGCCGCACATCTTGTTGACGGTCGTGCAGGGCGTTTTCTCGTCGAGCCCCGCCTTCAGCGCCGCCTGCCGCGCCGGCGCCTGCTTCGTCGCGGCGGAAAGCACACAGCCCATCAGCACTTCGTCGACTTCCTTCGGTCCGAGCGATGCCCGCGCCACCGCACCCTGGACAGCCGCCGCACCAAGCTCGGGCCCGGTGAGGCCCGACAACGCACCTTGAAAGCCACCCATAGGCGTGCGCGCCGCGCTGACGATAACGACGGGATCGGTTTCGTGACGGTTTTGTGACATGGGGCTGTTTCCGCGCTTAGACTGGCAATCGAGGCCGGGATTCGGGGCAGAACCCTAGCCTAAAACAAGCGGCCGCCAAACCGGCCGCGCCTATGGGGGGACGTTCGGTGGAAGATTTTCTGCACAACATGGAATGGGTACTGCCTTTACGCAGCGACTGGGCGACGCCGATTGCCAATGGCTTCACCTGGCTCGGCTATACGCCGTTTTTCCTGATGTTCCTGCCGCTGGGCTACTGGCTCTGGGACCGCGCGATATTCACGCGCCTGGCGGTCCTCATCGCCATTACCGCCGTCATCAACGGCTGGCTGAAGGATTTCTGGCAGGACGCTCGTCCCGACCCGCACTACTGGATCGACAACCGCGTCGAAGGTTCGCCGGGCCGTCCGTCGGGCCATGCACAGGTCGCCGTCGCCATGTGGCTCTGGCTCGCCTACGAGATGCGCCGTCGCTGGGCCTGGGTCGCGGCCATCCTGATCGCCGCCGGCGTGGCGCTGAGCCGGCTCTATGTCGGTGTCCACGACGTCGACGACATTTTGACCGGCACCGCCCTCGGCCTGGCAAGCATCGTCCTCTTCATCTGGTTGCTCGGCCCGTCATTCGATTTCTGGCGCCGCCTGCCTGCCCTCGCCCACATGGTGGTCCTATTGGCTTTGGTGCCGCTGCTCTGGCTGGTCTGGCCGCCCGAAGGCGAAGCGGGCAGCAGCTTCTACGGCCACACCTCGGTGCTGTTCCTGCTGTTCGGCTGGGTCGCCGGCCAGACACTCGACTATCGATTGGTCCCCACGCGCGGTCCGCGCGCGGCGCTG
>PHEO01000378.1 GCA_002841195.1 Alphaproteobacteria bacterium HGW-Alphaproteobacteria-11
AAGGCTCGCAGCAAGTAGTCGGTATCTTCCGATTGCCGCAGCGCAAGGTCGAAGGCGCCAATCCGCTCGATCAGTGCGCGCCGGAAGATCGCGCAGGCAAGGCTGATGCCAACGACCTCAACGCGTTTCGCGGTGGCGGTGGGCAGCAGCGTTTCGGGGTCGAGCGCTTCGACCAGCATCATCCGCCCATAGGTCAGCGCCGCATCGGGCCCGGCTTGCAGGCGCGGCAAGTCGGACGCGAAACGGCCCGGTGGTGCAACATCATCGGAATCGAGGAAGGTTACAAAACTGGTTTCTGGCAAAAGATTCGCCAGCCCCGCGTTGCGCGCGCCCGCAACACCGGCATTGGGCTGGCGCAGCCAGCGGATGCAGGGGTGCTGACGCGCGAGGTCGGACAACAGCGCAGGTGTCTCGTCGGTCGAGCCGTCATCGACCACCAGAATGTCGAGATCGACTGCATCGCGCTGGCGCAAAAGCGAGGTTATCGCGCGCGGCAGGTGGGTGGCGCGGTTGTAGGTTGGAATGATGACGGTGGTCTTCATCGCCCCAGCCCCTCGATGAAACACGCCACGGAGTATGCGATTTCTGCCGGATCGGGGCTGAGACGCATTCGAAAGGCCGGCAGTTTGCGTGCCAACGCGGCGGCGACGGAAAATGAAATGTCGCGGTCGCCCGGTATCTGCGACACGCTCGACGGTGCCATCGCGAGAAAGGCCTGTTTTGCGCTGACCTCTTCGAACCGGGTTACCGCGCCGCCGCCGACTTCGGGCAAGCAGATCGCATGGATTTCGAGCCCCTCGGCCCGCGCCTCGGCGCCAATGTCGGCAAGCGCAAACTGATGCTTGCCTTGCCAATTGAGCGTGCGCGGAATTGCGGAAAAACGCGCCGGCCCAAGCCGCGCGTAGCCAGCGGGGTCGGTCTTGAGGGTCTTGAACAGCGGCTCCGCCAGCACCGGCGCCGTCGTTGGCGCCGTGACCAGCAAGTAATCGTCGCCCACAGTTTCGAGCCCGTGCAGCACGCCGGCCAGAACCGTGCCTGACTTGCCCGACCCTCCTGCGCCAGACAGAAGCACACCGTGCCCGCCGATGCCAAGGCTGCCCGCATGCACAAGTGACCGGTCGGCCGCGTTCAGGTGCCAGTGCAGGAAGTTGCGCAAGGGCGAGCCGCTATCCCAGAGGGGCAGGCTTTCAGCGTCGCGCATCAACTGGATGCCGCGCCCGGTTTGGCGGTCATAAA
>PHEO01000175.1 GCA_002841195.1 Alphaproteobacteria bacterium HGW-Alphaproteobacteria-11
GTGCCGAGCAGATCGTCGGCCTGTTTATCAACACCCTGCCGGTGGTGGTCGAGCTGCCGCCGGAGCAGGCGGTCGGTGCCTGGCTGGCAGCCTTGCAGCAACACAACCTGGCCCTGCGCGAACACGAGCACACGCCGCTATACGACCTGCAACGCTGGGCCGAATTCGGCGGCGAGGCGCTGTTCGACAACCTGCTGGTGTTCGAGAACTACCCCCTGGGCGATGCGTTGCGGCAAGCCGAACGCGGCGACCTGCGCCTGGGTACGCCGCACAGTCATGAGTTCACCCATTACCCCTTGGCCCTGGCGGTATTGCCGGGCGATGCGCTGAATCTGCTGCTGGCCTATGACAGCGCGCGTTTTGACGCGGCGGCTATTGCTCGGATCGAGGCATTGCTGCGGCAGGCTCTGGAGCAGTTGCTGGGCGACGTGTCACGGCCGCTGGCGGCATTGGAGTTGCTGGATAACAGCGAGCAGCAGCGCCTGGCCGCGTGGAACCAGTGCCGACAAGCCCATGATCCATCGCGCCTGCTGCCCGAGCTGATCGCCGAACAGGCGCGTCTGCGCCCTGAGGCCATCGCCCTGGTGCATGGCGACGAACGTCTGAGCTATGCCGAGCTGGAAGCCCAGGCCAATCGTCTGGCCCATCTGCTGATCGAGCGCGGCGTCGGCCCGGAGGCGCGGGTCGGCCTGTCGCTGCAGCGCGGTAATTCGATGATCGTCGGCCTGTTGGCGATCCTGAAAGCCGGCGGTGCCTTTGTGCCGCTGGACCCCGGTTATCCGCGCGAGCGTCTGGCCTTTATGGTCGAGGACTCGGGCCTCAGGTGGCTGATTACCAGCAGCGATCTGGCTGGGCGTTTGCCGGCCGTGGACACGCTTTGCCTGGATCGGCTCGACCTGTCCGTCTACGGCAGCGAAGCGCCCAAGGTCGCGCTGCACCCGCTAAATCTTGCCTATCTGATCTACACCTCCGGTTCCACCGGCCAGCCCAAGGGTGTGGCGGTCAATCACGCCGGCCTGAGCATGCATGTGCAGTGCATCGGCCAGCGTTACGGCATGACCCCCGAGGATGTGGAGCTGCATTTCGCCTCCATCAGCTTCGATGGTGCGGTGGAGCGCTGGACCGTGCCGCTGGCCTTCGGCAGCCGCCTGGTGATCCGCGATCAGCAACTCTGGAGCGCCGAGCAGACCTGCCAGGTGCTGCAGGACGAAGGCGTGACCATCGCCATCTTCCCGCCCAGTTATGCGCTGCAGCTGCTGGACTGGATCGAGTCGCAGTCACTTAGTCTCAATGTTCGCTCCTGGACCCTGGGCGGCGAAGCCTTTACCCGCGAAACCTACGAGCGGATGCAGCGGGTGCTTAAGCCCACTCGTATTGTTAACGGTTATGGCCCGACTGAAACCGTGGTCACCCCGCTGATCTGGGAAGCCTTTGCCGGCGATGAGCTGCAAGCGGCCTACGCCCCCATCGGCACCCCGGTCGGCCCACGCAAATGCTATGTGCTGGATAGCGAACTCAATCTGCTGCCCATCGGCGTGGCCGGCGAGCTGTATATAGGTGGCGAAGTGGGCCTGGCCCGCGGTTATCACCAGCGCCCGGACCTGACTGCGATCCTCGACGGTGAAGAGCGCCGCCTCGCCCTTCCCCGCTGCCTCGAACTGTTCGTCAGGCGGCATTCCGAGATCGACGCTCGCACGAGCCTTGGTCACGATGCGGCCGTCGGAATTGACCAGATAGGCGCCGTTGAGCGCGCGCAAATGCATCTGGTCGGAGACAAGCTGGAAAAAGAGACCGGGATTCGACGTCATCAGCGGCGAATTTCGATTGACGTCATTGGCCATCGCAAGCGCGTCACCGCGCAGCACATGATGATGTTCGTTGAGATAGGCTTCGGCGACCGTTTCCGCGTTGGAGATGATGAGCTGAACGCGCTCGCTGAACCAGGTATCGAGACCGCGGTTCAGTGTCATCGCCGCGAATGCGGCCACGATGATCGCCGGCATCACCGCGACGATGGCAAACATCGTGACAAGGCGTGCATGAAGCTTGGCGCCCGTCGTGCCGCTGACACGCGCCATGATCAAACGGATGACGCGCCAGGAAATCAGCCCGAACAGCACGAGGACGATGGTGAGATTGGTCAATAGCAGCGAGATCAGAACGGTGCGCGTCGGCGCGAAGGGCGTCAGACCCGTCAGCAGCATGTAGGTGAATGAGCCGAGCAGAACGGCCGCGACAACCAGGCCCACGGACAGGCTGGCCGAAAAGCCCCGACGGCCTATCAGCTTCCAAAATCGGCCTTCCCACCCTGCCGACCCGTCGATCCGGTCCGTCGTCGCCATGTTGTTTCCCGCGCGGGGTTCAACGCGCGACCGTCTGGCCTCGCGCGGCATTGCTCCGGCAGCGGACTTGTGCCGCGTTGCACCCGGATATGTGCCTATTCCGCCACGCTCCCTTGCGGCAGGGCGACATTCTGTATCGGCAGGCGATACCGTTCAACAACAATGTTGCTGGATTGTGACACTTCTATAGCGGGTCGTATCGGCTATTTCAGCCCTCGGATGACTTGGATATCGAGCTCGCGAATCTTCTTGCGGAGCGTATTACGGTTAATGCCGAGGAGATGCGCGGCCTTTATCTGGTTGCCGCGTGTCACCGCCAGGCTCATGCCCAGCAAGGGCCGCTCAACTTCCTGCAGCAACCGGTCATAGAGGCCGGGTGGCGGCAAGGCGTCGCCATGCGCGGCAAAAATGCGGCCAAGCGTGCGTTCGACAGCCGCGCCGAGCGGCTCGTCGGCGGCCGGTTGCTCGGCGGATTTTCCGAAATCGGGTTCGGCCAGTTCATTTTCGAGGATCGACGCCCCGATGATTTCCTCGGTGTAGAGCGCCGCCAGGCGGCGCACCAGATTTTCCAGTTCGCGCACATTGCCCGGCCAGCGGTAACGCTTCAGCAGCTCCATGCCGGCGGCGTCGATGGTCTTGGGCGGCAGGCCCTCGTCTTCGGCCTGACCGAGAAAATGACGAATGAGATCGGGGATGTCCTCCGAGCGCTCGCGCAGCGGCGGCAGCCGGATCGGCACGACATTGAGCCGGAAGAACAGGTCTTCGCGGAAGAGCCCCTGATTGATGAGCTGGCGCAGGTCGCGATTGGTGGCGGCGACGATGCGGACATCGGTCTTGATCGGCGTGCGCCCGCCGACGGTCGTGTATTCGCCCTGTTGCAACACGCGCAACAGGCGGGTCTGCGCTTCCATCGGCATGTCGCCGATTTCATCCAGAAAGAGCGTGCCGCCCTCGGCCTGCTCGAAGCGCCCGGTGGCACGCTGGCTGGCGCCGGTGAAGGCGCCCTTCTCGTGGCCGAAGAGTTCGCTTTCGATCAGTTCACGCGGGATGGCGGCCATGTTAACGGCAACGAAGGGACCGTTGCGGCGGCGGCCGTAGTCGTGCAGCGCGCGGGCGACGAGTTCCTTGCCGGTGCCGCTTTCGCCGGAGATCATCACCGTGAGATCGGTCTGCATCAGGCGCGCCAGCACGCGGTAGATGTCCTGCATGGCGGGCGAACGGCCGATCAACGGTATCTTTTCGTCTTCTTCCGGTTGCTGGCGGGCAACGGCCGGCTCGCGCGGCGCGGTCATGGCGCGATCGACAACACGGATCAGCTCATTCAGATCGAAGGGCTTGGGCAGATATTCGTAGGCACCACGTTCGGCCGCGGTGATGGCAGTCTTCAGCGTGTTCTGCGCGCTCATCACCACGATCGGAATTTCGGGCCGGATGCGCTTGATGCGCGGGATCAGGTCGAAGGCGTTTTCGTCGGGCATCACCACGTCGGTGATGATGAGGTCGCCCTCGCCCTGGCTGACCCAGCGCCAAAGCGTTGCCGCGTTGCCGGTGGAGCGCACGTCGTAGCCGACGCGCCCGAGCGCCTGGTTGAGAACGGTGCGGATCGCCGCATCGTCGTCGGCGAGGAGAATGGTTCCGCTTGGCATCTCTGTTCTCCTGTCAGTGCGGCTGATCGCCGTCGGCGACGGTCGCGCCGGTATGCATGGGCAACAAGACGCGGAAAACCGTGCCGCGCGGCAGGCTTTCGCATTCGATGATCCCGCCGTGATCGCCGATGATCTTGGCGACGAGCGCGAGGCCGAGACCGGTGCCGGACGACTTGGTGGTCACGAAGGGATCGAAGAGGTGTTCCATGATGTCGGGCGGCACGCCGGGGCCGTCGTCGATCACACAAATTTCAAGCGGCAGGCTGACGCGGTCGCGGCTGCCGGGCATCGAGAGGCGCACGCCGGGCCTGTAGGCTGTCGTCAGGACGATTTCTCCTTCGGGCTTGCCGATCGCCTCAGCGGCGTTCTTGACCAGATTGAGAAAGACCTGAATCAACTGGTCCTTGTCGCCCAGCACCGGCGGCAGCGAGGGGTCGTATTCCTCGACGATGCGAATGCCGCTCGCAAAGCCCGTTGCCGCAAGCTGCTTCACATGGCCGAGAACCAGATGGATGTTGACCGGCTCGCGCGGCACCGGGCGTTCGTCGGAAAAGACTTCCATGCGGTCGACCAGCTTGCAGATGCGGTCGGTCTCTTCGCAGATCAGCCGCGTCAGCGTCTTGTCTTCGGTCGAGGCTGCCAGTTCCAGCAACTGCGCCGCGCCGCGAATGCCCGAAAGCGGGTTCTTGATTTCATGCGCGAGGATCGCCGCCATGCCGGTGACAGAACGCGCGGCGCTTCGATGGGTCAATTGCCGATCCATCTTGTGCGCCATGGTCCGGACCTGCAGCAACAGCAACACATGGCCCGGAAACTCGGCCAGCGGCGTCACTTGAATGTCGACCTGCCGGTCGCCCATGCGGGGCGTGCCGATCTCGACGCCATATTCGTTGACCGATACGCCGCGCTCGAACACCTGTTCGATCAGCGACAATACCGGACTGCCGAAGGCGACAACTTCGCTCAGCAGATGTCCGACCAGCATGGCGGAACTTGCCGCGAAAAACTCCTCGGTGCTGTCATTGACATATTCGATGCGGCTGTCGCGATCGACGAGGATCACCGGATGCGGGATCGATTTCAGAATAACGGTGGCTTCGGGCGACGCTCCGGCCGGAATGGATTTTGCGGCTTGCGACATCACGCGGCCTCCCTCGATGCGCGGGCGGGTTCGCGCCGCGCGGCTTCGCCGTAAAATGCATCAAGCGCCGCGAGCACGTCGTCCGGATCGTTCATGCGCACGACGGCGCGTTTGGCCACGAGCGCCTCTTCCGGGAAACATCGCGACGCATCCTCGAGGTACCAGACGATATGCTTGCGGGCGACGCGCAAGCCCAGTGCCGCGCCATAGTGATCGAGCATGTCGCGGTAATGTCCCATCACGATCTCGCGTTGCGCTTCCCACGACGGCGCGGCGAGCTTGTTGCCGGTTTTCAGGTAGTGCGCGACCTGCGCCGGGAACCAGGGGCGCCCTTGTGCGCCACGGCCGATCATCACACCATCGGCGCCCGACACGGCGAGGATTTCGCGCGCGTCTTCTTCGCTGGTTATGTCGCCGTTGGCAATGACGGGGATCGAGACGGCCCTTTTGACCTCGGCGATAAAGTCCCAGTCCGCGCGTCCCTTGTAAAACTGGCAGCGGGTGCGTCCATGCACCGTCACCATGCGGATGCCCGCGGCCTCGGCGCGCGACGCCAGCTCCGGGGCATTGCGCGTCGCATCGTCCCAGCCGGTGCGCATTTTCAGCGTGACCGGAACGGATACGGCGCCGACGGTTGCGTCGATCAGGCTTTCGGCATGGTCGAGGTCGCGCATCAGCGCCGAACCCGACAGGCCGGTTGTAACCTGCTTGGCGGGGCAGCCCATGTTGATGTCGATGATGTCCGCGCCGGCCGCCGCGGCGAGCTTAGCGCCCTCGGCCATCCAATGCGCTTCGCGGCCGGCGAGCTGGATCGCCAGCGGCTCGACCTCGCCCGCTCCCGCCGCCCGGCGCACGACATCCCGCCGCGCGCGGACCAGCGCGTCGCTCGCCACCATTTCGGAGACGACGAGGCCGGCCCCCAGCCGGTGCGCCACGCGGCGAAACGGCAGGTCGGTCACGCCGGCCATGGGCGCCAGCAGGACCGGATTTGCCAGAACGTGCTTGCCGATAGATATGGTCAAACTTTAGGCACCGATAGGGATTGCACAAATTTTGTCCAAATTAGCGTCTGCACAATGTTTCGGCAAGGCAAATCGGCAACCGGCAAATCCGCTTGCGAAAGACCCGTGGGGGTGCGAAACGAGCGGATATGAACGTCGTCGCTCTTATTGTGGCGGCCGGGCGCGGCAGCCGCGCCGGACCGGGCGCGCCGAAGCAATACCGCGAACTTGGCGGCTCGCCGGTGCTGCGCCGGACGCTGGCCGCGTTCGCCGCCCATC
>PHEO01000379.1 GCA_002841195.1 Alphaproteobacteria bacterium HGW-Alphaproteobacteria-11
TCTTCCTCGATCCGTGCGGCCGAATAGCCATCGGTCGCCGGGCAATAGGTTTCCAGCGCGAACACCATGCCGGTCTCGATCTCCATCGGGTGTTCAAAGCTGACGGCGCGGCTGATGATCGGGCGCTCGTGCAGCGCGAGGCCCAGCCCGTGGCCGAATTGCAGACCAAAGGCCGCAAGCTCGTTGGGGAAACCAAGGCTTTCTGCCGTGGGCCAGACCGCTGCAATCTTGTCGGTGGTCACGCCGGGCTTGATCAGCGCAATCGCGGCATCCAGCCATTCGCGCGCCTTCACATAGGCATCGACTTGCGAAGGGGTCGAGCGGCCGATGTTGAAGGTGCGATAGTAGCAGGTGCGATAGCCCTGATAGCTTTGCAGAATATCAAAGAACGCCTGATCGCCTGGGCGGAAAAGCCGATCCGTGAAGTTGTGCGGATGCGGGTTGCAGCGTTCGCCCGAAATAGCGTTGATCGCCTCGACATCGTCCGAGCCCATTTCGTAAAGCATCTTGTTGGCCATCGCCACGATGTCATTCTCGCGGATGCCCGGCTTCAGCTCTTCCCAGATCATGTGATAGACGCCGTCAACCATGCTTGCGGCCTGATTGAGCAGCTGGATCTCGTCCACGTTCTTGATCTCGCGCGCGCTGAGCATGATCTGCTGGCCGTCCACCACCTTCAGCCCGGCCTCTTGCAGGGCAAAGAACATCGCGGTTTCGGCGTAATCGACGCCGACCGGCTGGGCGGCCACGCCGGCCTTTTTCAGCAGCCCGTAGATTTCCTCGGCGTAGCGCTTCATCAGCCCGAAGCTGGGCGGAATCGTGCCGCGCATGCCCACCACGCCGGCGCGCATCCGCTCGGGGTCAAGCCAGTCGCAATACTCGCGGTGGTGCACGGCGGCTGAGCCGAAGTCCCACACATAGGGTTCCTCGTCGCCCGCCAGCAGGCAGAAGCGGCACATCTTGTCGCGTTCCCATTCGCCGATCTTGGTGCCCGAAATGTAGCGGATGTTGTTCACATCAAAGGTCAAGAGCGCACCGCAACCCGATTTTTTCAGTGCCGCCTTGGTGCGGCTCAGACGGTAGCGGCGCAAACGGTCGTGATCGACCCGGCGCTCGAAATCGACCGCCGTATGACCAAGCGCGGGCAGGTGTTTGTCCCACCGCCAGTTCGGGTTGATGTCGCCGGGTTGCAGGATGCGGGGGTTGAGGGCGGACGTGTTCATG
>PHEO01000176.1 GCA_002841195.1 Alphaproteobacteria bacterium HGW-Alphaproteobacteria-11
AAGCGTCAAGGCCGCCAGCGAGGTTTACACGCCGGTCAGCGGCGAGGTGATCGACGTCAACGGCGACATCGAGGCGACGCCGGCCGGCGTCAATGAGGACGCGATGGGCGATGGCTGGTTCGTCAAACTGCGTATGTCCGATCCTTCCGAGCTCGACAAGCTGATGGACGAGAGCGCCTACAAGGAATTCGTCGAAAGTCTCCACTGAACCGGCCGCGCCGGCACCGCGGCCATCAACCCCGCACAAGCCCGAACAAGGACGTTGCGATTATGCGCTACCTGCCCCTGACCGAGACCGACCGCCGCGAAATGCTGGGCGTCATCGGCGCGAAATCCGTCGACGAGCTGTTCCGCGACGTGCCCGAACGCGCGCGGCTCGATGGTCTCGTCGATCTGCCGCGCCGCAAGGGCGAGCTCGATGTCGAGCGTGTATTGTCGAAAATGGCATCGAAGAATGTTGCGGCCGGTTCGGTGCCGTTCTTCGTCGGCGCGGGCGCCTATCGCCATCATGTGCCGGCTTCGGTCGATCATCTGATCCAGCGTTCGGAGTTCCTCACCTCCTACACGCCCTATCAGCCCGAGATCACGCAAGGCACCCTTCAATATCTGTTCGAATTCCAGACTCAGGTGGCGATGATCACCGGCATGGAGGTTGCGAACGCCTCGATGTATGACGGCTCGACCGGATGCGGCGAGGCGGTGCTGATGGCCCATCGCGTCACAAAGCGCAAGAAGGCCGTGTTGTCGGGCACGTTGCATCCGCAATATGCCGAGGTTGTCCGCAACCTGTCGGAATTCGCGGACTACGAACTCGAGGTGATGCCGGCGGCGCTGCCGGGCACGACCGAAGACATCGTCGCCCATATCGCCGACGACACAAGTTGCGTCGTCGTGCAGACGCCGGGCTTCTTCGGTGAACTGGTCGATCTTCGACCCATCGCCGAGGCCGCGCATGCGAAGGGCGCGCTGCTGATCGCGGTCGTGCCCGAGATCGTTTCGCTGGGCGCCGTCACGCCGCCCGGCGAGATGGGTGCCGACATCGTAGTGGGCGAGGGGCAATCGATCGGCAACGGCCTCAATTTCGGCGGGCCGTATGTCGGTCTCTTCGCAACGCGGCAGAAATTCATCCGCCAGATGCCGGGCCGCCTCTGCGGCGAGACGGTGGACGCCGACGGCAAGCGCGGCTTCGTGCTGACGCTGTCGACACGCGAACAGCATATTCGCCGCGAAAAGGCGACGTCCAATATCTGCACGAACTCGGGCCTTTGTTGTCTCGCTTTCACGATCCATATGTCGCTGCTGGGCGAGGAGGGCTACAAGCGCCTCGCCCGCATCAACCACGCCGCCGCCGTCGATCTTGCCGAACGGCTGGCGAAAGTGCCGGGCGTCGAAATTCTCAATCAGGCTTTCTTCAACGAATTCACAATGCGCCTGACGAAGCCGGCGGCGGAAGTTGTCGATGCGCTGGCCGACAAGGGCGTGCTCGGCGGCGTGCCGGCCTCGCGCCTGCTGCCGGGCGCCGGGCTCGACGATCTGCTGATCGTCGCCTCGACCGAAATCAATACCGACGAAGACCGCGCCGCCTATGCCGCCGCGCTTGAGGAGGTGCTCTGATGTCCGGAATGAACAAGCAGGGACGTCCGACTTCGATCGCCGGCGCATCTTCGGTGGCACACGAGACCTTCACCGGCAACCGCGCCTTGCACCTCGAAGAGGCGTTGTTGTTCGAACTCGACAATCCGGGCGCCTGCGGCGTCGATCTCGATGAGCCCGCGCCCTTCACCGCGCGCCTCGGCAATTTCGAGCGGCAAGGCCGCATCGGTCTGCCGAGCGTCTCGGAGCCCGAGATTGTGCGTCATTATGTGCGCCTGTCGGCCAAAAACTATTCGATCGATGCCGGGCTTTATCCGCTTGGTTCCTGCACGATGAAGCACAATCCGCGCCTCAACGAAAAAATGGCGCGGTTGCCGGGCATCGGCGATCTGCACCCCTTGCAGCCGGTCAAGACGGTGCAGGGCGCGCTGGAATTGATGGACACGCTCGCCCATTGGCTGAAGGAGCTGACCGGCATGCCGGGCGTGGCGCTGTCGCCCAAGGCCGGCGCGCATGGCGAGCTCTGCGGCATGATGGCCATTCGCGCGGCGCTGATCGCGCGCGGCGAGGACGAAGCGCGCAGCCGCGTGCTGGTACCGGAATCGGCGCATGGCACCAACCCGGCGACGGCGGCGCTGCTCGGCTACAAGGTCGATGCCATTCCGGCAACGAAAGAAGGCCGCGTCGATCTCGAAGCCTTCAAGGCGAAGCTCGGGTCGGACGTCGCCGCGATCATGCTGACCAATCCAAACACCTGCGGCCTCTTCGAACGCGACATCATCGACATCGCCGATGCGGTGCATGAAGCGGGTGCCTATTTCTACTGCGACGGCGCCAACTTCAACGCCATTGTCGGCCGTGTGCGGCCGGGCGATCTCGGCGTCGACGCGATGCACATCAACCTGCACAAAACCTTTTCGACGCCGCATGGCGGCGGCGGGCCGGGCGCGGGGCCGGTGGTGTTCTCGCAGGCGCTGGCGCCCTTCGCACCGCGACCCTATGTGGTGCACGGACCGGACGGTTTCCGTCTGGTCGAAACGGCCGAAGACGCAAAGGCCGACGGCACGACACCCTTTGGCCGCATGACGGCCTTCCACGGCCAGATGGGCATGTTTGTGCGCGCGCTGGCATACATGATGAGCCACGGCTCGGACGGACTGCGCCAGGTTGCCGAGGACGCTGTGCTGAATGCCAATTATGTCTTGGCCTCGCTGAAGGACGATCTCTCGGCGCCGTTTGAAGGCCCGTGCATGCACGAGGCGCTGTTCGACGATCACTTCCTGAAGGGCACCGGCGTCGAAACGCTCGACTTCGCCAAGGCGATGATCGACGAAGGCTACCATCCGATGACGATGTATTTCCCGCTGGTGGTGCATGGCGCGTTGCTGATCGAGCCGACCGAGACGGAATCGAAGCAGGCTGTCGATCTCTTCATCGCGACATTGAAGGATCTCGCCCGCGCCGCGAAGTCGAACGACAAGGAACGCTTCACCGGTGCGCCTTACCTGTCGCCGCGCCGCCGCCTCGACGAAACCGCCGCCGCCCGCAGTCCGGTGCTGCGCTGGGTGCCGCCGGCGCCGAAACAGGCGGCCGAATAGGGATGGACGAAGCGCGGTTTCTTTCGCTGGCGCTCGCCAACGAAACCAACCGCACGATCCTGGACCGGCTGCCCGAACTCGATCTGCCCGACGCCTGGCTTGTGTCGGGCAGCCTTTTTCAGGCGGTCTGGAACGGGCTGACAGGTCGCGCACCGGACTACGGCATCAAGGACTACGACGTCTTCTATTTCGACCCCAACACGAGTTGGGAAGCGGAAGATGCCGAAATCCGCCGCTGCGCGGAGGTCTTTGCGGGTCTCGATGCGGAGATCGAACTGAAGAATCAGGCCCGGGTGCATCTCTGGTACGAAGAAAAATTCGGCACGGCTTATCCGCCGCTTCGCTCTTCCTGCGAAGGCATCGACCGTTTCCTTGCGCCCGCCTGCATGGTTGGCATCGCGCCGGACGGACGCATCTATGCGCCGCACGGCTTCGCCGACATCGAGACCATGATCATCCGCCCGAACCGCGCGCCGAACTTCAGCGCGGCGCGCTATTCCGAGAAGGCTGCGCGCTGGACGGAAAAATGGCCGGAGCTGACGGTCATCGCACCTCAGGCCGCCAGCAGCCGTTCCTGAAAGAAGGAGATCACGCGTTTCGCCGCTTCCTTGGTCGGCTCGCCGTCGCGGTCGATCAGGTCGACGGTCAGCACCGAATGTGGCTTCGGCGCCGGCGAATTCGGGTTGGCGTGGCGGTCATCGATCTCGATACCCTCGAAAGCGTCGCCGAGCTCGCGGCGCAGGCTCTCGAACTTTTCCGGCGGGCACATGAAGTCGCCCTTGAAACGCAGGCCGAGCACCTTGGCGCCCTTCGCGCAGCGATCCTTGACGCAAGCGAGTTCTTCGGGCGACACATGCAGCGCCGCCTTTCGCGCGGTGCCCGCCGGAAAGGGCATCGAGGGCTGCGACAGGACCGGTGCCAGCATCGCCGGTTCCATCATCATCGAGAGCGCGAAATTTCCTGAAAAGCACATGCCGACCGCGCCGACGCCCTTGCCGCCGGCTTCCTCATGCGCATGCCGCGCCAGCGCCCGAAGCCAGACGGTGACGGGGCTCGACCGGTTGGAGGCAAGGATATGAAACTCGCGGCGCACGCAGAGTTTGGCGATCGAGGAGAGCACATAGCCGTTTGTCAGTGGCTTGCCGGCCACGCCGAGCAGTTCGGGCATGTAGACGCGAAACCCCGCATCGGCCACCCAGTCGGCAAAGCGGATCACTTCGGGCGTGATGCCGGGAATTTCGTGAATGACGATGACGGCCGGGCCATGCCCCCGCACATAGACCGGGCGGGTTTCGCCCTCATGGGTGAATTCGGTCTTTGTGTAGTTGTTCAGCATGGTCGCCCCTCCCGCGGCTGATCTATTGAAGGGGCGGAGCGGCGGCGAATGCAAACAAAAACCCCACCCGGCTTGCGCGGGGCGGGGCTTTTTGAAGGCCGGTTTGCCTCAGTGCAGCTTGGAGGCGAGATCGGCGATCGAGCGTTCGACCAGCTTTTCATCTTCGCTGGCGGTCACCTTGTCGGCGATCACCTTGCGGGCCGCGCCGATGGCCACATTGGCGGCGGTCGCGCGAACCTCGCTCAGGGCCTGCGATTCGGCCTGGGCGATCTTGTCCTCGGCGAGCTTCGTGCGCCGCTCGACCTGCGCTTCCATATTGGCGCGGATCTCCTTGGCGAGGTTTTCGGCCTCGACCTTCGCCTGGGCGACGATGTCCTCGGCCTCTTTCATGGCCTCTCGCTGTTTGCGCTGGTAGGAGGCGAGAAGCTGCTGCGCTTCCTCGCGCAGCCGCCGGGCTTCGTCGAGCTCGGCCGCGATGTCGGCGGCGCGCTTGTCGAGAAGCCCTCCGATCATGCCGGGCACCTTGTAGTAGACCAGCAGCCCGATGAACATCAGGAAGGAAATCAGCACCCAGAAATCGGGAGACGCGAACATGGGTTCCGGTCCTTCTATTTGAGTTCGCCGTCGACCGCGCGCTCGGCGGCGGCACGGTCGGCACTGCCGAGGAGTTCGGTCACAACGGCATCGGCCACCTCAATGGCCACGGCACGCACATTGCCGAGCGCCTTTTCCTTGGTTGCGGCGATCTGCTTTTCGGCGGCGGCGATTTTTTCGGCGAGGCGCGCCTCGATCGATTTCCGCTGCCGTTCGGTTTCTTCGTTCAGCTTGTCGCGGGTCGCCTGCGCGATCTCATGCGCGTTGGCGCGGGCATCCGCCAGTGCCTTCTCGTAGGCGGCAATGGCTTCGTCCGTCTGCCGCTTGAACTGCTCGGCCTGGTCGAGATCGTCGGCGATGCGATCGCGGCGTTCCTCAAGGACGTTGGCAATGCGCGGCAGCGCCACGCGGGCCATCATCAGATAGAGAAAGCCGAACGTGATCGCCAGCCAGACGAGCTGCGGCACGAAGGTATGAAATTCTAGTTGCGGCATGCCGCTTCTCCTGAAAGCGATTGCCGGCGCCGCGCAACAAGGCGGCGCCGGAACACGCGAGCGTTCGCTTCGATCAGAACGCGAAGAGGATCAGGAACGCGACGGCGAGGCCGAACAGGCCCGTCGCTTCGGCAAGCGCGAAGCCGAGCAGCGCGTTTCCGAACTGGCCCTGCGCCGCGGTCGGGTTGCGCAGGGCGCCCGCCAGGTAGTTGCCGAAAATCGTGCCGATGCCGACGCCGGCGCCGGCAAGAGCGATACAGGCGATACCCGCACCGATGAGCTTTGCAGCTTCTGCTTCCATGGTCTTCAGTCTCCGTTGTCGTAAAGGGTGCGGGTCGCGCCCCGTTGCGGTTGATCGAAAGGGCTTCCGCCCCGTTTGGGCCGGCGCCTCAGTGCATATGCAAGGCGTCGTTGAGATAGATGCAGGTCAGGATCGCGAACACATAGGCCTGCAGCGCCGCGACAAGGACTTCAAGGCCGGTCAGACCGACCATGAACACCAGCGGTACGATGCCGGGTGCGACGCCGAAAGCGCCGAGCGCGATGACGAAGCCCGCGAACACCTTCAGAACCGTGTGCCCGGCCATCATGTTGGCGAAGAGACGAACCGACAGGCTGATCGGACGCGTCAGGTACGACACGACCTCGATCGGCACCACCAGCGGCAGCAG